>JAJFFE010000332.1 GCA_021776775.1 Planctomycetota bacterium | reverse complement strand
CGGAGCGATCAATCCCGCGGACGTGGTCATGATCTTGAGCTACTTGTTCATGGCAGGTGAAACACCGCCGGCTCCGGAACCGGGCTTTCCCGGCACGGACCCGACGCTCGACTCGCTCGAATGTGAGTCGCCAAATTGCTGATCGACACGAAACACGAACACCAAGAACACAAAACCCGTAGAGCCGACGGGTAAGAGAATCGGGTCTCGCGCGAAGGGCTCGGCGGGACGATCGAGAAAAGGTCCCTCGGGGACGAAAGTACATGTTGTCTTTCAGGGACCCTTGAACGTCCCTAGGGGACTGAACGAGGTAGAGGAGAAGACATGTTGCGTAAACTGATGAAAACCAGCGCAGCAGTCGCGATGACTCTCTGTTGTAGCGCGGCTTTCGCGCAGCACACGGTGAGTATTACATCGACGATTGGTGACACGGGTACTACCCAGACGCTGCAAACGCTCTTGGACAACCCGGCTGACCAGATTCAGGGTTGGTCGTACGGTGTCTGTCACAACGAAGCTGAGCTGACCTACGTCGACGCTACGGCCGGTACGACGACTGCGACGATCTTCGGGGGCGGCCCACCGGACTTCGAGTCGATCAACCCGGAGATCGGTGGCGTGACGCACGGTGTCGTGATCGACTTCCTGTCGTCCGTGACCCTCGGCCCGGGTACGGGCCTGACCATGCTCGACATCGATTACATGGTCAACGCACCCCCCGGAACGTTCGCCGCAGTGTCGTTCTGCGACGTGCTCGGCACTCCGCCGGTGACCACCGTGGTCGTCGTCGCGGGAGCTAGCATTCCGCCTGCGCAAATCAACGGTGGAATCGGAGTACCGGATCCCAACCAGCTCACCGCGAGCCACGAGTCGGGAACGCTCGGTGCTTCCGCCGACGTTGCGATCACGCTCAACACGGGTCCGACCGAGACGTGGGCCGCGGTCCAGTGCTCGATCCAGTACGATGACAGCCTGCTCGCCTCGACGGCCGTCACCGACAACTCGGGCGCCGAATACTTCCAGGTCCAGGCCTCTGGCCCGGGCGAAATCGTTTTTGGACTCGTCATGGAGTTCGACGGCGCGGCTCCGGCCATTGCCCCGCTCGGCTCAGGCACGGGGATTCCGATCGCGACGCTGAGCTTCGACATCGATGCTGGCGCTGCGCCCGGCGTCACGCCGATCAGCTTCGTCGACGGTCTCGGCATGCCTCCGATCAACAACCTGCTGATCGACCCGGCCGGCGGCGTCAGCTCGCCCGGAACCAGCGACGGAAGCGTTACACTCCTCGACTTCAACGAATTCGTCCGAGGTGATTGCAACAACGATACGACGATCGACATCGCCGACGGTGTCTACGGGATCAACTTCCTGTTCGCGGGTGGACCTGATCCGGTCTGTGACGATGCCTGTGACCCGAACGACGATGGCAGCATCGACGTGACCGACAGCATCTTCATCTGGAACTACCTGCTGCTCGACGGTGCGGCTCCGGTCGCTCCGTTCCCGGCCGCGGGAATCGATCCGACGACCAGCGATGGTCTCGGCTGCAACGGCGACGCTGACGACGCCTAATCGCGCCTGAGTCGAAACCGATGCAAAGCCTCGTACTCCGCCAGGAGTGCGAGGCTTTTTTCATGCGTGGTCTCAGTCCATCACGACAGAGAGTCGTTCACCACAGAGGCATCCAGCGATCGACGCCGTTCAATGTCAGCTTCACCATTGGCGGTGCGCCGGACGATCCGATCGATACGCCCGTCACCGCCACGCCGATCGGAGCGAGAAGAATTGCAGACCCGAAACGACAAACGACGCGAGCTCTCTCCGCCACACCAGCCTCGGTTTTCCAACTCACCCCCTCGTGGTCGCCGACGGTCAACCAGTGAAGCGAGTCTCCGATCGGCTCGAAACGCGTTCGACACACCGGGTCGATCGCTTCTCCGTCTATCGCGACGTTCGTGATCAGCCGTTGCGCGCGCCGCCGGGATCCGTCATCTACCACCCGATCCCAACTCCAACCAACTCCACGGCGAGCAAAACGGTGCGTTACGCGATCGCCCTCGGCCGTCAGAAACGGCCCCAACCCGAAGCCGTCGCTCTCCGAATACCAACACGTCGACAGCTCTGAATCCTCGACGCCGTCATGAAGGGACTGATCGACGCGAAGACGATCGATGGCGCGATCCAGAGTGATCCCGGCGTGAACGCGATGTCGGTCCGCGGTAGCCCGGTCGACCGCGATCCGAATCGCCTGCGCAAACACCGACAGCACCACGACGGCGACGGCGGCAGAGACCACCACCTCGAACAGTGTCATCCCAGTCGTGCGGGTGAAGCGGCGGCGTCTCATCGAAGGGACTCCGGCGCAACGCTGTCCAGTACGACGACCGGGCGTCTCACTCGAACGCGACTCTCGGGCGACGGCAGGCTTGCGACCAACCAATCGACCCCCACGCCGCGCTCGATGTGCACAACAACTCCTAGTTCGACGAACTCGGTCGTGGGTCGCACGGCCCAGCCGGCGGAAGTGTGAACGAACTCGGCCGTAACAAGACAAGCGTCGAGCAGGCTCCGCTGCTGTTCCGCCGACGCGCGTTGGGAACGCCGATAACTCGAACGGGTCCACGCCGGCACCGTCGCAGCCAGGACCATGCCGAGTATCACCAACCCGACGATCGCGTCGATCAGCACTCCGCCGCCGCGACGGCCAACGTCCTGCCACACAGCGTCCTCAGCGTGTCCGTGTCGTTTCATACGCCCCGCGACTCCTTCGGCGGCCCAGAGGAGGCACGAGGAACTCTGCGACGAGGGCTTCGAGTAGCGGCCACGACGCGGTTCCAGCGGCCGACGAAGCCGAGGCGCCCGACCGCTCCAAACTCGACCGGCCGAAGACCAATCGTCCCGCCACCACGAACCGTTCAGCGGACGGTAAGTCTCTCCCAGAGAGCAGCCGTCCCGAACGACGCACCGTGGCGATTTCGGTGTCGTCGACCGCACGAAGGGTCCAATCGATCGTCGCGCCCGACGGGAACGCCCCCAGCGCGTAAACGGATCGCAAATGCGTCCCGCCAACATCAACCGGCCAGCTGAAGTGTGCGCCGTCCGTCGTCCCGCTCGGTTCTAACCATGCCCAATCGAACGGCGGCGGCTCTCCGCTCGACAACCGGAAATCACGCGCCGTCCCGCCAAATGCCTTGTCGCCGATCGCCCCGCCGAACTCCAACACCCAACGATCACTCGGCGACGCAAGGACGAACACCGACGTCGTCGTCCGCGCCTCGCTCTGCTGTCGATCATCGAACGCGATCCCCGTCGACGCTTCATCCCACTGCAACGACAACCAGTGCCACCGACCGGAATTCGTGTCGTCGGAAACGAAGACGTGCTCGTCGGGAATCCAAGGGTCGACCGAATCGATGACCCACGGATCAAGCCACTGGAGTGGATCGCCGGTAGCCACGGCGACCGTCCACGGTTGACCCGTGACGATGGTCGAACGCATATGGACCCACGCATCGGTGTTCGGTCGCCGCTGTAGCTCGCAACGTAGACGAACCGGGCGAACCCCGCCGCTAACCGTGAACGCTGCGATCGCACTCACCGAGGGCTGGGCGGGGTGATGATCGGAAATCCACTGCGCCGTCGGCTGAAACTCGATTGCGGTCCACTGCTCGAGTCGAACCACGGTGCGAATTCGGCTGGGTTCGGTCGAGGTCGCGCTGTCACGCTCCGGCTTGAGTAGGACGGAAAGCCAGCCTTGCTCCGTCGACAACGGTACGTCGAGACCCTGCTCCAACGTCGAGTACCGAAGAGTCTCGGCTCGAATCGGAGAGGAGAATGCACCGTCGATGAACAAGTCCGATAGATCCCCGCCTCCGAGCACGCTGCTCTCTGCGGCCAGAGTTCCAGCCGCGTCCATGATTTCCGTGCCCCCGGCGGACGTAACGACTTCCGCCTTCAGTGTGCCGTCGCACCGGGCGACGAACGCCGTAGGTCCCGCCATTCCGCGGGGAACCAGTGCCAGATGGCCGTCCAACGCCGGACGCTTACCGACCAGCGGCTCCACCGGAAACCAACGAAGCCATTGGTCGACACTCCAGACGCCGGGCGGCTCCTGCGCAATCATGAACCCGGCCGCGCCGAACTCCGCCGGTCGTTCGACCAGTCGTTCCACGATTCGATCTCCAAGGAGCGTCCATGCACTCAAGCTTCCGTCTACATGTCGGCCTAGCGGGCGCCCTCCGATGACAACGCATTGAGTCAGCGAGGGACGCGCGTCGTCCAGCCGGGTGACGGTCACGTGAAGATCCGGCGGCCGCAATTCGTAACGAGCGACCGCACGCCCTCCGATCAAAGTCCACCCACACGACCGGCCATTCACGACAGACGTCACTTCACTCGAAACCGGTGCGCCCGCCAGTGCCGTGACCGACCCGTCACCGCGCGCGGCAAACCAACCGGCAGTCGTCGCGATCACCAACGTGTCGTACAGCGGCACCGAGAACGAAGCACGCGCAACGCCTTCTAGTTGCAGGGGCGCGTGCGCAACGTCGCCGTTGAAGGTGAACCACTCCACCCGACCCGAGACTCCAACCGCAACGACCGTCGCCGACAAAACACCGACTTCCGCGATGCGTTCCGTCGTTCGCGCCACGCCGCCCCGAGAAAACGAGAGGGACCGCTCGCCCCATTCGACCCACGCTCCGCTCCCGAGCGCGCGAAGCGTCCAAGACGCATCGGACTCTGTCGGCGCTCGCGGGGAATCGGTTCCGACGTCGAGGGCCCTTCCTCGTGCGAGCCAGCGACGCGTCGTTTCCTCACGAAGCAACCCGCCGTATCGAGTCCACTGCACGGCGGCACTATCGACACCACTCACTACGCCCGCCATCGACCCAACCGCGACGTCTGCGTCATCGACGAGTTCCGGGCCGAGCCGAACGCCGCCCCCCCACACCGCGTTCGACGCCAGCCAGTCCGACTGAGTTTGCAAACGACGGCGCTCCAGCAGAGTGCGCAATACGCTGCGCTGGATCACTCGATCGGGCCGCGACTCGAGCCAGGCGGTGACGCGAAGACGAACCCGGCCGGACGTCCCGGTGGCGATCACGGTTCCCGGCGCGGAGATTCGCGCGCGGTCTTGACCCATCCGTTGGGGATGCGAATTGGTGCGTCGAAGTCTCGGGTGCGGATTGAGATGAAGAAGAACGGAATCGACGGCGCCACGATCCATCCCTTCGAGGCTCGCTCGACGAAGAATGGCATCGTCGAGTCGACTCCATGGGTGAGCGTCTTCGGTCTCCCGCAGTTGTCGCAAGACGTCGAACAGCCACTCCCCAATGACTTCTGGTCGGCCTGACTCCCGCGTCGCGGCGGAGACGACTTCGTGAAGGTCTGCGCCGTCGACGTCGAGCAAATATGTTGCGGATCGAACAACACTCATCGGGTGTCCACTTCCAGGGTCCCGAGCGACGGTCTGCACCAGCGTATGATCGAAGACGGGATCGACCGTACCGGACACTCTTACGGCGATTTCGCTACTCGGCACGGAAACGGAGTCGAAGTACGGCTTGAACAGTTGGCCACGCCGCAAGGCTGGCGACGCCCGCACGGCTTCCCGAACATCCGACTCCAGCCGCGCCAACGCGTACTGAATTGCTTGCTCGAGAGATCTCGCACGCGCCGCGTGGAGCTCTTGTCGTCGATGCGTGATTGCGAACTGCGCTTCGCTCCACCCAAACAGAAACAGTACGCTGATCATGATCAAGACCGCGAGCAGCACGACTCCATCTCGTCGCTGAGATGATCGCGTCACGATTCACCAACCAAGGAGAATCGCACGCTGCGGAGAGATTCCGTGTGCTGAAGAATGACCGAGAAGTCATCCGCGTGGACGACGCGACAGCCACGGTACGACTCTCCCTCACCAAGCCACGCCTCGACGCCATCGATGAACTCGATCAAGACCCGAATGACGCCGTCACACTCGATCCAAGAGTTCAGTCGAGGGAGCGTCGGCGCCCACACAGTGACCGGTTCGGAGCTGGGGTTCGGTCGCGCCGGCCGATCTTGTTCCGCGGGCCCGGTCGGACGATTCGCGGCTCCGTGTACCTCTGGCAAAGGATCGGGCGCGCGCGTCGGGAGCTGGGTCACCGCGGTGACAACAGCCGCTGGTCGTTCATCCACCAGCCAATCAGCCACTGGTCGCTCAGCCGTTTCCGCGACCTCCGCGATCGCGCGCTCGAGGTTGAGGACTTCCCGTTCGAGGATCGCGACGTCGCGATACCGACGCAACGCCGCCGCAGCAGGGATCAGCGTTACTGAGAACAGAACGACCAACGGCAACACGCGGATCCTGAGCCGATTGTCGCCGGACGATTCGAGAAACAAGTCAAACGGGGTCATCGGCCTCGCCCCCCCGTCGATTGCAAAACGGCTTGCTCCAAGTTCCGACGAAGCGTGTCGCGCTCCGCCGAGAGTTCGGATCGCTTTCCTTCGGCTCTCACATAGGCGAGCGCGGAAACACCGAGAGAGCTGGACAGCGCAGCCACCACGACCATGCGCAGCGTGTGTTGCCGACGATTCGTCGATACGACTGACGATCGACTCAACACGACGGTCCCCGGAAGTCTCACTGCCAAACATGCACCAACCGCGGCTTGATCCCATGGGTTCAGGCCGCGAGCACCCGCAAGGCGAACGACGTCCGCGGTTTCCAAGTCACCCAAATAGAGTCGACGATCTTCGGCCGAGACCGACTTCGTCGCGAGCCGTCGCCGAACCCCCAACGACGCGGCAACGTCGAGCACGCCCCGCCGGCTGACGACCACCGTCATTCGAGAATCGACCGACCACACCACGACCAGGGGACGCTTTCGCCCGTCCGGAAAGTGCAGCCGAGACCACGCTGCGATTGCGACCTCGTGCGGGATCCACGGCCCGGAGGATTGGGCCAACGCCGCACTGTCGACGACCAACCCTCGAAAGACGTCGCGATCCGAACCGACCGCGACTCGACGAAGGCGAGTCGAACGCGATCGTTCGATGTTCCTGATGCGGCGCTCCAGAGTCAGGTAAGGCTCTTCGATAACCAACGACGATGACGGGTCGAGCAAGGTCACGCGCTTCGACTCGGTCGTCGGACAGTCGGACTTTAGAACGTCTAGCGCGATTCGCCGGTGCGATTCGGACATCACAACCGTCGACCCGGTAGCCGACGCACAGTGAACACGGACCATACGTAGCCTCTTCTCATCGCACGTCGCGTGCGCTGGAAGCGACTTTCAAACGATGTGCCAACGATCAAATGTTAGCGCTGTCCCCAGGGGCTCTCGGTCCGACACGAGCCGAGACTCACCGTCCGTGCTTGAACGTGGGTCCGGTTGTGAATCGGTTCGGCTCCGGTGAGACGAACGAATCAGCCGCGTCGACGTGAGTGCGCGAGGCGACGTCGTTGGACCCAACGACGGCAGCGCTCGAAGCGAGTCGGCTCGGGGTACGCCCGCCCGGTCTCTCCGACATGCCGATACTGACTGCCGAGGTACGTGGCACGGAGCCGATCGTGAGTGCGCATGTAGGCGTCGACGCGACACTCGAACGTACGCGCGATGTGCGCTAGGGGATAGCGAAGACTCTCGACGTGTCGCTCGCGGTAGATGGGTCGAGCGAAATCGCGGCGTCGCGCGAGGAACACCTGATCACTGAAGCCGAACCCCAGCGCAAAACTCGCGTCATGCTCAGACGACTCGGCGACCGCCTCGTCGGTGGACCAAGCTGGGTTGGCGACGATCAGCCGTGAATCCTGGGTCAGCCGTTCCAGCGAAGGAGTGACCCAATCGACGGGCTCGACTAGTTCGCAGTCGACATCCCAGTGAAGGATCCACGGATTTCCGTCGAGGGCGACCGCGACCAGAGCCCACGTGCTGTACCTAGACACTCGGCCGAGCGCAGTGGTGTCGAGGCCGGTCGCCGCGAACGCGGCCGGAAGGTGCTCGTCGACCAAGTAGTAGGCGTCGACCTCACCGTCGCGGCGGCGGGCCTCGGCTTGGCTCACGACGAAACTGGGATCGGCGACGTTGTTGATAATGACCACGCGCCGGGCGAAGGGGAAACAGTGCCGACTGGCCAATTGCTCGATGAACCCCGGGGAGAGCACGCGATCTGCCGTCGCTTGGTAGCACGTGACACAAAAGTCGACGGCAGAGTGCAAGTGGGCGGTAGAGTCGCTCATTCGAAACCGATCCAAAGCGAGCGCTCCGAAGCGGTGTACGGGCTGACTCTACAGCTCGCGGACTCCGACGATCTCTTTCGTCACGTCCGGCATGAGATCGTAGATCAGACCGCCCGGTTCGAAGAGTCCCCGAGAGTACAGAATCTTGAAGGTGTCTTTGACCTTCAAGATGATCGTTGCGCTGTCGAGACTCGTTTCGCCTCCCGACTGCACGCTGTCTTCACCGAACAGCGATCCTACGATGGTTGCATTACCACCGGAAGACACTTCGATCGTGGGAGCCCAGCCGGCGACGATGACGAGCCCCGTCCACTCGAACGTACCCTTGATGTGGAGAGACGCTTTGGTCGACGGCGTGTTGTTCGAGTCGAGCACGGGATCGTAGTCATCCCGGATGATCAAGATCCCACTGCCACGGAACGTCTTCCCGGAATCGACCGTCAGCTTGCCGGTGCAGAGGCAGACCACGGGCACAGACAAGTCCCCGTAGTCGCCGTCGTGGCTACCCTGGTTGATCGGCAGCACGTCGGAAGCAACGCTCGAGCCGAACGTGTTCCACAGTTCCCACGCAAACGTCTGCACGTCAGCGATGCCTGTCTCGATAGGGTACGGGTGGTACTCAGACGCAGGATCCCCGGCGTCGTAGCCGGTACCCGCGGGGCTCGGCGTCAAACCGACGGTGGCGTCGATTCCCGCTCCGGCGGAGTTTGCGAACCACGCATCGATGTTGAACTGTCCGATGGGATTCTGCGCGGCCCAAATGTTGTAGGCGTGAAACCCGACGCCGGGCGGAGTTGGAGTCCCGCCGTTGTAGAGAAAGTCGTACGGGTGATCGAGCGCACTGACTTCGAACGGGACGAACGACTCTTGGAACGAGTCGACTCCGGAAGTCACCGTACCCCACGTCGTCGGATCGGCCGGATCAGAACCGGTGATCCACTCGAAGCCGCCCAGCGGCCGCTCGATTCCTCCGTTGCCGAAGTAGACCGGGAAGTCCGGTGTGTACTTGAGCGAAAGAACCGAGAGTTCGAGGCCGTGCACCATCCAGCCTGAGCCGTCCCACTGACCGTCGTCAGGGGCCACCGTGTTTGTCGCAGGGTTCGGCTCGACGGCCACCCGCCCCCACGCTCGCACGGTAGAAACCCGATTCGTGACATCCCACGAGGTGTTGTAGAGCATTTCTCCGTTCGAGAACGGGACCCACACACCAGCCGTTCCGCCTCCGGATCGAGGCTCGGCCAGACCACCCTGCTTGATACTTGCAATCGCCTGCGCGGCAGCGGACTCCGCGATCTGACGCGCGAAGAAGTTCTCCTGCGCCGATCGATTGGCAGTGGCATGAGTCTTCGACATGTCGAGGCTCAAGACGGTTAGGAGTAGCATGCCGACGCCGAATATGATGACCATGATCATGGCCGCGCCGGCTTCTCGGGGATTACACTGTTGCACGTTCATATTGATGTCAGGATCCCTAGTTCGTGGTGTTCGTCACGAGTCGATGCATGATCAACGTCGTTTGCTCAGTCCCCGAGCCCCAGGTCAACGTAATGGTCATCGGCACGATCCTGAGGTCCGAACCGGCGGCAGTACTGTCGAGGTCATCATCGTCGTCGGCGTCGAAGTTGAGGTCCTGCGGGCCACCGAGTTCGGTCGGCACGGAAGCCTCTGACGCATGAATCTGAACGGTGATCGATCCACCGGGTAGAGCCGGCGCGGGAAACGTCGCGCCTTGGTAGACCTGATAGACCGACCCGATTCCCTCATCCGCAGTCAAGTCTTGCGGGAGGTTTGCCACCTCTTGCACCTCGGAGAGGAAGTCGCGCGCAATGGTCAACGCCTCATACGTGTCATACGCATGTCTACGTTGAGCAATCCCCCCCATGAGGGTTGCTCCGGTTGACAACATGAACACGGCAAAGATCGTCATCGCCACGACAACTTCGACGAGGGAAATACCCGCTTCGAGGTCGTCTTCTGATAACTCGATGGGAGTTTTGTTCATTGTCGCAGCGACACTCTCTCTTGAAGGACGATATCGGTATCGAACGCAAATCCGTCATCGGTAGGGGCGTTGAGTCTCAACGTGACGGTCACGGATCGTCGTGTCAGATCGACGGCGATCGTCAGCATGTCACCCTGGCTCGGCGCGAACGTCGAAGGAACCAGGAGCTCAACCGCCGGTGGTCCACCGGATATGGAAACAGAAGTGTTGTCGTCGACGGTGCCGAGCACGTTGTCGGATCCGGCCGCGGCGGCGTGAATCGCGGCGAGCGTCCCGCCCCGACCCAAGATGACTCCCGCGTTCGCGAACGTGCCTTGGTGGGCGCCGTAGACGAACACCTTCGCGACGTCGTCATACACAGGGGCTCCCGAGACGACGCTCGACAGCATGCGAAACTGCAATCCATGAAAGTTGCCGCCGCCGTCACTCTGAATGCCGGCAAACGTGGGGTCCTTCGTGACCGCCTGGCTCACCGTTGAGACGATTCGTTCCATCGCGCGCCGTGCCCGGTGCGTGATGCGGGACTGCGTTTGGTCTTCCGCAAACACGCTGTTCATCCCGACGATGGCGTTACCGGCCGCGGCGATCAGTACGGTGAGAATTGCCACCGCAACCGTAGCCTCGACCAGCGAAAGACCGGCTTGCCTGGATCGGCAGATCGGAGCTCCCGCGTCATCGAACGCCGTCGGAAGCTCGAAACGAAACGACATAATTCACTCGCGTTCCACGAAGAAGAATATCTCAGTCTTAGTTTACCCCGGGGAACACAACGGGGCCGCAACCGGCGCGGGGGCAACGACCGAACGCAATCGCAACATTAAAAGATAAGGTCACTTACCGCGAACCTAGGTAGTGTTGCGCAGCAAACCGTTCCGAGTCTCGTCCCCTTCTTCTAGAAGACACCCAGGCAGGGGTGAGGGAGGAGACACGACGGGAAAAGGACAGCCTCATGCTCAAGCTCACGACCTGCATCTGCGCGATCGCTCTGCTCGCACTTCTCGCCCTTCCTCATTCGCCGCTTTTCGCGACGCTACCATCCCCCACCCAAGGTGGACGCAAGGCGAAGCCCAAATTTATCGAGACCGTCGCCGGAGAAATCCCGACCGAGTGGGGAGAACTCCACAGCGTCGTCCCTTCGGGTACCAAGGGCTTCTCGCTGGTGTTTCGCAACAAGAAGGAACAGCTGCGAATCATCACCCTCAAGGGGCAACAACTTCCCAACACCGTCACGGTCATCAACCGGAAGTACTGATCAACCACGTACGGATCAGCCACGCTGACCAACCACGTAGTGACGTCCAGCAGCTAGCTATAGCTCCGCCGACATCAGCACGATGTCGGCGGTGCCGTCGCTCTCGCGGGCTTGCTCCCGGAATCCAAGCCTCGCGTACAGCGACAGCGGACCGCGGTAGCTTCTCGGTTCATCCCACGGGTCGGTCGGATACGCTTCGATGCGCTTGGCGCCGAGCGATTTCGCTCGGTCCATGACGGCGTGAACGATCTGTTCGAGCCGACCGCAACCGCGAGCAGGCTGGGCTATCGCAACGCAACCGATACACCAGGTCTGGTCATCCCACCACTCGGAGCAGCGTGCCCCTAGCCGCTCGCGAAGCAGTGGAAACTCACGCTTTGGGCCACTCCCGGTCCACGCGCTGAACTCTCCGTCGATACGAACTAGAAAGCCAGCCGCGCGACCACGTTCGACGTCGTCGCGAGTCGCCTCGCAGTTGGGGCGATCAGTGTCGGCGCAACGATCACCCCAATCCTGGCCGAAATGAGTCCACACGGCACAATAACAGCCGCCAAACTCAGTGCCGCCGAGGAGCTCCGCGAACGCCGTGAAGTTCTGTGAATCTAGCGGAACGAGGTCGATCGTCACAGTTCTCACCGTTCGTTCCGGTTTGCGTCGCTGCCGATAAGAACCGCCGAGCCACGGCGCCCAGCAGCACCATCCTAGGTGCAGTATCCGTGAATCTCGGTCAGGATCTACCCGCAGTTTTTCGTCGCTGGACATGCGGCGTTCTACGTGCTGAACTGCGACGCCACACGTTGAACGAACTGCCGCAAGGAGCCCCCAATGCCGAAGATCGTCGTAACCGAGCAAATCGAATCGAGCCCACCAGCGGTGTTCGATGCCGTCGCCAATCTCGAGAACTTGCCGACCGCGATACCCATGATTCAGCGAATCGAGTTCCTCGGCGACCAGAAGTCAGGCGTCGGCACACGTTTTCGAGAAACCCGGCTGATGGGCAAGAGTGAGCATATCACCGAGCTCGAAGTGACCGAGCTGGTGGAGAACGAGCACGTACGCATGGTGAGCGATACGCACGGCACGGTGTGGGACAGCGTGTTCACGGTGAAGCCGGACGGCGAATCGACGACCCTAGAGATCGCGATGGACGCACGCGGGCACCGCATGTTTGCGCGCGCCATGAACTTCTTGCTACAGGGGCTGTTCAAGAAGGGGCTTCAGAGCCACATCGCCGCCGTGAAAGAACATTGCGAGCGATGAGCGCCGTTGCGGCATCGGGTGTTGCCCGTGATCAGAACAGCTTGCCGTAGTACGACCACGCGCTGACTTCACGGTCGACCTTCCAGCCGAATGCCACTTGGTGCTTCAGTCGGTAGTAGCGAATAGGCTTGCCGTCCGGTGGCGCGAGGCCAGCCACCGTGACGCGGCACTTGACGACGATCTCGTCCTCCGTGCTGCCCTTCACGCCGATCGTCTCGAGCTCGATCGAGTTAAGATCGAGGATTTTGTCGATCCCCTGCTGCACGCCTTCGGAGCGTCCCTCCGCATGAGCCGTTCGCAATTCGTCCAAGTTGCCCGAAGCGTACACACCACGAAGGTGCAACTTGATCTGCTCGCCCGCCTGCCCGTCGAGACTCGAACGAGCCGACACCGCGCGATACCCGACGAAACCAAGAACGAGCAAAATGAACGGGACGGCTGCCCACCCCTTGAGTTGGAACTGCACCGGGCCTCGCTTCTTCACTGTGAGTAGAGTGTGACCATCAACGCTTCAAGTCTACGATGGAGCACGACGTAGGGAGCTCGCCGGGAAGTGTCGTACGAAGTCGCGTTGAGCGATTCCGGTAAAGTGAATCCGATCTATGGCGTGCCGATGTCCGTGCCGACAACAAGGCTATGCGTTGGTCACCGGATGAAGGGCCTCGACGGCGCTTTTGCAGGGCGCATCGTGGCGTGGCTCGAACACCAGTGGGTTGGGGATGGCCGTGTCTTCTGCTCGCCACCGACTATGAGGTAGAGGTGGGCTTTGGCGCCGGGCCGGTGGTTGGAGACCGGGACGGCTTCGAACGTCGGACGGGCGGATCGGGGTCGGTCCGGGCCTGTTCGGGGCGTTGGGCAGCGATAGTGCCCGATGCTTGCGGAGGCGCCCGAGCGAGTACACAGGGAGCGATGAGAAGTGTTCGCTGGGCCGCGTGATCCGTGACCGGCCCCGAACGCTGCTCGTCGTTTGCCGGCGACGCCTCGCCAGCGTCACGCCCTGAGACGATCCCTACTCTGCTGGCTGGCCATGATGCTTACGTCGTCGGATCTCGGCCAAGTGCGCAATGACCTGAGCCGCGTGAGCTTTCTCGAGCTTCACCAACCGCTGAACCTCGAGTACCAAGTCATCCTTCGAGAGCATCCCGACGCGACGAACACATTCCAGCTTCAAAGACATAAGACCCTCCGGAGTCATCCACGAGTTTCGAGTACCCATTGTAAATGACGATCCAGAGTCGACGATTTTCCCCACCTACAAGACGAACAACGTAAATACCATCGTCAAAGACCAAGCAACACCAACGAACACGTCTCGTCGCAAACTCGACGGTCACGGTGCACCCCACAATCGCCCGACATAGACCCGCTCATTCATGGTCAAAACCTCGTCAACAACAACCTCGACAACTTTTCGAGATTCAAGAATGCAACCGTCGAGTGACATCGTCCGAACGATGCCGCACCCATCAACGCAACCAAACGACGCTGCATGTTCGCCCACCAGGAATCGTACTCAGCTCGGTACGGATCACGCCGCCCAGCGCACACGGCTCATCGCCCGCGGTGTACTCTCTCGGGGCCTCCGCAAAGCATCGGGCACCACCGTTGCCCAGCGATCGAGGCCTGGCTACGCTTAAACTCCAGCCTAAGAGGATCGGTTAACCGCTGCCAACTTGAGCGTCACGAGGCGAATCGGGTTCGCTTTCATTAGGGCTCGCACCTTCGCTGCCCAGAGAATTTTCAGCGAGAGCCCAGCACCACTCATTGTTGCGAACCGGCTCCGCTGACGATGCGCGCGGTGACAAAGATGATCAGGTCCCGGCGCTCTCGCAGCAGTGTCTCCCGCTCGAAGAGGCGACCGAGAATGGGTATGTGTCGCAACAACGGGACGCCCGTCACGCGGGTGGTGACGACGCTTTTCTTCAGCCCGCCCAGGACCACGGTGGCGCCGTCGGGAATGGACATTTGAGTGTCGAGGAATCTTGTCTCGATGATGGGACGTGCGATGGCCGGTGTCGCCACGCCTTCTACCAAGGCGCCTTCCGAGATGGTGATTTCTCCGACTCGGTCGCGAACAACCGGCTGCAGATGGAGCTGCACGACGGCCGCGCCGTGACCGACGGACGGGGTGACGTTGAGGACGATTCCGGTAAAGTTCTGATCGTTGATCTCAGCGACCAGGGCGACGCTCTGTTCGGAGCGACTAATTCCTTCGCTCGCGACCAGTTCGCGATCGACGACCGGGCGGTAGTTTTCGACGAACGGCAGGTTGGTCGTGATGGCCATGGTAGCGCGGGAGTTGTTGACCGTGGTCACCGATGGGGCCGAGAGCACTTCGCCCGCGCCGTCGATCTCGATGGCGTGAAGCACGCTCGAGAATTGCGGTTGGCTGAGCACGCCGAGGAAGGAGAGGCGTAGGCCGCTCGCCCGATCCGCGGACGGCAATCCGAATCGCGTGGCCGAATCTGCGCCGACCGTAGTCAAGACATCGCCGCGCCGTTTGCTCACCGCGGCGTCCGCGAGCAGGCCGAGCTCCACGCCGAGGTCTCTGGAGTCGTCCTCGGACAGTTCGACGAACCGCGTCTCGACTTGAATCTGAGTCGGCGTGGCGACAATCGACCCCATGAGCTGCTCGATGGAATCGAGCACGCGGGCTGTCGATCGGACGATCAAGACGTTGCGACGTTCGTCCAGGTACCAGTGTGAACCTTCGGGCCACGCGACCAACTCCGGTAGCCGGTTGAGAAACGCCTCTAGATGAGACAGCGCCGGATCTTCGGCGGCGGATGACGAGAGTTCAGCGGACGGGGAGTCGGTCGACTCATGGCTACGCGAGATAAAGGACAGTTGCCTCAGTGAGTCGAAGTCATTGCCGAGGCGACGGCGGACGAGCCCTCCCGGCAGCGGGTAGACGAGGATCGACATCTCGGGGGCGCTTTGAACTCGAACTTCGATCACCCGACCACGCCGCGCCAGGGCGACCGGAAACGTGCGCTCGACGTGGCTCAAAAAGTCGCGAAGCGAGATGGCGTCCATGTCGAGAGTCAACTCGTGGCCGCTGACCGCCTCTGGGTCGAACATGATTTCGGCTTGGGCGAGACGCGCAGCGTGGAGAAGCGCCTCGTCGAGTGGAACTCGATGAAACGATAGTCGAAGCTCTCGACGCGCGAGCGTCTCGTCGAGCGCACCGCGCTCCCCTTCGAGTCGAAACGGCGGCGGCGCGCTCACCGGTTCACCCGCTGTCGACGCGCTGGCGGCGCCGGTGTCATCTAAATTGCCGGTGTCGTCGGGATGGCCACTCTCCGACTCGGCGGGCAGAAATCGAAATCGGTAGGGATCGGCCTGCGAACGAGGAAGCGAAGAACAACTACTCAGCGACGCGAGACAACCGGCAGTGACTATGGCAACGGCGGCGAAACGAAACATGGCCCTCCTTTTGGGAGGGCCATGTCAAACCTCGTGCCGGTCATGGCGAGGACGAGATGCTCATCGCGTCAGAGAGCGACGTGGAAAACCTGTGAGTCGCACCGCTAGCCGATCGGAATACCGATCCAAGTCACCTGCCCGTAGGTGAACGACAATCCGTTCTCCTCGCAGCGAATCCGCGTCGGACGCAACGACTGCGCGGAAATCGGACGGCAAGGCGTCTCTAGCTTGGGTTCACCAACGCCGCGACGCTGGCTTCCCCGCTTCTTTTTCGCGCCACTCGAACTCGGACGTTCCGACATACCTAGCAGACGAAGAATATGTTCGATCAGTTGCTGTCGCTTCTCGAGACCGTCCGGATTCAGGAATTCTTCGGCCATTCGATACCTTCCAGTCGGCAACATTGAAGAGAGAAGAACTCGCACACGACGCTCAGAAACAAAGCACCCTCGCGTCAGCGCAGTCTTCGTATCGCGCCCAATATACTCCGACGAAGCACCGCGTCCAGCACGGAAACGGTGCGTTCTCAAACTCAAAAAATGATGACGAATCGTTTGCAATCGTCGACGCGTAACTGACGCAAGAGACGCTATTCGGTCGCTCGTCCGGAACCGTTGAATGACGCGTCGTCGTCTATCAACAGCGCCGCAGGAATCCATTCGACTCGATAGTCCGCGAACAAGACGCACGTGCCTCCCCGATGTCGATCGCTCGGTCGCGACGGTAACGTTTTCACTCCAACCCCGGCTAACGACGAGTCACTTCCCAAACGACCGTCGACTCGCATCGGCAACGTGACCGGGTCGACGGTAAAGCCATGGTTGCCCTCCGCCGCTGAGTCTGGTCTCGCGCTCGATCGATACGGACCGCTACCGGTACCCGCGGAGTCGCAGATCAACACCGTATGCGCGGCATCGAAGATTTGATCAGGGCGGACCGGGTAGTGACGGTGGACCCGGGCCCCGTCTTCGTCGCGCCCCACTGTGCGCGCGTCGCCGAGATATTGATGGTTGTAGCCGTACCCCATGTTGCGACCGACGTCCCAGTGGGCGCATTTCGGGCAACGAAAGACGTCCGGGAAGACGCGCTGGTCACGGTCGTCCTCGGACGGCAATACGGCTTCGGTAGCGAGACGAGTGACGGGATCGATCTCCGCGCGCCCCTGGCCCGAAGACCACGCAGTGCGGGGGGCGTCGAGGTACGGCGCGAGCGCGTGATACCAACGTCGACGCTCAACCACGCGGCCGGAGGCGTCCTCAATCGGCCACTCCGCGGCTGGATAGTGACCGCGATCCGTGACGAACTCGTGCATGGCTTGCCCGATCTGCCGCAGATTCGACAGACAAACAGTTCGGTCGGCGCGATCGAGCGCGCCACGCAACGCGGGCACAGCCAAGGCGCCGAGCACCGCGAGGATAGAGAGCACGACAAGCAACTCGGTAAGAGTAAATCCAAGACGACGCACGAATCCTCCGATGAATCTGAGGGGTCATGCTTCGCCTTGGATTTCGTCGCAATCGGCTGGCCGTCCTGCCGACGCGTGCTCCGATCAGCGTCGATCAATCGCCACGAACATCGACGCTGCCGACTTTGGGCTTGGCCGCGCGCTCGATGTCGTCTCGTTTGGCGACGACCTTGGCCCACGACTCGACGAAGTCGCGATCGACCACGTCGGTCCACCCGGCCTTCGGATGTTTCTCGATGAAACTCAAGAGCTTCAATTGCGCGTCCGAGAGTACTCCACTCGTACGCGCTTCCTTGACCGTCGCATTGGCCCGCGTCGCTTGGGCGAGAGTCATGGGCACGAACTTCATCGGAGTGTTTCGCAAATAGTACTTCGTATCTTTGACCGGCCGGAACTTGGCATCGATCGGCAGCACTTGATCGCCGTACACCCGGCGAGCGATCGGTGCTTGCTTCTCGCTCGTCGGAAACGCGGACGTGGCGCAGTCGTGAGATTTCGCTTGCTCGACGAGCTTCTCGTAGGTCACGACGCGTGGATCGAACTCGAGCTTGACCACTTCGGTCTTGCCGATCCAACCGGACACCGATGAGACAACGCCGTCTATGAGACCAAACTTGGCCTCGCCGACCCAGTATCAGGCCATGCCGAAGATCGCCGTGTCGATACCGTCCCGCCGGCCGACTTGCTCGCGAGCGAGAAGTTTCAGGTAGAGCGGCACTTTTCGCTTCGCCTTCTCGAGCCCTTGCACCATGCGTTCGGCGAGGGAGGAGAGGCGCCAGTCGTTGGCGAGACGCGGAACGACCAAAGCGCCTTCGCTATCGAGCACGCGCACGACCGGGTTGTTCCACGCCGGTTCTTTGAACCGCTTGAGCGTTTTCTCGTCGTTGTCGCCCTTGGTATTGTTATAGACGCAAATCGGAACGAAGTGTTGTTCTGCGGCCTCTACGATCAGGGGGTGACTCAAGACTTGAGTCCCGAACACTTGACAGTTGCTTCAGCCAGGAACTTCCTGAAAAAGAACCAACAGCGAGCGGTTGCTCTTCTTCGCCTGGGTGGCCGCTTGGTCGTAGTCACGCAGCCATTGGACCTTGCCCAGTTCGATGGGATTCTCGGCCGCAAACGTTGTGGACGTCAACGCTGCAATTGCGAAAACGGTCAAGAGCATTGGGTGCAGGATCATGAGCGTCTCTTTCCGAGGTGTTCAGCCAAGCCCCAAACCTACCCGATAGAACAGCGCCGCGATACTGCGGGGCCCAGCCCCCCCGGCAGAGATCGGTACCCGACATACGTCCCTCACCTCTTGTCGCGCTGCGACTCCGCCTCCGGTCGCACGTGGCACCCTTCGACGTGGTCGTTGACCAACCCCATCGCTTGCATGAACGCGTACGCGGTCGTCGGTCCGACGAAACTCCACCCGAGTCGCTTTAGTTCCTTGCTCAACGCGGCCGACTCCGGCGTGTGCGGAATCGCTTCGACCGCACGGCGGGTGACACGCGCGGGACGCGCCTTTCGTTCGGGTTCGAACTCCCAGAAGAAGTCCGCCAACGAGCCTCGCTCTTCGGCTAGTTCGATCGCTCGGCGCGCGTTGTTGATGGCCGACTCGATCTTGCCCCGGTGGCGAACGATCCCGGCGTCCTTCAACAACCGATCGACGCTGCGGCT
>JAJFFE010000331.1 GCA_021776775.1 Planctomycetota bacterium | reverse complement strand
GGGCGTCCGGAAAGGCGAGGAGCGCCCAACCGAAGAGTTCCGCCGCTTGCAGTTCGTGGTTGGCCAGCGCGTGGAGCAGCCGAATGCGCTGCGATGGATCGACCATTCCGGCGGCAGGGGGAACCTTTAGTCGACCGCCGGTGGCGATCTGTAGGTTCGAGGGGCGCGCCGGCCGCAATGGCAGCGGGTCGATCGTTTCGCGATCGTCGTCGAGATCGCCGAGACCTGGTGTGGGGGCGAGCTTTTCGTCCAGCGTCGGTGCGAGCAAGACGCGCTTGGCGAGTTCGGACAGGGTTCTCGGCGGCGGTTGGTTCATGGCGATCGAACGGTACTCCACACGCCGAGCGACTTCCACCCCGGGCGACGAGCTTCCAGTCGCCAACCGTGGGAAGTGTGGGTGACCCTGATGTGGCCGAGTTCTGAGGTCAGCAGAGCGGTTCGCGTCTTGCGCAGCGCCTCGATCTGTGGCTCGGCGACTCCGACGTTCGACCCGATCAACACGTCAGGATCGATCGTCTCGATCCACGCTTCGAGACCTTCGATGGAGCGGCCGTGGTGGGGGAGGATGACGATCGGGGTCTTGGTGAGTCGGGGCGCGGAGCGTGCGAGCGCGAATGATTCGCTGTCGCCAGGAATGACAACCGCCAGGTCAGTCGAGACGTGTTGGGCGCGCAGCACGATCGACGAGTCGTTGGTCGAGAGCCGTAACGCTCGCGGTATCTCGAAGTCGGGGTAGACCACGTCGAGTTCGAGATCACCGAGCGTGGCGCGGTCGCCGCGCGACACGGTCTCCCACGGCACGCCGGCACGCTCGAGCTGTCGCAGAATGGTCGCTCCGAGCGGGACACTTCCAAACTCGGCGCTGACCCACACCCGTGCGACGGAGACCCGCTGCACGAGCTCCGGAATGGCGAGTACGTGGTCGGCGTGGGGATGCGACAGCACGATCAGATCGATGCGAGTTCGTCCGAGTCGCCACAGTTCGCCGACGATCGTGTCGGCGCCACCCGCGGATCGATCGACGCTTCCGGCATCCGCGAGCAGCGTGGCGCGTTGGGTTGCGATCAAGACCGCCTGCCCGCGCCCGACGCTCGTCGTGACGAGACAGGGTAGCCGTCGCGGGATCGACGCCATTGCTACGGCAACCGCGAGAGTGACCACGGCGGGCCAGCGGGTCCGCGTTCCATGCCAGTAGAACGCAATAGAGAGGAGCCCGAGGACGATGCTGACGGCGGGCAAAGGCGGCCACAACGAGGGGGTGCCGGGGAGCTCATCGAGTTGTTGACTGGTGGCGTCGAGCATCCAGATCACACCGCGCGCCAACCTGTCGATCACCGCGTCGAGCGGAGACGGGCACACTGCCAGCAGCCCGAGGCCGAGGAGCGTCGCGACCAGTGGCGTAAGGACGATCGCGAAAAGCGGCGCCCAAAGCGTAACGTCCGGTTTGACGAGGGCGAGGGGGATTGCCGCCCCGATCCACGCGGCGCACGAGATGCGGAGGGCACGTTGCACGCGGTTCGAGAGGTGTTGGACTAGATTGCGTCGGAGCACCGGGTGACGGGTGCGGCTTGTTCCCAACAATACAATGCCGAGGACCGCGCTGAACGTGAGGATGAACCCGAGCTCTGTCGCTTGCTCCGGGAGCGCGACGGTCAATAGGATGAACGAGCAACACAACGCGTTGAGTGAATCTCCCGCGCGACGTCGGAGGATAGCAATCGTGGCGAGTCCTCCGAGGACGGTCGCACGAACCACCGCGGGGTCGGCCCCGGCAAGTCCTGCGTAGACGACCAAGAGCATGGCGATAAGCAAGCGTTGATAGACGGTACGCAGTCGTCCGACGCGACCCAATGCGAAGGCGGCCAACGTTGCGATGATTCCGACGTGCAAACCCGAGATGGCGAGGAGGTGGCTTTGCCCCAGGTCGCGGAAGCGTCGTCGCGTGGAGTCATCGATGGCCGCGCGTTCACCCAAGAGTAGTGTGCTGAACCACGCCGCGACCGGGGCCGAGAATCGCCACGACCACGACGCTCGCAGTTCGTGACGCTTGCGGTCCAGCCCGCCGAGGACGGATGGTTCGACCGAGTGTACGTGTGTCGGGTGGCCCACTCGCTGTACCGCGCGAGCGGGGTCGTGCCAGTAGACAAACTTGATTCGATCTCCGCGTCCCAGGGAGATGGTGGGCGCGTGAAATGCGACTCGCGCTACTTGCGGTCGGCCGTCGACCGTCTCGAAGCGGAGCGTCATTCGTTGACGCAGTGGACCTTCGTGACGGTTGGCGACGGCCCGCGGTGGGGAGGCGACGGTAGCCGTGACGCGATGCGGCCCCGGCGGCAGAGTCGGCGTCGAAACGCCGACCGGGAGGTGTAAGCCGATCATCAGCGGCGGCACCACCCACAGGGAGCTCCACCGTCCCTTGGCGGTCGGACGCAACGCGGTCAGCGCCGCCGACGCCAGGGTGACGACAGTCACCGCCAGCGTCACCTTTGTCGGCCAGCTGGCACCCAGGCCCAGCGCCACCGCGAACACCAGCGCCGGAATCACGAGCGGGGTTCGGGCGGAAATCTGACCTTCGTCGGATCGGCGCCACGGATCGGTGGTGCGGACTGCGGTGTGAAACGGGAGTGGCGAAGAGGCTCGATGGGACATCACACGCTCAGTTCTCGAGGGTGCCTCGCCAGGCCAAGCGACGATAGTAGGTCCGGCGTTCGCTCGATACCTTTTGCCACGTCGACGCAACGGGGGCGTTGCCCCGGCCGGGGCCGAACGCCGCCATTTGTGGCGGGGATGGCCCCGATCCAGGGCCGGGAGCGAGCAGAAGCAGCGGCCGCCAGCCGAACGTGTCTAAGCGCAACTTTGCCAGGTGTTTCCTGCGAAACGAAAAGGTGCAAGACTGCTCGGGAGGTGCCCCTCAGAGCCCTTGAATTACGAAGCGGAGTGTCGACTCCGTCGCGACTCGGCCAGACCGGTCGAATCCTAATCCGACAGACGTGAGCCGGGGCGACCCGGGAAGTGGACGGCTAATGTTCAGGAATTTCGCGGTCGCCATGATCGTGGTCGGCGCCGGCATCGGAATCTGGCTGGCGACTTCGGGCGACAAATCCCCCGAGTATCAGACTACAAAAGTCACCGAACAGAGCGATGAGACGCAGACGCAGGTCGATCTCGAGAATGTTCCGAAAGCGGAGGAGCCTCCGGAGTCGGACGGCCTGCTGTCGACCGACGAGTCGACGCTCGATCTGGGACTCGGCGGATCTGGCATCTCCGGGACCGTGGTCGACGAATTCGGGGCGTCATCATCGGGCGCCCGCGTCACGCTGTACAAGTCCGACTTGGCCGAGTACGAAGCCGACGGCGGGGCGGAAATCTTCGATCTCATCGAACGAAACTTCCGATCTGTCGGATCGATCCGCGCTGAGATCCGCAAGAAGATCGAGCCGCTCGCCCGCGTTCGAGCGGACTCCGCGGGCCGGTACACGTTCGAAGGCATCGAAAGCGGACAATACCTGATTGCCGGCGCTGCGTCGGGATCCCTGACGACTCCGGCGGCCCGAGTCAGCTACCTCGAGGGTGAAACCCAATCGATCGACGTAGAACTGCTGCCCGCCGGTCGGTTGACCGGCCGAGTGCTCGGCCCGAACTTGTCGGGCGTCGCGAGCGCGTCGCTCCGCGTGTCGGGTGAACTGATCGATCCGAGTCAGTTCCGCAATGGTGGCGGATACTTCTCGTTCGAAGAAGTCTTGGTTCTCCTGCTCAATGATTTCGATCAAAAGGGCAGCACGGATTCGGACGGTGAGTTCGAGTTTCTCCGTCTTCCCATGCTCACGTATGACATTCGCGTCGAAGCTCCTCCCTACGCGGCAACCGAGGTGAAGGAGAGTTCCAACTCGAACCGTGAGCTCGAGATCATTCTCGACGACGGAGCCGCGCTGACCGCGATGGTCTTCGATGAAGAGAGTCGCCCGATTGCTGGCGCCGAGGTGTCGTTGCGCGTCGATGGCGGAATGATGAACTGGATGAGCGGCCTGCGAAACCAGAGCACCGCGACGACGGATAGCGATGGCGAGGCGCGGTTCGAAGGTTTGGCCGCGGGTGAGTATCGCGTCGAGTCGTCGCGAGCGGGTTATCAATCAAAGAGCCAGTCGGGAGTTCGAGTCGAGAAGGGTGTCGATCGCACGGTCGAGATCACGATGGCGATCGGCGGCGTGCTCGCGGGCATCGTCGTCGACGAGAACGGTTCCCCGGTCACAGACGCGGACGTCTCGGCGCGAGCCACCGACAATGGTGGTGGTCGGGGCGGCCGAGGAGGGGGTCGAGGAAATCGTGGCGGCTTCGGCGGCTTCGGTGGCAACGACGACACCCAAACCAAAACGGACTCTCGCGGCGAGTTTCGCTTGGACCGGTTGGTTCCGGGCAAGCACCGGTTGACCGTGACCGCCGATCGTTTCATCGAGAGTCAGCAAGAGGCCGAGACCGACACCGAAGAGCTGCGCATCGAAATGTCGCCTGGTGTTTCGATTATCGGAACGATCGTCGACGGCAACGGCGAGCCGATCTCGGGGGCGAGAGTCCAAGCGCGGGCGGAAGGCGAGAACGAGGGGCGTGGCGGTTTCGGCGGCTTTGCTCAAATGTTCAACCGTAACCGCGGTCGGTCGACACGGAGCGAGAAGGACGGCGGCTTCGAGATCAACGGACTCGAACCAGGGGCTTACGTTCTGTCGTTGCGAGCCGAGGGTTACCTCTCGGTGGACTTCGACGTGGAAACGGGCGATGCCGGGAAACTCATCCTCGATCCGGCGCCGCGAATCTCCGGCACCGTGGCTGGACCCGACGGCGCGCTACTCGTCGGAGCGCGAGTGACCGCGTCGGCGCAACGCGAGGGCGGCGGGCGTGGCGGGCGCGGCGGACGAGGGGGCCGTGGCGGCGCCCGGACCAGCGCGACCACGAACGCCGAAGGGGTGTTCGTTCTGTTCGTAGCGGACCCGGAGTCGGACTACACCGTGACTGCACGGGCGAAGGGTTTTCTCGACGCGAGCCAACCGGACTTGAACGTCTCGGGAGGCGATATCGACGGCCTCGCGTTGCGACTCGCCGAAGCGGCGCACGTGTTCGGCAGTGTGCGATCGCAAACGGGTGAAGTCATCGTGGGCGCTCAGATCACGGTCGCTCCCTACACCGAGCCGACCGCGGTCGACGATGCGGCGGGGCGAGGCCGAGGCGGTCGTGATGCCGCGGCTCGTGGTCGCGGCGGCCGTAATGGTGGCGGCCGCAACGCCGGCGGCCGGGGCGGCCGCGGTGGGATGTTCGGCGGACAGCGCTCGGCGCGCAGTGACGCCTTGGGCAACTACGAAGTCGACGGCTTGAAGCCCGGCACCTACGAGATCCGCGCGCGTGCGAACGGCTACGCTGGGTATACGTACCGAAGCATCGCCTTGGTCGAGGGCGGACGCGTTTCGCATGACGTCGTCATGCAGAACGAACTCCGACTCGAAGGTGTGGTCGTCGACGGCAACGGAACCCCCGTTCCCTCGGCGCGCGTGTTCGTGCGCGGAGCAGAGTCTGGCATGCAGCGTGGTAACTCGTCAGAGACCGGCGTGTTCTCGATCGGCGGACTGTCGGCCGATGAGCTGACGGTGACCACGACGGCGCAGGGATTCAAGCGCAGCTCCCTTGAAGGAGTGTTTGCCGGCAGTGACTTGATCGAGGTCGTGCTCGAAGTCTCGTACACGATCTCCGGTGTGGTGATCGACTCGAGCACGGGAGCTCCGATATCTCGTGCCAATCTGAGCTTGACCAACCTCGACGCCGAGGTAGCAGCTGCGAGCGCGAGAAACGGCGGCGGCCGAGGTGGGCTTGGCGGCCGGGGCGGTCGAGGCGGCCGCGGTCGATCGCGAACCAACGACGACGGCGAATTCCGGATCACGGATGTCTCCTCCGGGGAGTATCGACTCGAGATTACAGCGGACGGCTTCCGGACCACGACGGTCGATCGACTCATGGTCGGCCCCGGCGAACGTCTCGACGGTTTCGAGTTCAACATGCAGCCCGGTGCCCGTGTGATCGGGACAATCATCGACGACGCGGGGAATCCGATTCCCGACGTTCGAATTCGCGGAGAACTCGTTGCCGTGGATGTCGAGGCTCCGGCGCAGCCGGCCGCCGGCGGGCGTCGCGGTGGTCGCACCCGGGGCCCGAACACCCGCAGCGAAGAGGACGGGTCCTTCGTGCTCGGAGGACTCGAGGTCGGGAACTACAAGATCACCATCACCCACGCGGAGTTCGTGACCAAGGTCATCGATCCGCAAGAGGTGTACGAGCCTGGGACCCGCACCGAGACTCCGGTCCGCTGGACGGTGGAGCGCGGGGCGGAGGTCAGTGGCAAGATCACCGACAGCTCGGGAATTCGCGTCACGTCCGGCCGAATCCGAGTGCAGGGCGGTCCCAACAATGAATCCAAGAACGGCGGGCTAGAGGACGACGGGTCCTACTTCATCGGCGGGCTGCCGGCTGGCACCTACACGGTCTCGTACTACCCGAACCGGTCACGCGAGCCACTCGTCGAGATCGAACTCGAGCTTCGAGCGAAACAAGAGCGGACTCAACACCTACGACTTCCGTAACTCGCGGCAGCGACGGTCGCTAGTCGGTTCTGAGCCTTCGAATTGTGAAACCCCGGTTCCCTCACGAGGGAGCCGGGGTTTCTCGTTTTTCGGTTTTCAATGAAACAGTTCGGGGTCCTCGGCCCACTAGCTGAGACCGAGGGGGAAATCGGGCTTTTCCGACGTCACACCTCGGGTACAGTGTTGCGCTTCCGGTCGCTCACCGGCCCCGGACCCGTCCGGATGTCATACTCTGATACGCACTTCGAACTCGGTTGCCGGACCCCGTTGGGGCGCACCCGTCAGTGAACTCATCCGAGGAGATCATGTCTTTTCCACGACTGAACATCGTTGCGTTACTGACCTTCGTCGTTGCCCTGAGCGGTGGCACGTTGCTGGCCCTTCAAACTACTCCGACTCAAGAGAAGCCGAAGACGGATCGGGGTGCGCTCGACGAGCTTGCCGAGCGGCTGCGCAAGAAGCAGGCGGAGAGTCAACCGAAGCGCGCGGGGACGCCGACCACGAAACCGGCAGCACCGCGTCAAGTCGACAAGACCAACGCGGACTCGTACTACGCGCACCTTCAGGATCTCTTGAAGGTGATTCCGGATGACGTTCGCAAGTCTAAGTTGAAAACGGCTGACCTGCACACTGCCGTCGATCGCGTCTTCGTCGGGCTCACCGAGTTTCTGACACGGTTTCCCACCGACAGTCGTCGCGCCGAAGTGCTGTACCACAACGCGCGCTTGATCTCGATGAACCAGGCTCGCGTCGTGTTTCAGAAGAGCGCCGAGTATCGCGAGTCCCTCAAACGCAACCTGACTCCCGATGAGCTGCGTCTCATTCGACGCGAGTATCTCAAGGGCGCGACGGCGGCCGCGGATGAAGCGCTGACGCTGACGGACGACCCGACTCTGCGGCTGAAGCTAGAAAAGGTGCGTGGGCAGATCTTCTACTTCGGCGACTACTTGCAGGAAGCGATCGATCAATACACCAAAATCCTGCGTGAGTTCCCGAACGACGACAAGCCGGCTGAGACGCAGACTGCGCTGATAGGCTCGTTCGAGAAAGCGCGACAGTTCGACAACGGCGTTCTCGCGTGTGACGACTTCATCGCAAAGCACCTTCGGACCGAGTACGCACCCCATGTCTTGAGCTACAAGGGGAAAATGCTTCTGTACGTCGGCCGTCTCGAAGAAGCAGCGGCTCACTACGAGAAGTATCGATCGTTCATGACGGACGCGTTTGCGGGTAAGAAAATGGAATCGTTGGGGGGCTTCGTTTATCCGTTGGACATTCGGAAGTCGTTCAGCACCTACATCGATCGACTCGACTTCCAGGTCGGGTTCGCGCTCTACGCTCTCGGTGACGTGCCGGGCGCGGCCGCGGCGTTCCAGCGTTGTATCGACCACCTGCAGAGCAAGGCTACCGAGGGAACGATCGATCAGGTGGGACAAGTGTTCATGGGGCGGGCTCAGCGCTTGAACAACACGCTTGCCGCACTGCAGGGCCGTCCCGCTCCGGCGTTCGATTTTTCCCAGTACTGGATCAACACTTCGTTCGACCTGGCGGGCGAAAAAGGCAATGTGGTGACGCTCTTCTTCAACCCGTACGAAAACAATCGCTCGGCCGCCTTCAGTACGGCGATTCAGGCGTTCTACAAAGATCGCTTCAACGATGGTTTTCGCGCCGCCTGGCTCGCCCTTCCGAAGGGCAGCAAGAATTGGGATGATCAGACCCAGCGGCTCGAGGCGAACATGAACGCCTTAGGGGTCACGTATCCGACCACGCTTGCTCGCGACGAAGCGTGGCCGCCGACCGTCTACGAGGATTACAACATCGCGGCCGGTACGCCGACCCTGGTCCTCGTCGACCGGGCCGGAAACATTGCCTGGTACAAAATGGACCCGACCTTCCGAGATTTTGCCGTGGCGGGCCGGGTCGCCGAGCGGCTGATGTCGCAACCCAAGCCCTGACTCTTCTCCGTGAGCGGAGCCGTTCCCGGTCCCTGCTGGCGTCACAACCCGCACGAGCGGACGGGTGGCGCGACTTACGGGGCGCCGTCTTTCCTCGTCCGTGAACCGTCGTCCCGACTCGTCCCGAGCCGGGTCGACGGTTTTTTCGTAAGTCCTTTGCCGGAAAGGTGGATCGTTCCGGGTCTCACGCAAACGCAACGGAGGGTCGTTGCGTATTCGAGACAGATCCTTCGCGAGAAGGGTGGAACAGCCGATAATTCTGTGCCGGGTCCCATCGCGCTCGTGCGGCCGCGCCTCGCGTCGCCAGCGTCTCGAGCGATCTGAAAACTGGTCGGTCGCGACGGTGATGGGTACTGTTCATCCCGCCGGCGGTGTTTTTCGCCGCCGCTTTGGCGAGTATGATTCAGCGAGTTCCGACTCACGGGAGTCGGACCCTCGGTGTCCGGGCCTCTAGCGCACGGATCAGCCAGCAGCGTGACCATGGAGACTCGAATGAAGCGGTTTTCGATCCTAGCAGTGATCGCGGTTGCGATCGTCTCGCTCCTCGCCCCGTCCGAATCCTCCGCTGCGGACGACAAGAAGAAGCCCGACGTTCGGGAGTTGAAGAATATCATCAACCGAGCCTATCTGTCGCAGGACGCCTCCGTTCTTCGCGAGGTTCTGCTTCGATTCGGCCGCCAGAACTCGCGTGAAGCGGTTCGAGCCGTGCTCGACCAAGCGGCGAAGTTCGCCCAGGCAGACGACGCTGAAGATTGGTACTGGGCTCTGGTCGAAGGTGCGGCGTCGTACAATCGACCGTTGGCGTGTTCGGAGATGGGCGATTTCATCGTTCAGTATCGCACCCGTCCTATTTCCAAGGACCTGCTGCATTCGTTGCAGAAGAACAACTCGAAATACGTGACGCGAATCCTTCGACGTGTTTTCGATCGCGGGACAGACGATCTCAAGGCGCTTGCCATCGATATCGCGGCGCAGTTGCCGTATCGACGTACGGTCGACGTGCTCATGCCGTACTACGCCAAGCTGGCTGAGAAAGACTCGGCGCAAGCGAAGCAGATGCGCAAACGAGCTGTGATTGTGCTCGAGGCTCTGACCAAACAGCGCATCGGCGACAGCTTGATCAACTGGCAGGGTTGGTGGGAAGCGAATCGTCACAAGGGGCTGAAGGTCATCCGAGCCGAAGCAGAAGAGTGGGACGGTGCCACCGGAATCGCACGCAAACTCGATCCGGTGCGCGCGGCTCAATTCATCGGCCTCGAAGAGTTCCCCGAAGGCAAAGTCCTCGTGGTCGAAGGTCCCGTGGCGCGCAACGGGGTAGACACCAACAACGATGATATTTCGGCGAAACTCTCGACGCTCAACATTCCACACGACACTGTGCTCAAAGAGCGTCTCGAAGAGTCCAACTACTCGATCGATCGCTACGCAGCTGTGTTCGTGAACTGCACGCAGATTCACCGTTTCTGCCAAAGCCCTGGGCATCGTGGTGGTAAGGCGGTTGGTAATCGCATGCGGGAATGCCTGGGTCCCAATCCGCACGACAACGCGCAGTTCAAGATGAAGCGGCCGGCCCTCGAGAAGTTGAAGAAGTGGGTCAATCGCGGTGGCTACCTGTTCACCGAGGACTGGGTCCTGGCCGAGGCTGTCGCTCCGAACTGGCCGGCCCTCGTCAAAGTCGGTTCGAAGCTCGAAGAAGACAACGTTCAGATCCGTCCCGCCAAGGGCAAGACGACGCACTCGTTCCTGCGCGGCGTCTTCGTGCCGCCGGTTTCGATCGAAGACTTCGATTGGGACTCCGACGACGAAGACGACGAAGTCGACATCTTCGGCGAGAGTGATAAAGACGAGAAGAAGCAGAAAGAGAAGGACGCCTACGATCCCACCGTCGAGGACGACGAAGAAGACGCCAAGGCGGAAAAAAGTGGCGGCGGTTCCGGGTCCACGGGCGTCGGCGAAGATCCGGTCGATCCGGAGTCGGAGAAGTTCGACGACCCGAAGATCAGCATCATCCAGCACGAGTGGAAGATCGACAACGAGTCCAACGCGATCACCGTTCGATCGAAGAAAGTCGAGACTCTGATCACGAGCCAAGAGCTTCGCAAGAAGGCAGGCGACCCCGCGGTTGCGATCTCGTTCGTCCACGGCCGTGGCAAGGTCTTGCATGTGCTATCGCACTTCGGGAAGCAGACCTCGGCGAAGAACGAAGCGAGCATCGAGAATCTGTTGATCAACTTCTTGATCGAAGTCAAGGTCCGAGTCATGAGGTAGGGTCGATCGTCTCTCGATCCAAAGTGACAAGCAAAGAGCCGCGCCGAGATCATGTCTCGGCGCGGCTCTTTTCATCGGGTTCGGCGGATCGTCAGAGTGCGCGGCCGAGAGACTCGATGACGCGCGCGACTTCGTGGTCGCTCAACGACGGATAGATCGGCAAGCTCAACGCTCGTCGGTCGGCGAGTTCTGCGCCTGGGAAATCATCCGGTTGACCACCGACGTATCGGTGAAGTGAGCGGTACACGGGGGGCTTCGTTTCGATGCCGTCTCGTTCGAGCAGGTGTTGGGTCCCGTCTCGGTCGTCGCACAGCAACACGAATCGAAAGTGGTTGGGAACGGCGTCTGGTTGGAACGAAACGGTTTCGACCGATCGTCTCCGAGCGAAATCGTCGTACGCGGATGCGATGAGTCGTCGGCGGGCCAGAAACGCGTCGACGGCGGGCAACTGAGCCCGCCCGAGAGCGCAGGCGAGGTCGGTTAGCGGATAGTTCCAAGTGGTACCCCCCCAAGCCTCGCGGTTGTCGTACTGGATCAAGTCCCGGCAGCGGGCGGCAATTTCCTCGTCGGAGGTGATCACCATTCCTCCTTGCCCGGTCGAGATCATCTTGGTGGCGTAGAACGAGAACACCGACACGACGCCCCACGCACCGACCTCTTCATCTCGGAGCTCTGCTCCCAGAGCCATGGCGCAGTCTTCGACAATTGGGATCCCAAGCTCTCGGATGTCGGGGATCGGGGAGGGAGAGCCGATCATGTGAGGCACGACGATCACCCGGACGTCCCGCGCGGCCAGCCCTTCACGTTCTATGGCGCGCTGAATGGTGTTCGAGGTCGGATTCAGCGTTGCGGGATCGACGTCCGCCAGAACCGGGTGGGCGCCGCACGCGGTGACGGCGTTCAGTACGGCCATGCATGCGTAAGTCGGGATCACGACGTATGCGCCGGGAGAGACCTGAAGCGCAAGGAGCGCCAGGTGAAGGGCGGCCGACCCGCTCTGCACCGCGATCCCGTGGCGCGCACCGACTCGGAGGCAGAGCTCCGTTTCGAACAGGCGTCTTACGTGACCGCCCGCGTGTTGACCGGATTCGATGACGCTCGTTACCGCCTCCACCGAGCCGGGCACGATGGTCGGTCGTGAGTGGGGGACTTTGGAATCCCCTGGAATCATTCGTTTTCCTCGAGGAAGCAGTGTGAAACGTGGCCGTCACCGATCGGAAAGCCCGGCGGGATTTCCACTGAACATTTGTCCATGACCGAGGGGCAGCGGGTGTGGAACCGGCAACCGGGCGGGGGATTGATCGGAGACGGGACGTCTCCGGTCAGAAGCGCTCGCTCCGATCGCTGACGGGGATCGGGGTTCGGGACCGCATCGAGCAACGCTTTGGTGTAGGGGTGTCGCGGATTGCGGTACAAGTCGATCGCCGACGCTTCCTCGACAATCTTGCCGAGATACATGACGAGCACGCGGTCGCTGATGTGTTCGACGACGGCTAGGTCATGGGCGATGAACAAGTACGACAAGTCGAACTCGGCTTGCAGCTCCATCAACAGGTTGATGACCTGCGCCTGAATAGAGACGTCGAGAGCGCTCACCGCTTCGTCGCAGACGATGAACTCTGGGTTCACTGCGAGTGCTCGGGCGATACCGATGCGCTGACGCTGTCCACCGGAGAATTCATGGGGATACCGATGCTTGTGGATCGACGGATCGAGCCCGACCCGATCGATCACATAGTCGCAGCGTTCTTTCTGTTCCGCCTTCGAGCCGAGGCGGTGAATGGCGGGGCCTTCGCCGACAATCGAGCCGACCGTCATCCGTGGGTTCAGCGAGCCGTACGGATCCTGGAAAATGATCTGCACCTTGCGGCGAAGATCTCGCAAGTCGCTGGCGGTAGCATCGAACAGGTTTTTCCCGCGGTACATGACGCGGCCCGAGGTGGGTTGGATCAAGTTGAGAAGAGTCCGACCGACCGTGGTCTTGCCACACCCGGATTCACCCACCAAGCCGACGGTTTCGTGTTCGCGAACCGCGAACGATACGTCGTCGACTGCGCGGACTTGACCGACTGTTCGCGACAGCAGGCCTTTGCGAATCGGGAAGTACTTGACGAGGTTCTCCACCTCGAGAAGGGGGCCGCCGATTCGACGGCCTGAGGTCGACGTCGACGATTCCGTTGCGCTGGTATCGGTCATGCCGCGCCTCCCGACTGTGGTTTCTGTTGACCCGACCCCGCTTCTTCGAAGAACGGGTTGGTTGCGTCGAACTCGCCGATGTTGTGACACGACGCAGAATGTCCTGGCCGAACTTCGTCGAGCGTCGGTTCTTCTCGCTTGCAGATATCGGTGGCGTGCGCGCAACGTGGCCAGAACTTGCAGCCGACCGGAAACTCGAGCGGGTTGGGAACGTTGCCCTCGATGACATCGAGTTTCTCTTTTTGGTGCCCGACTCGCGGTAGCGATCGGAACAGTCCGATCGTGTACGGGTGTTGCGGGTGCAGGAAGAGCTCTTCGACGTCGGCCTGTTCGATGACCTTGCCGGCGTACATGACGACGACGTGATCCGCCATCTCTGCGACCACTGCGAGGTCGTGAGTGATCAACAGGATCGACATGTTCTCACTGCGCTTGAGTTCCCTGAGAAGTTGCAGGATCTGCGCTTGGATCGTCACGTCGAGCGCGGTGGTCGGCTCATCCGCGATAAGAAGGGCGGGATCGCAGGCGAGGGCCATGGCGATCATGATGCGCTGCTTCATTCCGCCAGAGAGTTGGTGCGGGTATTCGTCCACTCGACTGTCCGGTGACGGGATACCGACCCGGCGGAGCATCTCGATGGTACGTTCGCGTGCCTGCGCTTTGCTCAATCCTTGGTGGAGGATCAACGCCTCTGCGATTTGATCTCCCACCCTGAACACTGGGTTGAGGCTGGTCATCGGCTCTTGGAAGATGACGGAGATCTCGTTGCCGCGAATCGTCCGCATGGCGGCTTCGTCGTACTCGACGAGGTTCTTGCCTTCGAAGAGGATCTTACCGCTCTCGATGCGGCCGGGCGGCGACGGGATCAGTTGAAGAATACTCATCGCGGTGACGGACTTACCACACCCCGACTCTCCGACAACACACAACGTTTCCCCGCGCCCGATCGAGTACGAGACGCCGTCGACAGCGCGGACCACGCCGTCTTCGGTGTGGAAGTACGTGCACAGGTCCGATACCTCGAGCAGTGGATCTTCGGTCGGCATGGGGGTCTTTCGGACTTGACTAGGAGAGGACTCGGGCGATCGCGTCGATCTCGACGTTGACACCCTTCGGGAGCGTCTTCACGGCGACCGTGGCGCGAGCCGGCGGATCGTCGCTGAAGTGTTTGCCATAGATTTCGTTGACGACTGCGAAGTCGTCCATGTTCGCAAGAAAGATCGTGGTTCGGATCACCGAGGCGAAGGACGCTCCCGCTGCCTCGAGCACCGCCCCTAAGTTGGCCATCACCCGATGGGTCTCCGGCTTGATACCGCCCCGGACGATCTCTCCGGTCGCTGGATCCAGAGCTATCTGACCGGACGTGAACACCCAGCCATCCGAGACAATAGCTTGCGAGTAGGGCCCGATCGCAGCGGGTGCGTCGGGGGTAGCGATGACACGGCGTTCCATGGAAGTCCTCCTACGAGTGACGAGCGAACGCGCAGTATATCGGAGTGGACGACGGGGAGGGAGGGGACCCTACGACTTCGGGCCCAACCCGGCCAGCCGCTCCTTGACGTCGTCTGCGATCACTTCCGGGAGAAACATCCCGACGTCGCCGTGAAACGAGGCGACCTCCTTGACGCGTCGCGACGAGAAGTGGGCGTACTCGAGCTGGGGCAGTAAGAACAGGGTCTCGGCGGCTCCTTGCCCTGCGAACAGCTGTCGATTGGTGTAAGCCATGGCAAGTTCCGCTTCGAAATCGGAGAACGTGCGGATCCCGCGCAGGATGAAATCCGCGTGTTCCTTTTCGAGGAGATCGACGACCAACCCGTCGAACGCGATCAAGCGGATGCCCTCGTGACCGGTGAGGCACCGCTCGAGGAGTTCTATGCGCTCGTCGTCAGAAAAAAGGGCGCTCTTGTCGCGATTGATCGCCACGGCCACGATCAACTCATCGACCAAGGCGCGACCGCGGAGGATCAGGTCGATGTGACCGAGGTGCGGTGGATCGAACGTGCCGGGATAGATCGCGCGTCGCATGTCGCTTCCTCTTCACTTGACGATCCCAAGGGGGAACGCCCTTTGTCGGATGAAACCGTCGCTGGACGGCGGGTTGGCCGACGACTTCTGGCGTCCCTGCCCCGAACGAAGGCTACTGCATTTGCGCCTGGTCGATCAACGGCGGCGGCTGGTGAAGTAGAGCAAGTCCCGAGGAGCGAACTGGACGTGAAAGCCGACGTTGTCCTCGCCCTCGTCGATTTCGAGCTCGATCAGCATAGACCAGCGGTGGAAATGTCGGGTGACCGAGTACACCTGGTTGACTCGCTTGTGTCGGCGAACGTCTTCCTCGAGCAGGATGCCGAGTTCGTACTGCTCGGAGACCTTCCACAGTCCGTGGGTCGACACGCTGTGGGAGCGGTGCTTGGTGAAGCGGTTGGCCACGGTGAACTCGAACCGTCGCTCGGCATCGACGTATGCCGATCCTGCCGGCGGGGTGCGGAAGGTGACTCCCGCGTTGGCTTCGTCGAAACGTCCGCCGTTTTCAACGTTGTACGCGCCGTCGACGAACGCTCCGATACCGTCCACCGGGCGAAGAAGTAGCTCGCCACGCAGGGGTCCCCAATTGTCACGAGCGTTGTCGCGACCGGAGTCGGGGAAGTAGTCGATCTCCACTTCCGCCTCGACCAGTTTTCGCGTCTTCGGCAGCGGTGCTGCGGGGTCACCGTTTGCCGGTCGGTTCTTGCGGCCGAAGAGGAACTGTCGGAGTCCGAAGGTGATCACTTGGAAGCGGCGGACTTGTTCCGTGGTGTCGTACGGGAAGAGCTGGTTGGGGTCGACGTTGTTCTCGAACACGAACCGGTACGCGATGTCGGGCTGAAGCACGTGACGCAGCAGGTCGACTCCGAGCGCCCGTTTGGCGAGTCGGAACGTGCGTCCCAAATGCCAACCCAGGGAGCCCCCGGTAGCGAGCGAGAGCCGCTCGATGTTTCGGGTTCGATTGATGTCTTCTTCCCACGCTGTTCCGCGTGCCTCGATGAAGGGTCGCAGTTTGCCGTAGGTCGTCTTGCCGAGGACCGTCGACAGCACGGTGCGCACGTCGCCGCGCAGCATCCGTCGTGAGTTGGCGGCGGTCACATCGTCGGGCAGGAAGCGCAGTGACGATCCACGCATCGTGGTGTCGATGCGCAGGCCGGTGTCGGCGATCGGCTTCTCTAGAATGTGAACGGCGATCTCGGGGAGCCGCTCGGTCACCGTGCGGTACGACACCATTCGCTTCTTGGCGAGAAGGGTCAGGGCAACGTCTTCGCCGAACGGTTGACGCAGGTAGATCAAGTTCTCCGGCGCCTTCTGACCCTGAACCTCGCTCTGGTAATATTCGTTCAGGAAATTGCGATCGTTCTCGATGGCGTACTCGAGGTCGACTAGCGTCGAGGTCGGCAGTCTCAGTCGTTGGTGGTAACGCACCCGACTACGATCGTTGGTCTCCGGGTCGATGTTGCCCCGGTCTCGTCCGCGGTCGTTGATGGCGAAGAAGACCCCGCGCCCGTAGAGATCGAACCCCTCGGCGGTGTCGGACCAACGGCTGATCTTGTCGCCGAGCTCGAGGTCGACACCGTATCCGAAGCCACGCTTCGACAGGTACTCGGTGCGCAGGCCTAGATCGACGTGCGGCTTGAGGAACCTCGGCAGGAGCAGATTTCCGTTCCAGACGATCTCAGCTTCGTTGCCAAACTTCGATGAACTCGAGTAGCCGGCGCTGCGAATCGGCAGTACTTCGTTCCAGTAGGTGTCCCAGGTGATCGGCGGGAGCGGTAGCACGGACTCGCCCCACAAGTTGAATCGCACACCGCTGAGTTGCACGAGGAACGAACGCGTCGGACCGATCGGATCACCGGCCATGTCTCGGGCGGTTTGCTCTCGTGGGATTTCAGTGACGTTCGCTTCCTTTGCCGAGAGCGACCAGTGGGGGACGCCGAAGTCGCACGTCGTGATTTCGATCCCCTCCGCGCTGAGATGGCGGAAGTCGTCGAGCGTCATGCGCTTCGCGGCGAGGACCAAGCTTCCTTCGTTGTGACGGCCGAGATCCGTCTGGCCGACCCCCGCGTCACCGACAGCGCCGCCCGCAAGCGGAAGCGATTCCTCGTCGATGGCTGCTACCGCGTCGCCGCGGCCGGGATCGCGCGATGTCCAAGACCCCTTCGCAAAGAGGTCATCCGGCTTGCGCCCCTGAGTGAGGAAGGCTCTCGCGCGCACGTCCGTGATGACGGCTCGCTTGGTGGTCGAGTCGTAGAAGACCGATTCTCCCCGGAAGCTCGCTTCTTGGCGGAAGAGAACAATTCTGCCTTCCGCGTAGAGCTTGACCGGGCGCGTGGTCTTTTTCTTTCCCGTGGACGAGCCGTCGGGTTCGACGGTTTCCTCTTCCGGTCCGATCCATACGGCGACCCGGTCGGACCACAGATCGAACGCCTCGGTTCGAAGATGGACGTTCCCGATCAGGACCGCGCCCACGGAGCCGTCGTCGAAAGGGAGGATGCGCGTGTTGTCGGCGTAGAACTGCTCGAACAGCGTGAGGTACTGGCGATACGCGGCGAGCGGACCGCCGTCCTGCGCCACAGCCCAGCCGGTCGGAACGAGCGACGTGGCCACCATTGTCGCCAGGACGAGCCAGGCTGTCCCCCGAGTCGAGCGCGGCGGGCGGTGAATCACGCCACGCGGCGAACTCCAGTCGTTCAACTAAGGAACTCCCTCGAACGGGCGACGTAAAGGGTCGCGGCCGAGCCCCGAAGCGGAAAATCCGCTGGGCTCATGGTGCGGGTCGTTGGACGTCGGCATGGTAGAACCGGGACCGGCGAAGTCAACGGACCCGGGCCTCCGAAGCGAACCGGCTTCCGGTTTGATGGCGTTGCGATAGAATGCCGCGCCGGGTTGCCAACCAGCTGCCCGGCATCGGTTCCCATTCCGCCGGAGAGCGAAGCGTGATGCACGTGCCTGACACCGTCGACCCTGATGCCATCGGTTCGGATGCCATCGACCTTGCGCCGCTCGAGATCGATTCGGCGGCGGACGTGGATGATCGACCGACGTGTCGCTTCTTGACGTTCGGCTGCAAGATCAATCAGTACGACACCCAAGCGCTCCGCGAATCGATCCTCGAGCTCGGCTATCGAGAACTGGTCGGCGAGCAGGCGGCGGATCTCGTAATCGTGAACGCGTGCACGGTAACCGATCGAGCGGGAGAAAAGGGGGTCAACGCGGTCCGCCGGCTGCAAGAGCGCGGGCTAGCGGGTCGGGTTCTCGTCACGGGTTGTCTCTCACCGGAAGATCGAGACGCGTGTCGAAAGTTGGGCGTCGAGTTCGTCGTGGGGAACGAAGAGAAGGATCAAATCCCGGCGTTGGTCGAAGGCGCGGAGTTGCGCTCGGTCGGTCCGAGAGTGTCCGATCGTCGACGCTCCCGATCGATCTTCGATCTGAAGACCTCGCGCTTCGCGCGACGGACGCGCGCCTTCATCAAGGTCCACGACGGCTGCGATGACTTCTGCAGCTACTGCATTATTCCGTTCGTCCGGGGCAAGTCCAAGAGTCGCGGCATTGACGAGGTCATGGCCGAAGCGAGGCGCCTGGCTGAGAACGGATTTCGCGAACTCGTGATCACGGGGATTCACCTGCGGCGCTACGGTGCCGACCTCGGTCTCGAGGGCGGTGTCATGATGCTCATGCGTGCCTTGCGAAGCGTGCCCGGAATCGAGCGAGTGCGGCTGTCATCGATCGGTATCAAAGTGTTCACCGACGAATTCCTCGAGTTCATCGCGAGCGACGACGCGTACTGTGAGTTCTTCCATATTCCCCTGCAGAGTGGCTCTGCGACTGTTCTCGAGCGGATGCGGCGAGAGTACACATCCGAGTCGTTCCTCGAATCGGTCGCGCAGATTCGGTCGGTGTTGCCGCGTGCGGTGATCACGACGGATCTGATGGTGGGCTTTCCGGGGGAGACCGACGACGAGTTTCGAGAGTCTCTCGAAACATGCGCGGCGGCGCGATTCGCGTTTCTTCACATCTTTCCGTACAGCGTTCGCACCGGAACGAAAGCGGCGGCCTTGCCGTCCCGTGTCCCGGGTACCGTCAAGGTCGAGCGAGTCGCGCGCGCCCGGGAACTCGAACGAACACTGCGCGAAAACGAGTCTCGGCGGTGGCAATCGCAGCGGGTACGAGTGCTGGTCGAACGGGTTCGTGACGGTTGGGCCAACGGCTTGTGTCGCGAAGGGCATCAAGTCTTCTTCGACGTGTCGTCGCTTCCGAATCGCGACGAGCTGCGCCACCTCGAACTCGACGTCGTCATCACGGGCGCCGCCACCGAGGGTCGTCAACGAACCACCGGCCCCGTCCGTCTCGAAGGGGAACTCACCGATGCGCAATAGTGACGACCGAGATCGGGTGCGTCGATCGCTAGCGGCACACTTGCGTGGCCTCGATTCCTGGGGCATCGACCGCGCGGTCGTTCGCCGCAGTGGAGCCGCAGCGATGTCCGCCGACGCCGGTCTGAGCCGACCGGGTGTTTCCGCGCCGCCGCGGACGGCGACGCCACCGGTCGCTGCGGGCGACGCTGAAGTCGCCCATTCGTCGAGCGCAGTGGGTGCGCAGCGGGGAGCGAGGGATGAAGACGCCGGCGGGGCGGCAGCCCCGGGCGCGAGCCTCGAAGCGTGTGCTGCCGAGGTGGCGGCGTGTACGTCATGTCGCCTGCACGAGGCACGGACGCAAACCGTGTTCGGAGTCGGAAACCCGAATGCCGATCTCATGTTCGTCGGAGAGGGGCCTGGGGCAGAGGAGGATCGGCAGGGCGAACCGTTCGTCGGTCCGGCGGGTCAGTTACTCGACAAGATCATCGGCGCGATGGGACTGGTGCGAAGCGACGTCTACATCGCGAACGTGGTGAAGTGTCGACCTCCCGAAAACCGGACTCCGAGCCTCGACGAGGTTTCCACGTGCACGCCGTTCCTGGAGCGGCAAATCGCCGCGATCCGCCCCAAAATGATCGTCGCGTTGGGCCGCCCAGCGTCGAATTTCCTGTTGGGGTGCGATACCCCCGTCGGTCGGCTTCGAGGTCAGGCCAACGCGTACCAGGGGATTCCTGTGGTCGTCACGTACCACCCGGCGTATCTGCTGCGCACGCCCTCGGCTAAGAAGGATGTCTGGAACGATCTCCAGCAGGTCATTCAGCGGCTCGGTCTGCGACCGCCGTCGGCTCGCTGAGTCGTCGAAAATTAGCCGCCATCACGGCGCCGCATCGAGCGCATTCCTCATTCTGAGAAGGCTTGCGTCGGCAACCGGGTTCAACTGTGCCATCTGCGTGATTCGTCGGCCTTTGGGCGTGTTGACAAAGGATTGGGCTTCTCTATACTCCAAACCCTTTGCCGAAGACCCGATGGGTCGATCCTTCGCGCGCGTCCCGACTTGTACTTCGAGTTGTACTACGGGGGAACGCGACGAGGGACCGACAGCTTCGCGGAGCACGTGTCGAGAACAGCGCTGGTTTTGTGGGTAGGCGCTGGGATCGTGTAGAGGGCAACACCGTGTCGCCCTTCCGAGTTTCACGAGTTAGGCACACTGATCTGTCACGGAACACTGATTTGCGCAGAACATGAGCTGCTTCAGAACCTAAGCTGTTTTGGGACATCGACTGTTTGGAGCGCGAAACTGTGAACTGCTACGGGACATTGCGCCGTGTTAGGGGTCGGGCGTCCAGCAACGAGCTGAACGTTCGAGGGGTTCTCGGTACTACGGAAGACGAGCGCTGCGGAAGAAGAGCGCTACGGAAGAAGAAGCGAATCAGCGTGGGAGATCGGTGACACGCAATCCACGGTTCGGCGCCGACGAGGCGTCGAGACGGATGGTTGCGATCCCCGTTCATTCGCTGACGATGCGCTTCAGGATCAAGCGGCCCCGTGTGCTACTGTCGGTTTGCCTCGTGTGTTTGACACCTGGGCGGCCAAAGCGGCATGCGTGTTGGTCGATGAAGCAGGTTGAGCGGAGCCACGATCTACCTCGGCGTCGAGTGAATCGCTTCACTGGTGCTCAAGGGGCGAGAGTGGATCAGAGAGGGGTTTCATGGCGACTTTCCAGACGGTATGGAGCGTCGACGTCGGAAAGTCTTCCCTCAAGGCCGTCAAGATGCACCGCGAGCGGAACAGCATCGAGATACTGGCGGTCGACAAGGTAGACTTTCCCGTCGAAGCAGGGGGCATCGAGAGCCTCCAGGCGCCGAAGGATGCATTGCGCACATTCGCCGGCCGAAATGAGATGAACTGCCCAGTCATCGTGTCTCACCCGGGGCACTCGGCATTCTCCCGATTCATTCAGCTTCCGCCTGTCGATGCGAAGAAGCTGGAAGAGATGATCGGCTACGAAGCGCAGCAGCAGATCCCCTTCCCGATTGACGAAGTCATTTGGGACTATCACGTGTGCGAATCCGATGACGGCGCGGTCGAAAAAGAAATCGGCCTCTTCGCGGTTCGCAAGGAGGTGATCTCGGACTTCATTCTCGATTTCGAGCAGAATGGAATCTCTCCGGACCACATCTCCATCGGGTACATAGGATTGCTCAACTACGTGCAATTCGATCTACGGCCGACCAAGCCGACCGTGATCATCGACATAGGATCTGACCACACCGACCTGCTCATCGTCGACGGTGGACGCTTCTGGGTTCGAAACCTCGGTATCGCCGGGAACGACATCACCCAGACCATCCAAGAGAAGTTCAAGCTTCAGTTCGACGAAGCAGAGAAGATCAAGCTGACTGCGTCTGGCAACAAAGAGCAAGCAGCGAAGGTCTACCAAGTCGTTCAGCCTATCCTCAAAGAGTTCGTCAACGAGATTCACCGCTCCGTCGGCTTCTACAAGTCGCAGGCGGGTGACGTGAAGTTCGAAGACGTTTTCTTGTTCGGAAACGGCGCCAAGCTCATCGGCTTGCAGCGTTTCCTGCAGGAGCACCTTCGATTCAAGGTTCACGTCGAAAAAGGGTTCCACCGGTTGCGCGTCAATCGCGATTCGAACGTTGCGTTACTGCAGCAGGAGTTCCCCGCGTTCGCCACCGTGGTCGGCCAAGGGATCCAAGCGCTCAGTGACACCGCGATCGATGTCAACCTGCTGCCGCAGGAGCGACAAGAAGAGATCAGCTTCAAGTCCAAGCAGAAGGTGGTCATTGCGGCGGCCGCAAGCTTGTTCATCGTGATCGCGTTCTTGTTCGTGAACTTGAACGGCAAGATCGAACAGGCCGACGCCGCGCTCGAGTCCGCCAAGGTCGCATCGACGCTGAGCAAGAACGACAAAGCGCTCAAGGCGCTCGCCGACAAAGAAGAGGCGTTGGCGGCGGCTGCGGCGGAGCTCGCGATCGTCGCGAAGAATCGTCAACAACCCTCGATCGCGTTCGCCGCCCTGAGCGCGACTATGGCCGGGTTGCCCACCGAAGAAGCCGCCACGGGCACGGTCGAGGTTCCGGCCGGAGTGAACATGGCTGCGGCGGCGCCGGATCTCGGTGACTTGGAGGTGTCGCAGCGCGACATCAATATCAAGAAGGCGTGGCTGCTTCAGTTCGAGAGCCAGCGCGTGTTGCTCGACGCTAACGGCAAGGCGCTCGACAAGAGCACCAAGGCCGTCGACTTGACCAAGACGTGTTGGGCGTACGAATTCGTGGTGACTGCCGCGATCGAAGTCCAAGGCTCTCAGGACGACAACCAGAAGTTCATCGACAAGTGGGTCATCGGACCGCTGCAGGCGGAGCTCCGCGCTAAGACGGGTCAGGCCGACCTCGAGGTCTCGCCGATCAAAGTCGTCAAGGAGACGAAGCTCGACACCCTCTACATGAAGCACGCTCGCCTTCGAGACAGCACCGGATCCGGTGGGACCCGAGGCGATGCAGAGATACAGGGTGAGTTCCACCCATTCTCATTGCGTTGGTACCAGCACGCTGAGCCGCTGCCGACCGCCGGCGACGAGCAAGGAAAGTAGGGCGAAATGAAGACCAACGTATTCTGGGGAATCGTCGGCGGAATCGTTCTCGTCTGGCTGATCTTGCTCGGTGTCGTGATCTATCCGAAGTGGAACACGTACTCGGAGAAGAAGGCGAAGGTGACCAGCGCGGTCAGCAAGCTTTCCAAGCTCGCCAAGCGCGAGGAGTCCGAGCTCCCCACCGAGCAACTACTCGATCGCGTTAGTAAGCGCGTCGAGAACCACGAGGCTAATCTGCAATCAGCCCGCCAGTGGTACCAAGCGCGCGACGACCGTTTCGAAGACACTCAGAGTCAAGACAACCTCGCAGTCTGGACCTCGGTCGTTTACGAGGGCGGTTTCGTCGAGCTTGAGAAGCAGTATCGCCAAGCCATGGGTCTCGAGGCCGATGCGAAGGTTCCCTTCGACCGTCTCAAGAACATGAATAAAGAAGAAGACCTGAAGCTTTACCAGAAGCAGTGGAACGTCCAACGTACGGTGATCCAGAAGGTCATCGCGCACGGTGGCGACGTGGTGAAGTACGACAAGAAGGAGAAGCCGGATCTCAAGCTGGGTCTCCAGCACCCGGACTTCACCAGCATTCAGTCGACAGCCAACATCTGGTTGCCGCCCGGGAAAATCGCCGCGTACGTCAACGAGTTGTTGAACGACGATACGATCAACGTCTCGTTGGTCGACCTCGTCGTCACCAAGGCGCGCAACAGCCTCGTCTACGATTTGGTCGAGGCGCTTCCGGAGGGCAAGGAGCCCATGGGCGAACCCATGGTTCGTTGTCTCATCACGTTCGACGTACAGGATTGGTCGCCGAGACCAGAAGAGTCCACTGAGACGGAATAGCATCGGGTCGACCATCGACCACGCGCTGTTCGTTCCCTCGCGAACGCGAACCGAACGGTAGCGGAAGGAGTCGGAGCAACATGAACAATCCCAACCTCGACAAGTTGGCGATCGGTGCCGCGGCGATCATCATCCTAGGTTTCATCGGATTCACCCTCTTCGGGGCCGATCCGGTGGCTGACGCGGTCGAAAAGATCAAAACGCACAAGTCTGCGATCGAAGAGAAGGGCGGGCCGAATCAGACCCTTCCTTCCGCGGTCGCTCCCGACGTTCTCGAGTCCATTCGCCCCGGATTCACCGGGTTGGACGAGTCAGCCCAATTCACTCGCTGGTCGTTTTACCGACGTCCCGGCGCCGCCAGAGTGTCTCAGGCCGTCGTTATCGAGCCGTCGACTCACACCGGTCCTAAGCTGACGAAGATCATTCAGAAGCGGGACAAGGACCTCACCAAGCCGGTTCACGTCATCGAAGGCGTGGGCGCCACCGTCATGCACGGTGAGATCACGCGCCAGGCGATCGAAACCCGCGAAAGTGGGACGGAGGCGTGGACGACCGTCACGGATGTGCCGGCCGGAGAAGGCGAGTTTTCGATCCAGATCGACAACGTCGAATCTGGCAAGACGTACGACTATCGAGTCGTGAGCGTCGCCAAGTCCAACAGCAAGGCTGGATTCGGTGACCCGACGCAGCTCGAGGACACGCAGGTTTCCGGAGAGTACTCCGCTGAGGTTCCTCACGACATCGTGTGGGTAGCGACCAGCCCCCGCGCCATGACGGGCGACGGGAAGCCGGGAAGCTGCTTCCTCAACCGGAAGCGTTGGAACTACGACGAGGACAAGGTCGACCCGGATCGCGATCAGTTTTACGCGGCGATCAAGTCGACCGACTTGCCGGGTCTTCCGAAAATCTTCGATACCGATTACAAACTGCGTCGAGTGTCCGAGAAAACGCACCCCGAACGCGGCAAAGAGTTCCAGGTCGAACTCATCGATGTCGTGACGAAGGATCGGCTGATTCTCTGGGCGAAGGAACCCGCGCGATCGCTCGAAGCGAGCGATGTCGTGGGTGACTCGATCGAGGCAGAAGGGGACGGGGAAGGCGATGCCGAGGGCGAAGCCGAAAAACCCGCAGCGGAAGTAGAGAAGCCGAAGGCCAAACCGCCCACCACGGGTAGTGATGACGACTTTTAGTCGGCCTTCTTTGGACTCCGAACACGCAAGCGCGTGACTCGGAGTCGTCGCAGGCTTGGAGTTCCTCGCGGGGAGCCCGCAACTGCGGGCGTGAGGAGTTCTTCTCGGGCCGTGATGACCGTCCTGAGACGGAATTACGGTTCGATTTCGGAGTGGATAGGGAAATAGGCTCGGATGGGCGCTGCCTCGCGTGGCTGCCGATCGTGAGTCGTGGGACGCGTTCCTTCCTGAGCGTCCCGAGGCGAACTGACCGGCGCTGCCGTGTGGCTGTCGTAGGGGAGTGAGACGGTTCGAGGGTTTCCTCGAATCGACACTTGCACGACGTCCGAAGGCGGCGGCGTTAGGAGAGGCGAAGATGAAGGACTGGCTGGAGAAGCGGTGCGGGGTGATCAACTCCTGTGCCCTGAGTCTGACAGTGATCCTGCTCGCCGGGTGCGCGACACCCGTCGAGATGAGTCCGACCGAGACGCCGAAGGCTTCGGCGCCGGCGAAAGACGTCAACCCGGCACCGGGTGACGGATTTCGTGCGGCCGCAGCCGGCGCGCGCATGCAAGACGGTGCGGACGACCTCATGAACGACCTGACCTTGCAGGGTCAGGAGCGAAGGGTCGCCTCACAAGCGGCAACGCGCGCAGCTGAAAAGCTCGTGACGGAGCTGCGATACCAAGACGCCGAGAGCCGGCTCGAAGAGGCACTGCGCCTCGACCCGACGAACGAGAAGGCGCGCGAGCTCTTGAATCGCGTTCACTTCATCGTCGGCGACCGAGCGGGACTTCAGGACGTCGCGCGAGCGCAAGCGTCCGAGGAGCGCGTTCTTCGTCAACAGTCGATCCTCGAGATGGAGCGCATGTTCATCGACGGCCGTCGTCTAATGGACGAGGGCCAGAACGAAGACGCCGTGCGCACCTTCGATCGACTGCTCGAGCGTATCGAGTGGTTCCCATACAACGTCGATCTGACCGACATCCGCGCCCGTGCGAACGGCGCCAAGGGTGAGGCCGATGCGGCAGCGCAGCGCGAAGGCATTGCCCAGCGCGAAGATCTCGAACTCCGTGTTCGGGAGGGAGCTGATTCGCAGCGCCGACAGTCGCTGGAATTTGTCAAGAACCGCATCGATCGCCTCATGGATCGATCGGGAATTGCCTACCGGGCGAAAGAGTACGGCGAGGTCGTTCGACTGACCGATCAGGTCCTCGACTTGGACGCGTCGAACTCCAAGGCTCGCCGCCTTCGCAACAAGTCGAAGGAACTCGACGCTCTCTACCGACGCATGAAGATTGCCGAACGCGCCGAGCGTGAGTGGCGATCGACGAACATGAGTCAGCGTCGCTCGGAGATCCCGTACGCACGTGTCTTCAACTTCCCGGACCGGGACCAGTGGAAGCGCATCGCTCGCAAGAACATGAGTCTCAGTGACCGGCTTCTCGGCGAAGCGTCGACCGAAGACGCGGCCATTCAGCTGAAGCTCCAGAAGCCGGTCGACGTCGAATTCGACGACCAGGACTTCAACGAAGTAATGACGTTCCTGCAGAACATCTCGGGCGTCAACTTCGTGCTGACCAAAGAAGCGCGCGACGCGCTCGAAGCGGATGACAATCCGGTTCGCTTGGCGCAGGTCAAAGGGCTTCCGCTCAAGAACGTGCTTCGTCTCGTGCTCGATACGCGCGATCCGAAGTTCTCATACCGACTGAAGTCCGGCGCCGTGATGATCGGCCCGGCGGATTCGATCCGCGAAGACCTCTTCCTCGAGTTCTATCCCGTCACGGACGTGATCTCGAGCCCGCCCGACTTCATCGCGCCGCAGCTTGCGCTCGATGAAGAAGAAGGCGGCGGCGGCGGCGGTGGCGGCGGCGGGTCGATCCTCGACCTCGGCGACGACGACGACGACGGCGGTACCGATATCGACAGCGACCTCTTGGTCGAGTTGGTCGAGAAGGCCATCGGCGGCGAAGAGAGCGAAGTCGGCGAAGGGGAGAGCGTCAAGATCGAGAACGGCAAGCTCGTCGTTCGATCGACCTACGCGAACCATCAGAAGATCAACGAACTGCTCGAAGCGCTGCGCAAGAACACCGGGATCATGGTCACGGTGGAGGCGCGCTTCATCGATCTGCAGGACAACTTTCTGCAATCGATCGGTATCGACTTCGGTAACCCGTTCGCCTCGAACCTGCCGAACCCGATCAACGATATCGACGGTAACGGAACGCAGATTTCTCCCGGTTACGAGTTCGTCGACGCTCAGGGGCAGACCAACGTCCGCGCCGCAGTGTTCAACGCGTTCTCGCAGCCGTTGGGGAGCCAGGTCGCTCCGTTCCAGCTGACATCTCAGGGCGGTTTTGCTCTCCAGTACAACATCCTCGATAACTACATTCTCGAGGCTGTCTTGGAAGCGAACGCCAAAGATCAGCAGTTCAAGCAGCTCGACGCTCCGCGGGTGACCGCGTTCAACGGCCAGATCTCGCACTCCTTGGTCATCGATCAAGAGGCGTACATCAAGGACGCTGAAGTCAACCAGACGGGTGTTATCCCGGTGATCAACCCGGTCATCGGAATCTTGAACTCGGGATCGATCCTGCAGGTGCGACCGACGGTCAGTCACGACCGTAAGTACGTGATCCTCGAGATCGAGCCGACGCTCGCTGTCAAGTTGCCGTCGCGGTTCAAGAACCTGACGCTCAACCTGACGAACCTGAACGTCGAGTTCCCGGTGCTCAACGTGACCAAGATCAAGACCACGGTTACCGTCCCGGACGGTGGTACGGTGTTGGTCGGTGGTCTGAAGCGCACCATCACGCAGAAGCAGCAAGCCGGTATTCCGTGGACCAGTCACTTGCCCGGCCTGAACTTGCTGTTCGGCCGTAAAGGTGAGGCGCGGATGCAGTCGAACCTGTTCGTGTTGCTCAACGCTCAGATCACCGTGATCCGGGACGAAGAGGCAGCGCTCTTCAACTAAATAATTCGGGGTGGCAGCGACGCTGCGGCCTCGTCAGGTACCCATCGCCTTCAAAATGGAGGCGGTGGGTACATGCATTCAAACGGTGGGGTGAGTTGCTCCGAATCAGGGGTGATCATTCCTGGGGGATCCTTCGATCTCCCGCGCGCTGCTCATGAGACTCGTGGTCATGGGGCCCCAATGTTTTTGGGGAGTGGCTTACGTCGGGGTCGGTAGCCAGTCTCGGGTTGCCGAATTGGTGGCGCAGCAGGTGTCCAGAGACCAAGTGTTCTGGAGACTCGAGTGTCGCCGAGACCAAAGCAAGTAAGGTAGAACGTTGCCGGAGCGTTATCGCTGCGGTGACCCGTCTGCTGCGGCAGACGGCAAGGGGTAGAAGGCTCGCATCGCCATGAGCCGTTTCAAGGCGCTCACCGATCTCCCTCGGTCGGTGGCACGGTCGTTCATCGTGTTCACGCTGACGCTCTGTTGCGTCGGTGTGACTCACGCGGAAGACGTGCTTCGAACCGGGGACCTGACCGAAGCTGAGACCGCGTTCGCACGGAAAGTCATTTTTGACTACGGGTGGACCGACGTCGCGCGCACCTGGATCGAGGCTCGTCAGAAGAGCCGTCCGAGCCGGACTGGTCGCGGAGACCTCGAGTACTTCATCGCAGATTGCCTTCGTGTCGAAGGCGATCTCGAGTCGATGAACACCATGCTCGAAGAGCTTCGGGCCAAGTACCCGGACCACCCCCGATCACGTTCCGTAGGTCTGCAACTGATCCAGTCGGCGCTAGCCGGCGTCCTCGGCGACATGCTCGATGCCCAGCTAGGGGAGGCGAGCGAACGAGCGAGCCTACTCGTGGCGGCGCAACAGGCGTTCAATCGGGACGTCATGGAGCCGGTCAACCAGAGCATCGACGCGCTGAACAAGGAAGTCGCGAAGATAGAGGACGGCGACTACTCGAAGAAGGGCGCCGAGCGGGATCAGTGGGAGCACTTCCGCATTCGTGCGTACAAGCTCTACGCCGAGCGGCTGCCCGAGGACGGCGCCGACGCTCGCAAGGCGTACGAGAAGATGCTCGAGTACGCCACGAGCTTCTGCGACGAGCGGTTTGCCAATCAGCTCTACGTCTACGAAGGTCAGCTGTTCCGCGCGATTGCACTCGCGGCCGTGGATCAAAAAGAAGAAGCCGCTGACATCATGGAGTTGCTGGCTGAGGTCGAGCCCGACGCACCGCCTCCGTACCCGGAGCCGGTCGTGAACTTTGTTCGCGAGCTCCGCTTGCGCGGCATGACGAACTACGCGCGGACGTTCAACGCCGCGGGTCAGTCGGACAAGGTCGTGGCGCTGTTCGATCGAGTCATTCAGTTCCCGAGCAAGGATTTCCCCTACAAGGCGGACCCCGAGACTCCGGAGATCGAACCGTTCCGTGTTCAGGCGGAAATCGAAGAAGCCATCGCCCGTACCGCCGGGGGCACGAGTCCTGCCGCGGGTGCCGCAATTTTCAATACCCTGATCGCACGATTCACGGACGCCAAGTACATCGAAGCGAACCCCAAGCGGGCCGGCGAGTACATGGTCGAAGTCGGTCGGGGAATCAGCCGGCTCATCGACGCTCGCGTCGGTGGCTTGCGCCCGGAGCTCTACTACCGAGCCGGCATCGGCTACAAGAGTCGAGGCCGGTATTCGGATGCGCTTCACGTGTTCAAGCTCTGTCTGCAGGCCGGCGGAGACGCCAAGGATGGCCTCGAGTGGGCACAAAAGGCGAGCTACGAAATTGCCGAGACGCACGCGATCCTCGGTCGAAAGCTCGAGGCTGCGGTTTGTTACTTGGCGCACGTCGAGCGATTCGGTCCGGCGCTGGGCAAGAAGACGTACAACGCGGCGACCGCGGCGCAGAACGCGTTCGCATACTTCGGGCAGCTTGCCGGCGATACCGCTGGCGAAGACGCCTACGACGAGTTGGAAGCCATCGGTAACGTGCTCTTCGAGGAGTACGGAAGCGGCGTAGCTGCTGAACGGTCGAAGATGCAAAACGCGTTCGAAGCCGAGCAGCGCGGTGAGTACGCCAACGCTCGAAAGCTCTACGCTTCGGTCAAGCGGACGACCAAGGACGAGGGCCGCGAAGTCGACGTGCCGATCTACTACGACGCACAAGCGGCGGCGGCTCGTTGCCTTTACCAAGAGTCGCAGGCTAAGGCCGACAAGCTCGGCGAGAGCAACGCGGCACGTGAGCTCGAGAGCATCGCGATCGACGCCAAGGCTCGCGGCTCGCAAAGCGGACGGGCGGCGGCGCTCTACGAACTCGCCATCATTCACTGGTCCAACGGCGAGGGCGACGCCGACAAGGTGGCCGCGACATTGGCTCCGTTCGAGCGCGAACTCAACGCGAAGACGGACGCGCGCCGCGCCGGTCTGTATCTGTGGATTCAGGCCCTCGTCAAGAAGATCGCGGTCGACGACGCTGCGCGTATCTTCGGTGTGTTGAGCGCCGATTTTGCGGCCCATTCGAACGTCGCACAGGCGGCCATGTTCATGGTCGACGCCCACCGTCAGCGCGGGACGGAAGCCGACCTTGTCAAAGCTGCCGAGTACGTCCAGACGTATCTCGCGCACCCGCTGATCACTCTGGACGAACAGCCGGTTGCGTTTCTCGGTGAGCTTGCCGAGATCCTGCTGCAGGGTAAGAAGTTCACGAAAGCGCTCGAGCTTCTCGGCGAAGCGCAGAAGCGGGTTGACGAGACGGAGGATGACGGCTTGAAGCTGATCATTCGATTCCGCTTCGCCCAAGCGTCGGCGGCCGAAGGGAAGCATCAAGACGCGATCGACGCGCTCGAACAGCTGATCGTAGACTTCCCGGAAGTTGCGGCCGGAGGGGTGGACGAGGCACCGGGGATCTACTCGGCGCTGGGTCACGCGTACTTGGCCCTCTACGAACAGACGCCGACCGCGAAGCTCCTCGAGTCAGCGCGTAAAGCCTTCGAATCCGGGACGGCCATCCTCCAGGGTCGCTGGACGTCCTACCGTGCCAACGGGAAGTCCGTTCCGCCGAAGATCGACTTAGCGTTCTGGCAATCGTACTTGCAACTGCTCAAGGTGTACCTTGCGCAGGATCAGTCCGACTACGTCAGCGGTACGATCAAAGACTTCCGACTGCGTTTCGGAGGTAAGGCATTCGCACCCGGTGTTCTGCAACAAGAATTCGATCAGCTCGAAGCGACCGCGAAGTCAAAGAAATGAGTAACAGCAACATGTCGAAACGAACCATTTTCGCATGGACGTTGCCGAGGCTTTCGGTCCTCGCGTTGGCTCTGTGCGCGTCGGAACCGTTGGTGGCCGGCGACCTCGTGCTTCGCAATGGAGACGTCGTCAGCGGCGGTAGCGCGGGCGAGATGACGATCAAATCTGCGACGTACGAAGACGTCAAATACCGTCTGCCCGGAACAAGCCGCGATCAGAGTCGGAAAGCTTCCGAGGTTGTGCGCATCCGGTGGGGCAGTGAGGTCACTTCGGCCTACAAGAACGCCGAGGGTGCCCGCGAGGCCGGAGACTTTGCCGACGCGGTCAAGCGCTTCACCTCGCAAGCGAGTGGGACCGGCCGTTCGCGGATCAATGCGCAGTACTTTCTCGGCGTGACGTACCTCGCGTGGGGTCTGAACGATTCGAGCAAGTACACAGACGCAGTGACGGCGTTCCGGGCGTACTTGGCCGAGAACGAATCCAAGAAGGACTTCTACGTTCCGCACGCGACCTTGGCTTTGGCCAACGCTCTCACAGCGGCGGGTAAGTTCAGTGAGGCCGAGTCGGAGCTCACGAAACTGACCGGCGGCAAGATGGGACCGACCTGGGTGGTCGGCGCAAAGCTCGGCTTGGCCGAGGTGAAGCTGGCTCAGGATGACTTCTCGGGGGCTCGCCAGCTGTTTGGTGAGCTTCGTACGAATGGCGCGGTGATTGGCGATAGCGAATTCAAGGGCAAGGCGCTGTTGGGTTACGCGAAGAGCCAGCTGGGACAGAAGCAGTACGGCCCGGCAATCAAGACTGTCAAAGAAGAGCTACTCGCCCAAGGTGGGCGTACGCCGGAGCGCATGGACCGTTTCGCCGCGTCAGGTTTTCTGGTGTGGGGACAAGCGGAACAGGCTCAGGCTGGTAGTGACAAGAAGAAGTTGCAGTGGGCTTTGATCCGGTACATTCGGGCTGCGGCTATCGCACCTCAGCACACCGAGGATCTCGCCGAAGCCCTCTACCGTCAGAACGATGTGCTGAAGAAGCTCGGTGAGCAGGGACGGGCCGAAGAAACTCGGCAACGACTGCTCAAAGAGTGCCCCAACTCCCCCTGGGCGAAGAAATAGTTAAGCCCACCCCGGGACGCCCGGACGAAAGAGAGAAGCTGACGATGTTCGTACGTGGGAGTACGCTGAATCTCGTAATGATCGGGATCTTCGCTGTGTTCGTTGTCCTCGCTATGGTCGATCCTGTGTTCGCACAGGAAGAGGCCGCCGATGGCGCGAGCGAAGTAACAGTGATGCAGAACCTGAAGAACGCTGGTTACGTTGGTTTTCTGATCATCCTGCTGTCGATGGCAGGCGTTGCGCTGATCATTACCTTCGCCATGCAGTTCCGAAGAGACAACTTGGTTCCTCAAGACTTGCTGGCGCATGTCGAGCAGCTCTTTGAGGAAGAGGACTACGACGCGGCTCTAGAAGTCTGCGAGTCCAACCCTTCATACCTATCGTCGGTGCTCGCCGCGGGGCTGCCGAAGATCGACCGACCGTACCACGAGATCGAAGTCGCCATGGAAGACTCCGGTGATCAAGAGGCTGCCCGCATGCACCAAAAGGTGGGCTACCTTTCGTTGATCGCTAGTGTGGCTCCTATGATGGGACTGCTCGGTACGGTTCTCGGAATGGTAAAGTCGTTCAACATCATCGCGACAAGCCAGACCTCCCCGAAGCCGAAGGATCTCGCAAAAGGGATCTCCGAAGCGCTCATGACCACCATGATGGGTCTTTGCGTCGCAATCCCCATGTCTGTTGCCTACTTCATCTTCAAGAACAAAGTGAACAACTCGATCATCGAGGTCAGTAACTTGGCGACAGAGCTCATGGAGCGATTCGATACGCCCGAGGCTCGATGACATCGAGGAGGTTTAATGCCAGCTCATAGAACAAAGAAGCGAGCGCTCGACTCCGGTGTCGAACTCGACATGACGCCGATGATCGACATCGTCTTCCTGCTCATCGCGTTCTTCATGATCGTGAGTGATTTGTCGAACTTGAACATTCAACCGGTGATCTTGCCGGTTGCTGACAAGGCTACTGTTCCGCAAAAGGGTCCGAAGGATCGTTCGGTCATCATCAACATCGTGCTCAAGAACACCGAGACCGGCAAGGCCGAGGTGCGCTACATGGGGCAGGAAAAAGGGCTGACCGCGGAAGAGCTCACGGCAATCTTGAGGGAAGAAGTCGCAGCGTTCGGAGTGTTTGAACCGAACCCGACGCGCCCGGACAAGAAGGACTCGCTTCTTCAAGTTCTGGTTCGTTGCGACGAAGGTGCGCAGTCGGGAACGATTCACACGGTGTACAAGGCTTGTCAGCAGGCGAAAATCTACAAGGTCCGCGTTGCGGCGCTCAGTGAGCGTTCGGGCAACCCGTATCTTGGCGATCGATAGGAAGGACTCCCAATGGGTCGTAAACGCAAAGGCCAATCGGTCGACCAGGAAGAGAGTCCGCTCAACATGACGTCGATGATTGACGTTGTGTTCCTGCTGTTGATTTTCTTCATGTGTGCCACGAAGTTCAAAATGCCAGAGGGTGCACTCCGTTCGTACCTACCGCGTAACCGCGGTGGCGAATCGAGCGCGCCCACCTTGACCAAGGGCGCTCGCGTCACCTTGACGACTGAGGGCCCACGGACGACGTGCTTTGCGGATGAGACTTTGATTCCGAACACCGACTTGGGTGAGTTCGAGGAGGCGCGTGGGCTAGACCCCGGCCCCAACTTGGACGAAATCGAGAGTCACATCCAGCGGCGCAAGGACAACTACCGAGGCGTGGCCGAGACCGGACTTCCGGTCATCATCGACTTCGCTCCGGAAGTGCCGTGGAAGTATGTCGTCGAGGTTCTGAACATCTGTCACCGGGTCGGGGTGGAGGACATCTCGTTCGCCGCACCGGAGATTCCGATCGACTGACGGTTCTGGACTCGAGCGAGTAGAGATAGCGGGGCAATCCCAGGGCGTCGACGGTTCGCGTGAACATCGACGCTCGCTGCCTAGGAGGATAGCCGTGTCCAACAGACGCGCACGCTACTCCGAGTCGGCCGGTGGATCGCCACTCGACATGACGTCGATGATCGATGTCGTCTTCTTGCTGTTGATCTTTTTCATGTGTGCGACGGTGTTCAGGTTGCCGGAAGGAGCTTTACGAGCGTACCTTCCTCGGCAGGTCGGCGACCGAGGCTCGCCGCTGACCTTGTCCCATGAATGCCGCATTCGTTTGTCGCACGACCAGGGGCGTATCGCATGCTCGGCGGATGAGAACGAGATTCCCAACACGCAACTCGACGTGTTCGAACGCGGGCGGGGTCTCCCGCCGGGGCCGGATTGTGAGTCCATCGTAGCGCACATCAGAAACCGTCAGCTAGGTAGCGGCCATCGGAGCGGTCCGCTGAGCGTGACGGGGATTCCGGTGGTGATCGATTTCGAAGCTGCAGTGCCGTGGAAGTACGTGG
>JAJFFE010000034.1 GCA_021776775.1 Planctomycetota bacterium | reverse complement strand
GCGTTGGCCCGCGCGGTCGGCCCGATCGCGGCGGCCACGATCTACTTCACCCAAGGCAACGCTTGGCCGTACTACGTCGGCGCCGCCCTGCTCGTCATTCCGCTGGCGGTCGTGGCGAAACTGCCGAACCCCAACACGGTTCCTGCCACCCCAGAGTAGCAATGACACAGAACGAGCCTCGTCGGAGTGATCCGCCGAGGCTCGTTCTGTCTTGGTTCAGGAGAACCGACGCTACTTCCCGATGATCGATTCACGTTCGCGGGTCACCGCGTCGCTACTCGGCAACGTCTTCACAAACCCTCGAAGTCCGTCCTCGAACTTGCCCAGATCGATCTTCGCAAAGGTGCGCCGGTACGCTTCCCGCTGCGACATCCCCTTGCGTAGCGCGGTGAAGTACTTCTTCAGAACGCCCTTGTACTTCCCTTTTCCCGACTCGAGGCAGTAGTAGACGATTGCCCACGCTTGCGCGTAGTAGAGCGCCCCCATTTGCGGGTCGTACATTTCTGCCCGCGTCATGTTCATGAGGCGAGAGACCGGCGGCAGCATGTCGCGATCGTACGCCATACGAACATTGCTGGTACGCCACGGACTCGGACCCATCTTCGCCTTGGTCCCCTTGGCATTGATCATGGCGCCGCCGAAAAAATCACCGAGCCCTTCGTTGAACCATTGCGGAATGTTGTCGAGATACTCGTGCAGGTACTGGTGAAAGCCCTCGTGGTACAACACCAACATCATGTCGCTGAGCTTGTCGTACGGGAAGATGTGCATGCTACGCAGATAAGGGCTGTAGTGACCACCCGCGGAACGCGGCCCGCCGTTGGCGTTGTACTCACCGCGTGATCGATACACGATGATTTCATACTTGCGACCGATGCGCGGCACGTCCATGAAGTACTTGCCGTAGAGCGTTCGCACTTTCTCGGCGTTGGCGACGACCAGGTCGGCCATCGACTGATCGATTCCGGTGCGTACGATGTAGTTGTCGGTCTCGGCGCGATACTCTTTCGGCCAGCTCGGACCGACGATCGCCCGCTCGACCATTTCCGTCGCTTGGTCGAGCCACTCGATGTCCGACACTTTCTTGAGCCGCTCGAGTTCCTTGACGGCCAGCTTCAGATGGCCCTGCATCAGATACAAATCGTACTTGGAGAAGATCGCGTCTTCGTACCACTCGAACTTCGATAGAGCGCTGTCGTAGAGTTCCATCGCGTCTTCGAGTTCAAGATCTTTCACCGCGAGCCGACCGAGTTGCGTCTCTGCCTCGTAGAAGTTCGGGTTGGCGGTTAAGCACTTCTTGAAGTACTTGGTCGCGTTCTTGTGGTGCTCGTCCCAGAGGTAGAGTTCGCCCAGCACGTAGTCGAGGCCGAGGTATCCCTTGGCCTTCTTTTGTGCGGCTTTTACGGTCTTGATGATCTTGCGAACGTCGCCGTCGCCGTTGCCGAGAAACTCTCGCGCCACGGCGAGCGCTTGCTCAGACGCTTCGCGACCGAGGTCGTCGATGGCGGCCGGATAGGCGAAGTTGTCATACGGCGGCTTGGCCTCGATCTTTTCGGACTTCTTCTCCTCCTCATCGTCGTCGTCGGCACCGAAGGCGACGTGCACCGCGCCGGAAAGGATGAGGCAGGTCAGAAGAGCGACGACCATCGGAAGCGGCCTAGAGAGCAGAGCCATCGGAGCGCCTTTCGAACGACGAGTAAGAGCGATTGAACCGGTCAGAAAGCAGCGTAGATACGACCAAAGAGAAGATACGTGCCAGCGAGGGACGCACCACAAAGGAGGCCCCCCGCGCAGCCACCATCGAACGGGAATAGTAGAGCAGGTTGTCGTTCGCGATTCGACGACGAAAACCGTCGTCTCGGCGCTCCGTCGCCACGGATCGGCCGCCGAAAAACTGCTTCTGTCGAGTCGTTTGGAGCCTATTTGCGCACCCCTGGGATAGCACGCTACTGCCGACGGTTCAACGACGAGACACGGTGCTTCCCTTGACCGAGCGCGATCCAAGCTCTACCCTTCGCCACAAGCCGTGACGCCCGCCGGCATTGAGGAGCTTTTTGATGGACCTCTATCGTGTATCTACGACGGGCGAGTCGACGGTGTTGCCACCGCATTCGACTCCCGTCTCTTCACCCCCGCACTCTTCACCCATACTCAGTCGCACGTTGTCGTGGGCTCGCTTGGCCCTCGTTCTCGGGTTTGTGGGATCGATCTCCGGATGTGCGCTGTACCGCGACCCGGAACCGACCACCGCCGCACGCCCCGCCACCTCACAGTCGTGGGAGCGGCTCGAAGAGAGCTGGGGACCGGGCGAGTTCGCCGCCCTCCTGACCGGCACGGTCAGCTCAAAAGATCAAAATTTCTGGTTCAACGTGCCGTTCGCAAGCTGGTACGTCCGCGAGCAGGATCGCACCGGCGGTGCCCTCTTAGGTGGCGCTGTTGCGTACGACATGGTTTCGGTCAAGCGTCATCAAGGCCGGGCGGAGTCGAAGCACCTGACGAGCGTCGGCTTCCTCGGAATCGCCGGACGTCTCGAAGAGCGCAAACTCGACGGTTCGCGCGAGTACTCGAAAACGCACTGGCTGTTCCCGTTCTACCGCTACAAGAACGTCAACGGCCGCCGGACGGTGTACCCGCTGTTCATCTTCCCGGTCGCGCTCAAAGACGATCCGCCGCAGGTCGGCTACGACCCGCAAGAAATCGCATCACGGACCGGTGACCCGATCGACCCGGCCGGAGTTCGCGAACGACGGCCGACCGTTGCCGCGAGCGATCTGCTCGATCCGCCGCCGTACGAGCCGTCCCCGTTCGGCGACGACAGCTTGCTGGAAAGCGGCACGCTCGAAGGGTCGCCGTACGACAGCGCTCCGGTCGCGCTCGATCCCGGCGACTGGGATTCCGACGAGTGGGATACTGACAACCGGAATACAGAGCCGGTCAGCGCCACCACTGGCGGGGCGACCAGCAACGCGTCGTTGCGACGAGTGGGAGATCGTGGCGCCGCGTCTTGGACGAACCGTGAGCCGGTGAAAGCCGCGCCGGTCAAGAAGCGACCGGCGGCCCGGTCCTACACCGTTCGTCCCGGCGACTCGTTGTTCCGAATCGCCCGAAGCGTCTACGGAGACAACTCGGCGTGGAAGAAGATCTACGCGGCCAATTCGGACAAACTGTCGAGCCCGGATCGCATCAAAGAAGGAATGGTGTTGCGCCTGCCGTAACGGAGGAGCGACAACCATACAAAACGGGCCGCTCGGTCGTTGACCGAGCGGCCCGTTTTCTGTGCGCTCTGTACTCGGGCCTGTTTACCCGTCCGAGCTTGCCCGTTGCGGAGCGTCGAATCCACCGCCCGGCACTCCCCCCGGAGCGATCGCCGCGCAGCGGTGCGTTGTTGCTACTGTTCCATTTCTACTGCTCTATGTTCGCCTGCAGTTGGTCGAGCGTGGCGGGAACGGCCGGCGTCACCGCGGACTGCATGTAGACCATAAACTGAATGAACTCCGCCCGCGGCAGGCTCGCGAGATCGTCGGTGAATCCGGAGAACTCGACCGGCCCGGCGTCGGACTGCTGCCACACTCCCCATAAGACTGTCGTGTTCGTCGAAGCCGCCGGCGTTGCTGTCGCGCTGACGACCCGCGCGGCCGGCACCGGGAATCCGAATTCGTTCTCGAGCACGATCGGAATCGAGCTCGCCACCGAACGACGCACCCCACCGTCGAACGTGTCGAGCGCCGGAACGGGATCAATCGTGCCGCTGAGTCCGGCCCCGCCCGAAGTTCCTTCTTCGACGCGAATGCGGCCGACCGAACCCCCGCCACCTTCAGTGCCGGGGCCCGCGAGACTCGCACCCCCGAGCGCCGTGACCGTCGCCGCTTGAATGTCGACGATCTCCGCTTGCAGCAGCACGCCACCACCGGCGCCGCCCCCGCCCTTTCCGGCCGGATCGAGTTCGCACGCGGCGCCATTTCCTCCGTCGGCGCGAATGACAGCGGTCGGAGCGAGCGTCAACGTGGTCGCCGACACGATGTGGACAACACCGCCGCCGCCTCCACCACCGCCGCCGCCGGTCCCGCCGAACAACCCACCGTCTGCGTTGGCGCCTCCGCCTCCGCCACCCGCTCCACCGATACGAACGATCGCGTCGGGGTCACCGGGCTCTCGGAAGTCGTCGGTTCCCATGGCGCCACCTGGCGTCGCGCCGTCGGTTCCCGAGGGACCGACACCGTCGCTGCCCGAGAAGCCGAGTAGCGCATTCCCTCCGCCGCCGCCACCGCCCGCGGTGGAAATGTTGTCGTCGACGTCGACCGTTTCCGCTCCGCCGCCGCCGTCCGCGCCGACCACGAGCGGCGGTGCGAATCCATCCGACGCCGCGGTCGCGGTGCCGGTGGGCGCCATGCCGCTGTACGAGCCGCCCGCCCCGCCGTTGCCGCCGCCGGGACCAGCCACGCCTCCCGCTCCGGCAGTACCGAACGGAAGAAACGGAACCTGCGGCGCGTCATTGCCTGAAACGACGATCGTGCCGGCGATATCGACGTCGCCCGTCGACAGCAGCTCGAGCGGATTCGGGCCCACCACCGTGACGGTGACACCGGCCGGGATGTCGATGGACGAAAACTGAAAGCGACCGCTGAGACCGCCGAAAGGATCGATCCCGAGAGTGTTCAACGTCACGTCACTCGTCGGCGCAAACGCCCCGGAGCCACCGCTGCCCGCGTCGAACGAACCGGGCGTGAATCCTCCGAACGAAAACCCGGCGGCCAAAAGCCCCGGTTGAAAGTTCGTGAGATCAAACGTCGGACCGCCGCCGCCCGGCGTCGGTAGCGTGACCGGCCCCGCCGCGGTGAGCACGACTCGTCCGTCACTGCCGTCGCCGCCGGTCGGGCTCGCCGCCCCGCCGGCACCACCGTTGGCGCCGAGTTCGACTCCGTCTTCGAAGACGATGTCAGCAGGCGTGGCAAGCGCGATCAATCCACCGCTGCCGCCGCCACCGCAACCGCCGTCCATGCCGAGGCCACCGTCACCGCCGTGGGCGTGAATCGTGCCACTGATCGTGATGTCGAGTTGTGCGGTCACGCAGACGGCACCACCGCCGCCACCCGCGCCGCCACCGAATGCAGTGCCCGTGCTCACGCTCGCGCCGCCGCCGCCACCACCGGCGCCGGCGAAGAGAAACTGATGGGCAGCGAAACCGCGGGTGATTCCCCCGACCCCTCCGCGGCCGCTGCCCATCGCTGCTGTTGTTTCTCCGCTGCCGCCAGCCGCAGCCAACCCGCCGCCGCCGCCGCCGCCGCCAAGGGCACCCGCGTGAAGACTGAGGCTCGTTTCACCACCTCGTCCACCGCGCGCGGCACTCTGTCCCGGAAGTACGAGTCCGGAAGAGACCGATCCGCCGCCGCCACCGATTGTTCCACCGGCGCGCGCTGCGCCGCCGGCTCCAGCGCCAAAGATATTCGCCGCGGTGCCGGGACTGCCCGACACGTCGATAGTGCCGTGAATCGACACCGACCCCGCCACGCGAAGATCGAGCGGATTCGATCCGTCGACCGTCAACGTCACGCCGGCGGGAAGATCGAACGAGCTAAAGCGGAACACGCCGTCTTGTCCGCCGAACACGGGATCGACACCGTCGGTCACCAAGGTGACATCGGTCACCGGGGCAAACGCGCCGTCGGAACCGTCGCCCCACGGAAGCTCGGTCGGTGCATCGGCCAGACCGACGAGCGCCCCAGCCATTCCGAAGGTCGAACCGAGTGCGTTGTTCCAGTCGGCCGTCGTTACCGCGCTGTCTTCTCGCGCGTTGTCGTCGAACGGTTCGTCAAAGGTGAAAACCCCTCCACCTTGCGTCCAGAACGGAGCGGATTCGAATCGGCCACCGACCGCCACCGAGGGCGCAATCGCCGTCACGAACAGTCGAACCTCGGTCTGCAGTGCGGTGCCGACGTCGGTGCTCGCGTCCCAGACGAAGGTGTGCGGCAACCCGGTGCCGATCGCCGTCGTCGCGACCGTCGCGGCGAGCGGTGCCATCGAAGCTTCGCTACACGGCGAAAGAGCGCCGCCGTCGATCGAGTACTCGAACGTGAGCGCGGCGACATCGGTGCCAAAGTCGAACACCGAGAAGTCGACCGGGACCAACCCGGCGGCGACACGCGGATGAACCACGAGTCGGCTGACTACCGGTGGCATCGTCAGAGGCGTCGCCGTGCTCTCGGAGTGAAGAATCTGAATGGGATTGCTGCGTCCTCCGGCGTGCTGAACTTGCACGTCGACTTTAGATCCTCCGGAGACCGGTACCAGAACCAACGGAACGTCGAACTGTACTTCGGTCGCGGTGACGGAACTCGGCGTGACGATGGTCTCGACCCCCCCGCTGGTGAGAACGACTTCGCTGGCGCCAAGGTCTAGCCGGTCGCCGAAGAGTTGCACCGTGTGCAACGCTCCGTCCTCCGGGATGCCGCCGGGCGTGATCGCCTGCAGACGCGGCGCTGTCGTGAACGTCTCGGTCGACGACAGGAGAGTTCCGGAGACAACGAGATCGATGACCCCTTGCACCACCTCGGGGGTAGTGCTGACGGTCACAGTGCTGGGGTTGCCATCGGAAGTAGACGTCGTCAAGTCGGTGGTCACCGACAGAACGGTCAACGCCTGCGAACCGATCGCTGCGGTGATGGCCGACACGTCGGTTCCAAGGTTGAACCCATCGATCGTCACGATCGTCCCCGCGTTACCGAACGTCGGGCTGATCGTAGTGACGAGCGGAGCGGTCCCGGGCGGAGGAACGTTGTCCACCGTGAACACTCCACTGCTGACTTCGACGCCCTGCTCGGCGTCGCGCGGCGTCACGCGCACGGTGACCTGGTTCTCGACCACGGCCAATCCGACCGTGTCGGCGACGGTGTCCCACGCGAACGTGTGCAGCTCGCCATCATCGTCGGCGACCAAGCCGGTGAGGCTCGGGCTGCCAAACAGCGTCGCGGTCGTGAACGTCACCCCATCGAGCGAGAACTCGACGACCAACTCCACAGAATCCCCATCGGCATCGGTCAACGTCACGTCGATCGTGACGTTGGCAGACTGCGTCCCCGTCGGGGTGACCACTTGCGCCGTCGGTATGTTATTGACCAAGATCGGTGTGGCCGGAGCCGCGGCACCTCCCCCGCTGCTACCGCTAGAGCATGCAGTCAGCGAGAGTAAGACAAGGCCAGCGAACGCACTTCTAAGGCAGGGCATTGAGTCCATCGACATGTTTCAGGTCCTCGTGTGTGAGGGGGAGAAGACCTTGAAGCGGCCCGAGCAAAACCTACGAACTCGAAGTGACGAAGGGCGCGAAGGGTGTGTGCCCTCGCGAATCGCCGTCGCAGATTGTCGAACCGCATTTGGCTGGAGTTAACCCCCATTGTAGCACCGTCTCTGATACTGCCGACTGGCAATGTTTGTCACATTGCACTGAAGGAGAGCGGAGAGAACCACAGATGTGCGCCGTCCAACGGAGAACTCCTAGCGCGGTCTTCAAGCACTAGAGTTCGAAGCGGTTAGGCAGCATCGATTGTGTTGTGAGCCGCGACAGTGCGCCGCGAGAGTTGGTCCACGTGCACGAGACCTACCCCCCGACATGCTGCGACAACCTCACGCGTGGTCGTCACTCGTCATCGTCGTCGGGCCGTGGGGTGGAATCCCCGTCGTGCTCTTCTTCGTACCCGCAACTCGGGCACCACCAGACCAGCCGCCCCTCCGCGTGGGTCACCGTCTGGTTCAGCTCCGGGCGCTCGCAGTAGGGACACACCCGGCTCGATTCTGTCGGTTCAGCCATGAGAAGCGATGTCGTCCTTCAACTCGGAACCGCGAACTCGGTCCGCGCGCTCCAACGGTCATGGGCAGGCAAGCAGTCAGGAAGACACCGACATTCCGGCGCGTCCTCGGGCGCGGATGATTGAACCGAGTCCGGACGAGCATGGCAAAAGAAAACAAGGCGACACCTACCGTCAGCCCCACCCGTTCGCTTGCAACCAATCCCGAGCGCGATCGCGGCAATCGCCTTGCAACTCGACCACTCCGCCCTTGGCAGTGCCGCCGGTTCCGCACGCGTTCTTGAGCGCCTTGCCCAACGACTTCAGATCACTCGGCGTCAACACCAAGTCGCGCACGACCGTGACCACCTTGCCCTTGGCCCGCTTGCTCAACGCGACCACGATTCGGTGATCTCCGGGAGCCCTGGATTCGACGGGGACCGAGTCGCCGTCGTCGTCGTTCGATGATAGAAGCGACCAGCCGTCGCCTCCCGTTCGTCTCGCCATTTGGTGTCCTCGTTCAGCTCGATTGTCAGTCAACGCGCGCGGGGATTATGTCGCAATAGGCGTGGTCCCGGTAGCGGTCTGGTTGCGGGGAAGAACGACGAAGAAGACGGGCCTATCGTGGCGCGGCTCGTAGTTCAGTGGGTTGGGGATGGGACGGTCGCTGGCTCGCCGCCGACTTTGAGGCACGGGAGTGGAGTTGGTCGCCGGTTTGTTGCTCAGCGAACAAGCATGGTTGCGAACGACGGACGGGCGCATCGGGGCGTGAACGATTCTGTTCCGGGCGAGGGGCAGCGGGCGGGCCCGACTCCGTTGCGGGTTTGTGGGATACGTGGATGTTGTCAGAGGCTATGAGATTCCTGTCGGAGATGTTGATGGGCCACCTCGTCCGGACGATGCTTGGCGGTCGCAGCGCTTGCTCTGATTTCATGATTTGGTTTTGGGAGATGAATCTCGGGACTTTTCCGGGATTCTAATCCATGGCCACTTACACAGGAATCAGCACAGTCCCACACAGGAATCTACACAGTCCCGTTCGGAGCTGACTTCATGAGTTCGAAGATTGCCGCTGCGCAAGAGACGTCGGGCCCCAACGATCAACAGCAGTCGTGCGCGAAACGCGATCCCAATACCGAGCAACTAAGTGCCGAGCAACTCAGTACCCGGTGAGCCAGCGGCCCACGCGAATCTCGTCCGGGCGAGGTCTCGGTAACCGACTCGCGATCTAGACCGTTGAGTCGCTATGTCGCATTCCCATCCCCGGTAAGGGATCACATAGCCTGCAAGAACAACCAACTATCCCATCCGACACTCAACGGAGCAGAGCGCATCCGCTGCCGATCGCACGGAACAGAATCGGACACGCCCCGATGCGCCCGTCCTTCTCTACTCTCGAGACACCGCTCACTCCTCGGCCGGGACCTCGGGGTTCTTGTAGTAGTACGGGGTGCCGCGGCCGCGCAGGGCGTCTTTCCACCAGAACACTGGGTTCACCAAGGCGTAGTCGACCGTCGATGCCACGATGCTGCCGGTGATGAACAGGGGGCTGGCGAGTTCGGTGATGACCGGGGAGTCGACGTAGAACTGGTTGTAGTGCTCGTCGACGGAGCGGCTGAGTTTCATGGGGCCGACGCAACCGGTAAGGGTTGCGGTGAGAAAGAGTGCGGCGAGGAGTCCGATCCTGCGCATGGATTTGTCCTTCGTTGGACCACGAACGACGCGCGGCGGGCGGACGCGCGGGCGGGATCAAAATGACAGTGGGCTCAAAATGACAGTGGGCTCAAAATGACAGTGGGCTCAAAATGACAGTGGGCTCAGATTGACAGTGGGCTCAGATTGACAGTGGGCTCAGATTGACAGTGGGCTCAGATTGACAGTGGCAGATCAGACCGCTTCGAAGAAGTGTCCGAGCTTGCCCTTCTTGGTCTTCAGATACGCGTGGTTGACCGGGCCCGGTCCGGGCTCGACGGAGACGCGCTCGGTGATTTCGATGCCACAGTCTTCCAACCCTTGGATCTTCGCTGGGTTGTTGGTCAGCAGGCGAACCTTGCGCACGCCGAACCAGCCGAGGATTGCGGCCGCGTCTTCGTAGGTGCGTAGGTCGGCGGGGAAGCCGAGCTTCTCGTTCGCTTCGACCGTGTCGAGGCCGTACTCCTGCAGTTGGTACGCTTCGATCTTCTTGGCGAGACCGATCCCGCGACCCTCTTGCGGCAGGTAGACCACGATGCCGTGACCCGCTTCGCCGATGGCCTGCAGCGCCATGTGCAGCTGTCCGCCGCAGTCGCAACGCAAAGAATTCAACACGTCCCCGGTGAAACACGCCGAATGAATCCGAGTCAGCGGAACCGGGTCGCTGGCGCGGAGATCTCCGAGGCAGAGCGCGACGATCTCTTCCTTGCGTTCGTTGGCGAAGACGTGGATCGCGAACTGCCCGAACGGAGTGGGGAGTTTGGCCACCGCTTGGTGACGCACGATTCCCATCTGGCCCACGTGCGCCGGGGAGGCGTCGTGTTCTTTGCGGTAGGCGATCAAGTCTTCGATGGAGCCGAGCAAGATGTCTTCGCTCTCGGCCAGCTTCTCCAACTCGGGCACCCGCATCATGGTGCCGTCGTCGGCCATCACTTCGCAGATGACTCCAGCCGGCGTGCAGCCGGCGAGACGCGCGAGATCGATGGCCGCTTCGGTATGGCCGGCGCGCTCGAGCACCCCGCCGGGCTTGGCGCGCAACGGGAAGATGTGACCCGGGCGACGCAAGTCGGAGCTCTTGGTGGCGGGGTCGGAGAGCAAGCGTGCGGTCAACGCGCGATCGTGTGCGGAAATCCCGGTGGTGATGCCGTCGCGCGCATCGACGCTGACAGTGAACGCGCAGCCGATCGGATCTTCCGGTTCGGCATCGTCCGACACCATGGGACTGAGGGCGAGGCGGTCGGCGATCGCCGGAGCGACGGGTGCGCAGATCAAGCCGCGCCCAAGTCTCGCCATCAGGCCGATGTTCTCGGCTGTCGCATGCTCGGCCGCGACGATGAAGTCGCCTTCGTTCTCGCGCCCCTCGTCGTCGACGAGCAGCACGGTCTGACCCTTACGAATCGCTTCGATGAGCTTCTCGACCGGAGCAAACGCCATTGAAGATCCCTCACTACCGAAATCGGAGAACACGGCCGGCGAAGCGCCCACTTTCGACGCGTCGACCCGGAATTACGCTCGGCTCGGCTCGGCCCGAACCGGCGACTCGGCCGTGCCGCCTCGGAACGGCTCGGCGAGCCGCTCGAATGCGTCGCTCATGTTAATGAGTTCCCGGAGAAATGAAACCGCGCCGCGCGCCGACCGGAGAATCAAACCCCCCACCGAGGTCCCGGTCGCGGACCGGTTTAAACCCCGTCCCCACCGACGACAAGGGGAGCAAGCGGGGAACGCCGGTTGGTCCGTAAGCCCACTTCCGGGCTAGTCTTCTTGGTCTATTTGGTTTGTTCGTCGGCCCGTATCGGGCCTGTTGTTCTGAGTGCGACCCAGCGGCAATCGTTTCGCCGCGACTTATCGAGATCGATGCTACGTATGGGCATTAGCCGCTATCCGCGACCCGGTCAGAAGATCTCCCCCGAATTGCTCGCCCCGGTTCTCGACGTTCCGATCCCGTGGCGACTCCTCAACCAGACCGATTCCGCCGAGGGACTCCTCTGCGATCTGGACGAGACGACGTGGGAGCGACTCTCGCCCAACGTCTGCGCCAAGCTCGGCGCGGCCGTCGTTCGCGAAATCAGTTCGCGAATCGCGTCGCTTCCCGATGAGATCCTCGGGAAACGTCTTCCCGTTCCGGAGTTCTGGGCGAAACTCGCCGACGCAGGACTCGACGGGCTGGAACTCGAAGCGCGCACCTACAATTGCCTCGTCTCCGAGGGATTGTTGGAGGCGCCGGGCAAGCTGCAGTATCTGACGGTGAAGGACCTGCTCGAGATCCGCAGCTTCGGCGCAAAATCGCTGGTCGATTTGCTCGCCGCGCTGGAGTCACTGCACGAGCAAGTCGGACTGACGGCGACGGTCAACGGCACCATGCCGGCGCTGCGCCCACGAGTCAGTCGTTTCCCGCGACCGGGTAATCGGCTCGCGCCACGTGCGCTGGACGAGATTCTGAACGGTCCGATCCCGACCACGTTCCGCCGACGTCATGAGATCGACAAAGAGACGTTTGCCGAACTCGACGAGTCGGTGTGGGAATCCCTCGACACGCAAGTAATCACCAAGCTCGGTGAGTTGGTTGTGGCCGAAGTCGACCAACACTTGCCATCGCTGCCGCCCAACGTTCTCTACATGAAGTTGCCGTTGCCAGCCGACGGGTCCGGGTTGCAAGACCTCGAGCTCGAGCGTCGCACGTACAATTGCCTGCAACGCGACGGACTGCTCGACGACCCTGCTCGGCTGTACGAGTTCACGATCGGTGGCCTGCTGCGCCTGCGTGGCATCGGCGGCAAGAGCTTGGTCGACTTCTTGTGCGCGATCGAACACTGCCACCCGCCGCAGATCCAAGACACCGAGCTGCGCCCGGACGGGCACATCGAGACGAAGACCATCGCCAAACGCATGCGCGAGCAAGTCGGCCGCCTGTTCATCGGGCGGGACGATCCGCGACTGGGAACGCCGCTTCGCATGATCGACTCCAAGGCGAGCCAGCTCGACGAAATCCTGGCCGGAATCGAGTCCGATCGATACAGCGAAATCCAGCTCCGCGCCATGTCGCCGGGCATGACCGAGCTCGAGTCACGACTGCAAGTATGTGCCGGCCGCACCTTGATCGAAGAGCTCGCCGAAATCACGACCGTCGGACTCTCCGCTCGGGATGCGGATATCGTCGGCCATTACTTCGGTTGGAAAGGGAGCGGACCGCAAACGCTGAAGCAAATCGGCGAACGGTTCGGTCTCACGCGCGAACGGGTCCGGCAGATAGGCGTCGAACAGGCGCAGCGTCTCGAGGCAGCGCGGCCGTTCGCGCCGCTCTTCCTGAACGCGGTCGAGCGGTTGACCGCGCGACTACCGCTATCCGAGATTCGCATGGCCGAAGTTCTCGGCGAGGGCGGTCGCAGCTTGTCCCTGCGAGCCCTTCAGCAGATCGGCGAACTGTTCGGCGTCACACTTCCGTTCACGGTGGTCGAAGTCGGTCAACGCGCGCTCGCGGTCCCGGCCGACCAAGTGTCGGCGGTCGATCCGATCGCCAAGCAGGCGCGCCGCCTCGTCGACCAATGGGGTCTCGGAACTCTCGACGAAGTCGCGGCGATCGTCACCGAAGAAGTCCGAGTGCCCGTCGATCGCACCTTGGCCGAAGCAGCGCTCGAGGGCATGGACGGCATCGCTTGGCTGTCCGACGATCGCAGCTGGTTCTTGATCGACGACTTTCAGAAAAACAAGCTCGAACGACAAGTCGTCAAGATCCTCTCCGTGAGCCCGCGCGTGCAAATCGGTTCGCTGCGCGAAGGCCTGCTGAGAAGCTTCAAGCGGCGCGAGCTCGCGCCGCCGAGTCAGGTCGTCGCTCGCTTCCTCGCCTACCGAGGCTTCGACGTGATCGACGAAACCGTCTCGCCCCGTCAGCCGATCGCCACCGCCGACGTCCTGAGCGCGAGTGAAGAGACTATGGTCGAAATCCTGCGTCAAAGCGGTCCGCAACTGCGGCTCGATCAGTTCGAAGAGCTATGCTTGCGGCGCGGCGTCAAGAAGCCGACCTACGTCTCTCGGATCGACCAATCACCGCTCTTCGTCGTGACTCGGTCGGGGCTGATCGGCCTTCGCGGAGTGACGCCCGAACCCGAACGCGCGGTCGCCACAACCGTGGCCGAGGATCCCCAGACCGACGGAATCATCGTCGCGTCGGTTCTCGACGCATCGTCGATCACACGTGGCTCGATTCCGCTCCCACCCCCGGCTTCGACGGTCGTCACCGGATCATTCCCGCTCTCCCTCGGCGACGGCTCGCCAGTGGGACGCGCCGTGATCGAGAACGGTGAGGTCAACGGATTGGGTCCAATCTTCAGCCGTCGCGGCGGGATCCCCGGCGACATCGTCGTGCTCGAAATCTTGCCGTCGCGTCGGCGCGTGGTCGCCTGGCTCGGGATTCCCACCGAGTAGCGGTCTCACCACGACAACAAGAATCTTGCAACAGCGCGACTCGACAATCGAGTCGCGCTGTTTCATGTCATCCGACCGAAGAGCACCGCTCCGGCGAGCATGCGGGCCGCGAGCCGAGTTGAATTCGCGACGATTGTCGATTTCCCGCCCCGGGAAACCGCGGAGAAACGATTGCAGCCACGGCCCGGCTCAGTCGAAGTATCGAACGAGGTCTCTCACCCAAGGGGCACCGACAACCGGAACCCACCGGGTGTGCCGTCGAGCCATTGCGGCCCATCGGGTATTATGGGAGCGTCTCTCGTGGGCCCCGGATACCGGTCGGTCGGAGACAGCCCTTGATCGGTCGGGGGTGGTTCGTGTACCGCCGTCACGAAAGCTTCACGAAGGAGCCTCGAAACCGTGCGGGCTCCGACACGCGGGGCCCTCTACCTAGTGGTCCCTGAGCTGAGTGCGCCGCGAGTCGAGCGCTGAGCGTCGAGCAACGAGAGTGGAAGCGGACACGTGAATCGAACGGACGACAGCCTGAGCGCGTCACCCGGCGCTAGCCCGCCCGACACCAACCCGCCCGGGACCAGCACGTCCCCCGGAGATGCCAACGGTGTCTCTGAGGTCGCTTCCTCGGAAGACAGCTCTGCCTCGGCCACGCCCGATTCCAGCGGCCTCGGCAAGGTGCTCATCTTCACCGCGACGTACAACGAGCGCGACAACATCGAAGAGTACTGCGACAAGGTACTCGGGCTCGCCGACTCTCACGGGATCGACCTGGACCTGCTCGTTGTCGACGACAACTCGCCCGACGGGACGGGACGCAGTCTCGATCGTCGCGCGCGACTCGACTCGCGCGTCACCCCGATCCACCGCCCGGAGAAACTCGGCCTCGGATCGGCCCACAAGCTGGCCATGATCCACGCCATCCAAGGGAAGTACGACGTCCTCATCACCATGGACGCCGACTTCTCGCACGACCCCGCCGAGATCCCCGCCCTGCTCGACAAATTGAACGCGTGCGACTTCGTGACCGGGTCACGCTACGCTCGCGGTGGGCGGTGCGACTACGGCGGGTATCGCATGTTGGTCAGCAAAGCAGCCAACGTCGCCTCGCGCGCCCTGCTCGGAATCAAACTGCACGAGTTCACGACGTCTTACCGAGCGTTCCGCGTCTCGGCGCTGTCGAGCCTCGACATTTCGAGCATCAAGAGCCAGGGGTACTCGTTCTTTCTGGAAAGCGTCTTTCGACTGTCACGTCACGGATTCCGCGTCGACGAACACCCGATCCATTTCCACGACCGTCAGGCCGGGCAGTCAAAGATACCGAAGCTCGAGATCTTCCGCGGCATGACGAAGTTGTTGACGCTGCTCTGGGCTCGAATGGGACGCAAGCCGCAACCCGCCGCCCGGGAGTCGATCGAAGATCGGTGCTACTGCTGTCAAACGGAGTACCTCGTCGAACGCTTTCGCCCGGTCGACTACCAACCCGGTGGCGATCACGATGCCGGCGCGTATCAGTGCACGACCATGGAGCACCGAGCCAAGCCCCCGGTCGTCGCCTGCTTGAACTGCGGACTTCAGTACGTTCCCGCCTCGGCCGTGGCCGAGAACCTCGACGATCTCTACGCCGACGTCGTCGACGACACCTACCTGGAAAACCGGGCGGGCCGTTGGCGAACGTTCAATCGCGCGTTCGACCGATTGGCGCCGCACCTTCCGAAGAAGCCCGGGCGCATGCTCGAAATCGGTGCGTACTGCGGGCTGTTCATGGAAGTGGCCAAGAAGCGCGGCTGGGAAGTCGACGGCGTCGAGCCGTCGCGCTGGGCGTCGGAGCATGCTCGCCAAGCCGGTCACAACGTGCACTCGGGGACCATCGACGACGGAACGTTCAAAGCCGCGTCCGACGGTTACGACGCCATCGTGCTGTGGGACGTGCTCGAACACGTCTCCGACCCGGTCGGTCTGCTCGAAGATGCCAATGCGTTGCTGAAGAGCGACGGCGTGCTGTGCCTCTCGACGCTCGACATCGACAGCTGGTTCCCGCGTGCGACCGGGCGCCACTGGCCGTGGTACATGAGCATGCACATCTTCTACTTCAGCGCCCAGTCGATGCGCGAGGTCTACCGACGCGCAGGGCTGCGCATGGAAGAGATCAGCACCTACTGCCACTACATCTCGGTGAAGTATCTCGTCGACAAAGTATCGACGCTCATGCCATTGGGGCTCGGCAAACTCGTCCGTCTCCTCCGACCGCTCGCCCCCAAGTGGCTGTTCGTCCCGTTCAAGTTCGGCGACATCAAGATGTACGTGGGCAAGAAGCGCGAAGCGCCGATGGCTGTTGCCGCTGCCGCGACCGCCAGCCCCGAACGACGTCCGGCTAAAGCGGGCGAGTCCAACTAAGCGCGGAATAGTCCAGGCTCAACGGTTGGAGTTTAAGCGTAGCCCTAATGGGCCGCGATGCTTAGGGCCTTGAACGAGTCGTCACGGTTCGGATGGTCACCGGGTGGGCGAACATGGCAGTGTCGTTTGGTTGCATTGATGGGTGCGGCATCGTTTGGACGATGTCACTCGACTGTTTCGTTCTTGAATCTCGAAAAATTGTCGAGGTTGTTGTTGACGAGGTTTTGACCATGAATGAGCGGGTCTATGTCGAGCGATTGTGGGGTGCACCGTGACGGTCGAGTTTGCGACGTGACGTGTTGGCCGATGGTGCTTGGTCTTCGACGATAGCACTTGCGTTGTTCGTCTTGCAGGCAGGGGTAATCGTCGGCTCTGGATCGTCATTTACAATGGGTACTCGAAACTCGTGGATGACTCCGGAGGGTCTTATGTCTTGGATGATGGATTGTGTTCGTCGCGTTGGGATGCTCTCGAAGGATGACTTGGTGCTCGAGGTTCAGCGGTTGGTGAAGCTCGAGAAG
>JAJFFE010000330.1 GCA_021776775.1 Planctomycetota bacterium | reverse complement strand
GGCGGCACGGTGGACTCGGTCGGCGGTACGCACGGGTTGACCCTTCTCACCCTTAACTCGGCGGGAACCGACATCTCCGACTCCGGCGTGATTCGGCTCGGGGGCGCCATCGGTTCTTCGGGACCGCTCGCGAGCTTGCGCCTGAACACAAGTCCCGGCGTCGGCGCCCGCGTCAACGTTCCCACCCTGGCCACGATCGTCGGTGAATCAGACCTGACGATTCATACGGTCGGCGAACTCGCGGTCGGTGCGGGCGAGAAGTGGACGACGCTGGGATCCCTGCACTTGATCAGCGGTACGACCGTCACCCTCGGCGATCTCTCGGCGCTCGGGAACATCACGATTGACGCCAGCAATATCGTCATTCAGCGCCGATCAGCGGCCTTGGTCCGCGACGCGGCCGGTCGGCTGTTTCTCGATGGCGGAGTCGATCTCGTGTCGGGTGGCGTGTTCGCGTTGAGTGTCGCACCAACCGTATCGGGTGCCGGATCGGCACCGTTGTTTGCCACCCCAACCGGAGCCGGAGACACCGTAGGCACTCTGGCCGGTCAGCCATTGGTCGGCTTCGGGCAAATCGGCCTCGCGCAAATGATCGGCTCTTCGGGGTCCGTCGCGGGTCGCGTTCTCGACCTGGCCGTGTTTTCGGTCGCCAGCGAGGCCGGCGTCCCGGCAATCCTCGCGGCGGCGGTCGAACCCGGTTGGCCCGCGCCGCTCGTCGACCCGAATGCACCGTTCGCAACGATGGCCGCGGCGATACCACGAGTGCGACGACACGGACTCTCGAGCTGGATCGAGTGGTCCGAAGAGTGAGTCCCTTCGTTCGGGGTTCCCCTCGCCAGACGCCTTGCTAGAATCCCGCTCGCTTTTCCAGGGGTTCGTCGGTCGAGGGGAGAATCAGTCGAGATGCGGCCAGAGTATTCGTACGCGGACAAAAGCCCAATCCACGGCAAGGGGTTGTTCGCGAAGAAGCAGATTCGCAAGGGTACGAGAATCGGGACGTATGAGGGTCCGCGGGCAAAACGCGACGACACGTACGTGTTATGGGTCCAAAACGACAACGGTCGGTGGGTCGGGATCGACGGCAAGAACGATCTTCGCTACCTGAATCACTCGTCAAAGCCGAACGCCGAGTTCGAAGCGGACGAGCTCTACGCCATCCGGACGATCCGAAAAGACGAAGAAATCACGTTCGACTACGGCGAGGAGTGGGCGGACGTCGAGTGACACCCGAATGATCTACTGCGCCGCGAACACGTCGTAGCACACCAGCTTCGTCTTCACTCGGTGCCGGGCGCCCGGCAACGGGCGAACCCAATGGGGGCGCTTCACGACGACCCGGTCGGTAGCGGCAACGCGGGCTGCTTCGATCAGGGATTGAAGTTCATCGGCGCCGGCCGGGCCCACGAGTGCTCGCAGGCACTGAATCTCCTTCTTGGGCAGCGCTTTGTCACGAGGGTTCGGCGGAAACATAGGGTCGACGTAAACGGTGTCGGGTGGAGGGGTGCACGCAAGAACCTCCGCCGCGTCGCCAGCCCTAAACTGCAGCAGATCCTCGAAAACCTCCTTCCGGGGACTCGGGAGCAATTGGGCGCGTCGCACTCCGTCGCGAAGCAGAGCGACGATGGCTGGCTCCCGTTCGCAACCGGAGACGTGGTACCCACTGCAGGCGAGATGGTAAGCGTCTCGTGCGAATCCCAACGTGGCGTCGAAGACCGTGCGGGGTCGCGGCCCAACCGCCCTGAACAGCGGCTGTTGTTTTCCGGTGCCTCGCGAGTGACGATGCTCCCGCGAGAAGTCGACTGAGACGCGAACACGAGCGGGGCCGCGCTCCGGGATCTCCCCACGGGGATCGCCCTGCAGCTCTAGCACGTCATCGACGAACCGCAACGCAAACGTTTCTCGTGACGCGGGAGACGCGCTAGGAATTCCGGCTGAGTCCTGAAGGATAGGCAAGGCGAGTTCCCTCGCGAGTTCTTCCGCGAACTGCCGCAGAAACACGTCGTCCGGGAGGAGAATCGGTATGGGTGAGGCGTTCACGCGTCTCCAACGGTGCTCGGTCAGGAGTCCATGGTGGGTGGGAGGAATGGTCCTCTTGGCTTGTCTGGCGGCCGGGTGTTCAGGATCCTACCTGGTTCGGCAGGTTGCCGGGCAAGTGGAGTTACTGTCGCGCGCCCGTCCCATCGATGAGGCCCGGACGGGACCGGAGCTCCCCACGGGATACGCGAACGCATTCGAAGAGATCGCGGACGTCCTGCAATTCGCCACAGACGTCGGCTTCAACGTCGAGGATGCGTATCAGACCTACGTGGATCTCGAGGGACGGCCCTTGGTTTCAGTCCTGGTGGCGTGCCCGCCGGATAGTCTCGCTCCATACCTGTGGTGGTTCCCGGTCGTTGGCTCATTCCCGTACAAAGGGTTCTTCGATCGTCGGGCAGCACATCGCGCAGAACGGCTGTTGCAGGACGAAGGTTACGAGACGTACCTCGGCCAATCGTCGGCCTTTTCCAGTCTCGGTTGGTTCCCCGATCCGGTGTACTCATCGTTCTTGGAGGAAGATCTCGCCGATCGTGTCGACCTGCTCCTTCACGAATTGACGCATCGCACAGTATTCGTCACCGGAGAGACCCGGTTCAACGAGAGTCTCGCGATGTTCCTGGCTCGGAAAGGCACGGCTCGATTTCTTCGAGAACGAGGAGAATTGCAGGCCCTCGCTCGCTACGACTCGCACGGCAGAGACCGCACCCGGCTGGTATCCGAACTGGCGAGGTGTGGTGACGAACTCCGCACTGCGTTCCGGTCGGGAGATCGCGACGCGCGACTGCGGGAGCGCAAACGAATCCTCGGAGAGCTGACGGAGCGCTTGGCTCAAACCTCGTTCGAGTCGGAGCGCTATCGGCGCTACCGACAGCTCGACTGGAGCCTCCCGCTGCTGATTTCGTTCGACACCTACACCGGGGACGTCGCCGCACTCGAGGAACAGTGGCTCGCCTCTGATCGCGATGTGTCGCGCTTCCTCGGTCGGTTACAGTCGGGCGAAGCGCTCGGTCCCTTGCTGCCGCCCCGGTGACGCGGAAGGGATCCTGACCCGGCCTGTAACTGGGGTCGCGACGCCAACATCACCTTGGAGGAACTATCGTGGACAGCCGTCCGTTCAACGCGAGCCGGTCGGTCGGACGAGCTAACCGAATCGCGGCAACGGGCCGAAGGAGCGGGTGAATGGCGAGCAAAGACGAAACAGCGTTCGATCGCGAGGCCATGCCTCATCTCGACGCCGTGTACCACTTTGCGTACAGCCTATCGAGGGAGTCGGGGAGGGCAGAAGACCTCGTTCAAGACACCTACCTCCAGGCATATCGCAAGTTCACGACGTTCGAGCAAGGCACCAACTGCAAGGCTTGGTTGTTTCGCATTTGTAAGAACCTCTTCATCGACGGCTTTCGAGCGAACCGACGTCGGCCACGTCTTCAAAGCATTGGTGCCGTCGAACCCGCGCAATCGGATCCCGATCGTGCCATCGCCCACTTTCACCAGCGGGGAATCGAGAGCGAGGAGATCTTCCTCGATCTATTCGGTGACGAGGTCAATCACTTCCTCACCGAGTTACCCGACGAATTCCGGGTAGCCCTGATCCTCTGCGACTTGGAGGGCTTGTGCTATCAAGAGATCGCCGATGCGCTCGAAGTCCCCATCGGCACCGTGCGTTCCCGAATTTCTCGCGCGCGCAGTTTTCTACGTGAGCGGTTGGAAGAGTACGCCTCCGAGCTCGGCTACCGTACGACCGAAGCTTCAGAGATTGAGATGGACGACGAATGAGCTGTGAGAAAGTACTCGCACTCTTGAACGACTGGCTAGACGACGAACTAGACGCCAGCCAACGTGGTCAAGTGCGAGGGCACCTAGACAATTGCGTGTCGTGCGCTCAATCTGAGCGTTCCCTGCGCAACGTCAAGCTACTCGTCCAAGCAAAAGCCGACCGAGGCGAACCCAGTGACGGGTTGCGAAATCGTGTCGTCGACCGGCTTACTCACGAACGTGCACAGGGACCGACGTCGCTTCGTTGGACGCGCTCCCCTTGGTTGAGAGCCGCTGCGGTATTGCTGGTTCTCGCATCCGGGTTCGTCATCTACAGTGTCGTGATCAGTGGCAAGCTACCGTCGATCGCTCACGCCACGGTCGCCGAAGAGAGCTTGGCACGCCACATCGGGACCGGGGTCGAAGGTCCCGTCGAACCACGTTGGCCGTTCGAGACGATCGAAGACGCGCAGCGTGTTCTCGAACGCGAGCTCGGCACGGCCACGAAGCTTCCCATTCGCAGCGAACAACTCAAGTTCAAGGGAGCGAGCCCGACAACATACGGATCGGCCCGGGGCGTTCGCCTGTTTTGCGAATACAAAGGGCGGCCGTTCTCGATCTTTGCGCTCGAATCGATCCCGGACGAGGTACGACAGCGCAGCCAATGCTGCTTCTGTCGACGCAAAGACGATCGCTATCTCGTCGCTTGTTGGGCCGCGAGGGATCTGTACTTCTCGATGGTCGGGACCGACCTCACCGAAGGCGAGTTCATGGCCCAGCTCATGGCCCGCTAGCCGCTAAGTTAGCCCGGCTTTGATCGACGAGCTGCGACGGGGTTTTGGTGGGCAAGGTGGGACTTGAACCCACACTCCTATCGGAAAGGGATTTTAAGTCCCTCGCGTCTGCCAATTCCGCCACTTGCCCGGGGCTATCGAATTCGCCAGGAGTGTAACCAACCGAGGCGATAATGTGAGCAGATCAGGGGGGAGTTTTCGAGCTCGCGACTAGTGTCCTGTATCGTAAGTTCGTCCGAATAATCCGGCGAGTAGCTTTGCGCTCTGGCTAGGCGCGCCGACGCCGTCGTATTGGTAACTACTTCCAGGAGGCGCAACAACGCCAGAGCGG
>JAJFFE010000329.1 GCA_021776775.1 Planctomycetota bacterium | reverse complement strand
GTCGGCGTTGACCGTGACGATCACCGTATCGACCGAGCTACTGGTGCCGTCGGAGGCGGTCAGCTCGAACGTGATGTCGGTGTTTGCAACCAAGTCGGGCGCCGTGAACGTCGGCGAGGCGGCGGTGGCATCGTCCAACGTCACGGACGGGCCGCTGGTCTGCACCCAGCTGTAGGTCAGCCCTTCGCCCTCCGGATCGCTCGAACTGGTCGCGTCGAGGGTCACGGTGGTGTTCTCGTCCGCGGACTGATCCGGGCCGGCGTTAGCGTCCGGCGCGTCGTTGTCGGCGTTGACCGTGACGGTCACGGTATCGACCGAACTGCTGGTGCCGTCGGACGCCGTCAGCTCGAACGTGATGTCCGTGTTGGCAAGAAGGTCCGGCGCCGTGAACGTCGGCGACGCCGCGCTGGCGTCGTCCAAGGTGACCGACGGGCCACTGGTCTGCACCCATGTGTAGGTCAGCGCTGTCCCCTCGGGATCGGTCGAGCCCGTTCCGTCCAGGGTCACTGTGCTGTTCTCGTCGGCGGACTGGTCCGGGCCCGCGCTCGCGGTCGGCGCATCGTTGTCGGCGTTGACCGTCACCGTCACCGTATCGACCGAGGTATTGGTGCCGTCCGATGCCGTCAGCTCGAAGGTGATGTCGGTGTTGGCAAGAAGGTCCGGAGCCGTGAACGTCGGCGATGCCGCGCTGGCATCGTCCAAGGTGACGGTCGGCCCGCTGGTCTGCACCCACGTGTAGGTGAGCGCGGTCCCTTCAGGATCGGTCGAACCGGACGCATCGAGCGTCACCGCGGCGTTCTCGGTCACCGATTGATCGGGCCCGGCGCTCGCCGTCGGCGCGTCGTCGTCGGCGTTGACCGTGATGGTGACGGTGTCGACCGAGGTGTTGGTGCCGTCAGAGGCGGTCAGCTCGAAGACGATGTCGGTGTTCGCAACCAAGTCCGGCGCCGTGAATGTGGGTGCTGCTGCGGTGGCATCGTCCAAGGTGACCGACGGGCCACTGGTCTGCACCCAGGTGTAGGTAAGCCCCACGTCCTCGGGATCGGTCGATCCGCTGGCATCGAGGGTGATCGTCGCGTTCTCGACTACCGACTGATCGACGCCGGCCGAAGCGGATGGCACGTCGTCGTCGGCGTTCACGGTGATGGTCACGGAGTCGGTGGTGGTGTTGGTGCCGTCGGACACCTGCAGTTCAAACGTGAGGTCGGTGTTGGCCACAAAGTCCGGCGCCGTGAAAGTGGGCGAGGTGGCATTGACATCGCTCAAGGTGACCGATGGTCCACCGGTCTGGACCCAAGTATACGTCAGCGACTCTCCCTCGGGGTCGACGCCGCTTCCGCCGAGCGTGACCACGTCGAGTTCGGTGACGGACTGGTCGACACCGGCGTCCGAGGTGGGCGCGTCGTTGTCGGCGGATACGGTCACCGTCACGGTATCGGTGACGACGTTGGTTCCGTCGGAGACCGTCAACTCGAAGACCAGGTTTTCGTCCGCGAGTAGATCCGGAGCGGTGAAGCTCGGCGACAGCGTGCTGCCGTCGGCGAGCGTGACGCTGGTCCCGGAGACCTGCGTCCACGAGTACGTCATGTCCTCGCCCTCGGGATCCCACGAGGTGCCGCCGAGGCTGACCGCGGCGTTTTCGTTCACGGTCTGAGGGCCGCCGGCGTCGATGGTCGGCGGATCGCTGATGTAGGTGATCGTCTCCGCCGCGCCGTCGTAGACGACCAACTTGTCGAAGGCGAAGTTGCGGTCGATCTCGACATCGCCATCGGTGATGTGGAAGACTCCGTTGGTGGTGTTGATGGTCAAGATCTGGTCGAAGTCATCCGTCGCGACGAAGGAATCGAGGTCGCCGGCGATGGTGATCGGGCGCCGAATGGTGTTGGCAGTGATGGTACCGACGTTCCCGCCCATACTCATCAACCCGCCCGCTGCGGTGATGGCACCACCCACCGTGAGGTCGCCGCCGTCGCCGGTCACATCGAGGTCCGCGATGAGATCGCCGGCGATCGTGATGGTCCCGAACGATCCGAGGTCGAGATCGCCGTCGACGTCACCGCCGTTGTTGACGGTGAGCGTGGTGAGTTCGCCCGCGATGTCGAGGTCGCCGTAGATCGTCGCGCCCGAAGTCAACGTGGTGAGATTGCCCGCCACTTCGACTTGAGCGTCGTCGACCGGCGTGCCGAAGCTGGTGGTCACCGTCAACGCGTCGAGGTTTCCGCCGAGGAGGAGGTAGGCGGATCCGCCAAGGCTCGAGGTGGTGATGGTGCCGACGTCGCCCGTGACGTTGATCCACTTGTCGATTTCGCCGTCGGAGATGAGCGTGGTCAGCGTTCCGCCGATGTCCACGGATCCGACGCCAGCGATGTCGCCCGTCACGTCGATGGTTCCGACATTTCCGATGACGCCGACCGGAGCCAAGAGATCGCCGGTGACGGTCAACGTCCCGAGACTCCCGGCGTCGAAGTCTCCGTCGAGGTCCCCGCCCCCGTTCACGGTGAAGGTGGTCACGGCCCCGGCGACGTCGACGTCGGCGTTGACCGCGCCGGCCGATAGGAACGACGCGAGATCCCCATCGACTTCGAGCTGCGCACTCTCCGCCGGCGTTCCGAAACTCGTGTCCGCCGTCAACGACGCCAGACTTCCGCCGATATCGATATGGGCGTCGCCGCCGTACTGATCCGCTTCGATGGTGCCGGCGTCACCGGTCACGGCAATTCGCGTGTCGATGGTGCCGCCCACCGTCAAGGTGGTGAGATCGCCACCAACTCCGACGGTTCCGAGCCCATCAACGTCGCCGGTGACATCGATCGTGACGATGTCGCCGACCGCGCCGACCGGCGCCAATAGATCGCCGGTTACGGTCAAAGTACCGACGCTACCCGCGTCCACCTCTCCCTCGAGGTCGCCGCCTCCGCTTACGGTCAACGTGGTCAGCGCGCCGGCGACGTCGACGTCGGCGTAAACGGTCGAGCCTGCGGTGAGGGTGGTGAGGTCTCCGCCGATGTCGATCACCGCGTCCGCAACGCCGGTTCCGATACTGCCAGTGGTGGCGATCGTCCCGACGTCGTCACCGACCGTAATGGTGGTCCCGCCGGCGATGGTGTTGGCGGAAAGGGTGCCCAAGTCGTCCGTGACGGAGAGGTCCTTGTCGAACGTCCCTCCGACCGTGATTGTGCCGACGTCGTCGGCGACGGTGATAGCCCCGGCGCCGGTGACGTCACCCGTGACGGTCAGCGTGGACAGATCGTGCAAGATGTTGAGCTCGGCTTCGAGGTCTTCGCCGATGGTGAGTGTCGTCAGATCGTAAGCCTCGACACGGCCGGTGAGCGTTCCGTCCACGAAGAGATTTGTGAGGCGGTCGTTCACGTCGAGATTCACGTTCGCATCGCCGGCCACGTCGATGGTCCCGATGTCGTCACCGATAGTAATGATCACGTCGTCGCCGGGAGCGCCCAACGACCCGTTCACAACCAAATTGCTCACGTCTCCGTCGGCGCTGATGGTCGCTGTGCCTTCAACGTCGTCGACGGTGAGGGTGCCGACGGTCCCGGTCACGTGCACGGTGTGCCCGGCTTCGATGTCGCCGGTGACGGTCATGGTCGAGACCGTGCCGTTGACGGTCAGGTCGTTCTGGACCGCCCCGTCGATCGAGAGCGTAGTCACGTTCGCATTGACGGTGGTCACGGCATCGACATTGGTCGCGTAGTCGAGATTCTCGATGGTGCCGGTTCCACTACCGTTGGTCACGTTGATGGTGTCGATCTCGGCGCCCGCGGTCACGGTGATCGTGTCCATGTCGACGTTGGCGGTGAACGTGCCGATGTCGGTGTCGATGGCCACGTTGTCGATGGCGAGATCGTTGCCCTCGAAATCAGTGATGGTAACCCCGGTCCCCATGTCGGTGCTGTCGCTATCGGTGATGGTCAGGGTGTCGGTGTCGAGATCGTACTCCCAGTCGATGGTCCCCGGCCCCGTTACCTCGATGCTGAAGATCGCTCCACCGTCGGCCGCGAGATAGGTCGCGCTGCCACTGAAATCATCGGTGGAGGTATCCTCGTTGAGGACCAGGACGACGTTGTCCCCGAACTGGATCTCGTCGATGTTGGTGAAGTCGATCGTGAACGACTCTCCGCCGCCCATGTCGACCGTCACCGAGGTACCATCGGCGTTGAAGTCGACGTCGGCGAAGGTGAAGTTGGTGAGGTCGATCGTGTCGTGACCGTCGGCTCCACCGTCCACGGAGAAGAGGTCGCCGTCGACCGGCCCCGAGAATTCGAACGTATCGTCGCCGCTGCCTCCGACCACCGCTTCGATGCTCGTCAGAGTGTCGACGCCCGCGCCGCCGGTGTCCTGGGCCACGCCGTCGAGGGTGAGGTCGACGGTGACCGGAGTGGTGGCACTCGAGTAGTCCGCGGTATCGAATCCTCGCCCTCCGTCGAGGGTGTCGTCGCCGTCGCCCCCGGCGAGGGTGTCGTCTCCATCCTCTCCACTCAAGACGTTGTCTCCGGCGGTGCCGGTCAAGACGTCGTCATAGTCAGAGCCGGTCACGTTCTCGAATTCGCTCACGGTTTCGATGCCGGCGCCACCGGTATCTTGCGCACCGGTGTCGCTCAAGTCGATGGTCACCCCGCCCGACGCATACGTGTAATCGAGCGTGTCCGTTCCGTCGCCGCCGATCAGGGTGTCGTCGCCATCGCCGCCGTAGACCACGTCGTCGCCCGCCCCGGCGTCGATCACGTTGTCTCCGGCGTCGCCAGTCAGCACGTCGTCGAACGCGCTACCGGTGATGTTTTCGACATTCGTGATGGTGTCGATATCACCGGCCCGCGTGTCTTGTCCGTCGGTGAGCGAGAGATCGACCACCACGCCGTCGCCGGCGCCGGAGTAGTCGACGGTATCGATACCGTCCCCGCCGTCGATGATGTCGATGCCGGCGCCACCGGACAACGTGTCGTTGCCAGCCCCTCCGTCGAGCACGTCGACGCCGGCCCCACCGCTAAGAATATCGTCGCCTTCGCCGCCGGTCAGCGTGTCCGCGCCACTGCCGCCGGTGATGGTGTCGTCCCCGCTGCCCCCGTCGATGGTGTCGGCGCCATCGCCGCCGTCGATCACATCTGCCCCGGCGCCGCCGGTCACGGTATCGTCGCCTTCGCCGGCGGTGATGGTGTCGTCGCCTTCACCGCCGTCGATGATGTCGTCGCCCGCCCCGGCCGTCACGGTATCGTCGCCTTCGCCGGCATCGATCGTGTCGGAACCGTCGCCGCCGTCGATGGTGTCGGCGCCGGCACCGCCGGTCAGCGTGTCTGCGCCCGACCCGCCGTCGATGATGTCGTCGCCCGCACCCCCGTCGAGGGTGTCCGATCCGGCCCCGCCCGAAAGCGTGTCGGCGCCAAGTCCACCGGTGAACGTGTTGTCGGCGCCGTCTCCGGTGAGCACATCGTCGTAGTCTGTTCCGATGATGTTTTCGACGCCACTGACGGTATCGATGCCCGCTGCTCCGGTGTCTTGCGCGCCGGTATCGTTGAGGTCGAGGGTTACCGCCGAACCGGAGGCAGAGTAGTCGAGTGTGTCGCTGCCCGATCCTCCTTCGATGGTGTCGTTGCCATCGCCGGCGATGATCATGTCGGTGCCGTCGCCCGCGTCGATGGTGTCGTCGCCGACCCCGGCCGTGATGGTGTCGTCGCCCGAACCACCGATCACCGTATCGTCCCCAAGTCCACCGGTCAGCGTGTCCGCGCCGGAGCCGCCGTCGATGATATCGTCACCTTCGCCGCCGTCGACGACGTCGTCGCCCGATCCGCCGGTGATGGTATCGCTGCCGAGGCCACCGTCGATGGTGTCGTCACCCGATCCACCGTCGAGAGTGTCGTCCCCCGCGCCGCCGTCGATGGTGTCGTCACCGCCGGCGCCGGAGATGACGTTGGCCCCCGCGTCGCCGGTCAAGACGTCGTCGTGCTCACTACCGGTGAGGTTCTCGATGTCTTCCAGCGTATCGACACCGGCGCCGAACGTGTCCTGAGCACCGACGGTGTTGAGGTCGACCGTGACTCCGCTCGACGCGGTGGTGTAGGCCGCGGTGTCACTGCCGGCGCCGCCTTGGATAAGGTCGTCACCGTCCG
>JAJFFE010000328.1 GCA_021776775.1 Planctomycetota bacterium | reverse complement strand
CGACGAAGGAAGGGGTGACGCTTCAGTGGACGCCGATGGGGACGCCAGAGTACATGGCGCCCGAGCAATTGATCGAGCCTGAGGGCTCGGCTCGTGGGGGCGAGGTCGATGCAAGACCCGATCTCTACGCTTTGGGGGTGGTTCTCTACGAGTTGATCGTGGGTGCTCGGCCGCTGCACTTCGAGAGACGGGATAACTTCGCAGCGATCCAGCGGGTGCTCTCCATGCAACAGCCGGTATCGCCTTCTCGCCGCATCGCGGACTACACCGAGTCCGAGTACGCCGAATGGGCACGAGCGCGAGGAGTTGCCGGCGCTCACCGGCCACAGATGATCGATTCCGATCTCGATCAAATCGTGCTGCACGCCCTCGAGAAAGATCCAGATCTTCGCTGCCCGACCGCGGGTCGGTTGTCAGAGCTGCTAGGTGCATTTCTCGACGAGCGGCCGATCGACATTACTCCGCCTAGTCGTTCGTATCTGTTGCGGAAGTTCATACGTCGAAATCGTGGGTTGGTGTTCGTGGCGTCGTTGCTATTCGTCGCGTTGAGTGTCGCCGCAGTGGGGGCGGGCTTCGGCGTGTGGGAGAGTTCGGTGCGTGAGTCGGTGCTGCGGCTCCAGGACGAGCAAGACTCGGTGGATCACTTCATCGCGGTGTTATCGCTGGATCGTGATGCGTTGCGCGATCAGCCAGAGCCCATGGTTTCGGACCCGGGTCATCCCGACTACTTGGAGTTCTGGCAGGGGTTGGCTAGTCGCTTTGCGGAGACACGACGGGCTTCGGGAGAACTTGCCGAACGGTTGGCGAATGTCGAAGGCGGTCTCTTTACTGCGGATCTCGATCGCTTGCGGCTGTCCGTGCAGCGACTCGACGCGGCGGAGGCGGGCAGGGAACTGGGACTGGCGGAACTCGAGCGCCGCATCGCTTGGAGTCGTGCCGTTACGGCAAGGACGGTGAGCGGTCCCGAGGCGCAAGAGCGATGGTCGGCGGCGTTGTCGGTCATCCACGACGCGCAGCGGTGTCCGCACTACATCGGTATGCCGCCGCTGTCCCCGCAGCTCGGTCTGCTACCGCTGCGGCGTGACCCAGAGACGAAGCTCTACGAGTTTTGGTTGGTGCAAAGCGGTGACGAGCCGGTGGTCGCAACCGAGGGGGCTTCGCACTGGGACGTCCGTCCCGAAACCGGAGTGGTGTTGGTGCTGCTGCCCGGCGGCCGGTTCCGCATGGGATCGTCGGTGATTGCGCCGCGACAGTTGTTGGGGGAGTTGCCGAAGAGCGCCTCGATTCGATTTCCCGGCGGCGAACCGTTTGTCTGGTCCGATCTGCAGCGATGGGAGCAGGCGGTCGTATCCGCACCGCGGGCGAGCGAGATCGACGTCGGCGTTCTGATCGACGGCGTTTGGCAGTCGCGAGTGATCGAGCTTCCCGCCGACGGGGATCACAATCCGTTCGCACCCGGCGCCGAGCAACCGGTGCACTCGGTGACACTCGCTCCCTTCTTCGCCGCCAAGTACGAGACGACCGGCGCGCAGTGGGAACGGTGGGCCCAGTGGTCGAGTGAGTCGGCGTACGCGCAGGGTTGGTACGAAAAAGAGAGTTCTCGCGATCTTCGTGTCACACCGGTGCGCAATGTGTCCTATGCGCAAGCAGAGACGTTCGCCCGGCTTGTCGGGTGCGCGCTGCCGACCGAAGCGCAGTGGGAGTACCTCGCCCGAGCCGGTACGACCAGAACGTGGTACTTCGGCGACGGACCGACCGATCTTGCGCAGCACGCTAACTTTGCAGATTTATCGGCAAGTCCGACGTTTCCGAAGGCGGTCGAGATCTCGCGTGATCTCGGTTGCGTCGTGCCCGACGGCTACAATTTGGACGCTCCGGTGGGTAGTTTTCTAGCCAACGCTTTTGGGCTGCACGACGTTTATGGAAACGCATGGGAGTTGACCGACGGCTGTGCGCGCTGGCAAGGCGAGAGCGTACCGACGATCGACGAGGGCTTCGAGATTCATAGAGCTGGAGACGGGGCGCCGAACCCCGAGCTATTGCGTGCGAGCGGGGTTCGCAACCAGTGCGTGCTCCGCGGGGGAGGATTCGGGAACGAAGCCTCGTGGTGTCGCAGTGCCAAACGAAACGAGTTTCGTCGCGACCAGATCGACTATGACACCGGGTTCCGTTTGGTCCGCCCGGTCCGCTGAGATTTTTAGGATTCAACTTACAAAGCGACGGCAATGAACGACACCCGAGAGGCTGATGGTATGTCACGACTATTTGAGCGTATTCGATCGATGAGCAAGCTTCGAGCGCGTGTTGCGGTAGCCATGCTGTGGGTCTTGATAACCCCGGCCGTGGCGTCGGCCCAGTTGATCGACCTCGCCGTGGACAATATTGGTGCATCGGTTGTAGCGAGTGGCGGTTGTTTGCTTGAGCCGAGCGATCTGTCCTGGGAGCTCGAGGTCACACCGAGCGTCCCAGCTAGCGCGGTCACGACCACGGACGCGGTCTTCATTCGGGACATACTGGGGACGTATTACGATGCGAGCGGAAGCCCGATCGTCGGCTCCGCGGCTCCTGTCTTCTTGGCGACCGCTTCGATCTCGGCGCTGGCTACGACGCAAACGCTCGTGTTTCCCGCCGACTACGCCCCAGTCGCCCTCGGTGGCTTCGTTGCACCGACGGGACCACTCGGCGGTTTCTTGGTCATTGAAGTCCGGGTCGACTACCTCGATAGCATCGCCGAGTCGGACGAGGGCAACAACACGGAAACGGGTGGTGCGCTCGCGACGACGGGTGATCTGAGCTTCATGCCTCCGGTTGTCGGTCCCGCGGCGATCAGTGCCGGTTTCACGCCTTCCCCTGTGGATTTCGGTTGGACGACCACCTTTCTCTCGACGTCGGTGATTCCTTGGAACACGGCGATCTACTTGAAGGGCGATGGGATCTACCTCGACGCTTCCGGGGCGCAGACCGGCGTACCAACCGCATTCGCGACGATAGATTCCGTATCTTTCCCACCGCCTGCGGGCGGCGTGTTCGTATTTCCGATGGACTTCGTTTTCACGCCGGTGAGTGTCTGGCCCGCTCCGAGTCCGGCGATCACGTCGTACTCGGTAGAAGTGGTGCTTGATCCGTTCGACTCGATCTGCGAACCGGACGAAACGAACAACACTGTCGAGTTTCCGGTGACGCTGACCGGGGGAGCGGGCGCCGATTTATCCGCGACCGATGTTGCACTCACCAGCGCACCGACGTGTGGTACGGGCTACTGCCCCGGCGACGTGATCGATATCGAATACACCGTGTCCGCTGGCGGCGGCGGGGGATCACCCGGCGTCTGGCGAGAGATGATCTTCCTCTCGTCAACGCAGTCGGCACCGACGACGCTTGCGTCGGATCTTCCATCCTATGCGTTGATTCATTGTGAAAACGGCGTGTCTTTGACGGGAACGCGGTCACTGTCGATCACCATCCCGGAGATCGATGCGATCGGTGGGCTCGGCGGTGCCTCGCGCGATTTGTATCTCTCGGTGTATCTGGACGGGTCCTACGCTGGGACGTCCGGCGATCCGTTCGACATCCCCGAAGTGGATGAGAGCAACAACTGGACATCGTCCGCCACCAACTACCCGTTCTTCCGCGGCTCCGAACCCGACTTGGTTCCCGAGTTGGTGGGAAGCTTGTCGTTGTTGCCGGTCGGCCCCGGGGATCAGATTCAGTTCGAGTACACCGTTCAGAACATCGGGACCGAGAGCACCGAGATCAACTCGTTTCCCTCGGATCTCATCATCTGCGTGTTCCCGCCGGGGTTGCCGTTCGAGTCGGAGTGGCAGACGGCTGTCGTTTGGCTTCCCGCCGCCGCTCCCCCGCCCGTCCCGCCGTTCGGTTTCGGCTGCGCGGTGCCCGGCAGTGTCTGGCAAGTCTGTTCGACTCGAAGTGGACCACCCCTCGGTGGCATGGCGCCGGCTGAACTCTTCGAGTTCAACTCCTCAGTGCCCATCGGATTCGCAACGGGGGACTACAACGTCTTCATTATCGTCGACACGCTAGGAACGATCGGTGAAGGCGAACTCACCGACCCCGCCGAGTTGAACAACGTCTACCTCGCCGGAACCGTGACGGTGCTACCGACGCTGCCGCCGGATCTCCGCATAGTCGATGGCGACTTCTTCGCCGCGTCCTCTTTGTCGCTCGAGCCGTGCGGACAGTTCGAGTTGGAGTACCAAGTCGAAAACATCGGCGGACCTTCGATCGGACCGTGGTCCGCGTCGTACACGTTGGTCTCGACCACCGACCCGACTGTTCAGGTGTCGCTCGGCTCCGAGCAGATCGGTCCGCCGGTGCCCGCTGTGGTCGGCCCGGTGACCATTACGAGTACGCTAGACGTGCCGTGTCTCGATATCGACAGCTACCGCATGGCGATCTCGGTGAACACGCAGTTCGACAGCGACCCGTCCAACGACGACGCGCTTTCGACGGATGGGCTGTCGTACTCGAGCGATCTCGACATGGTGGCGATCGCTGGCGCCGTCAGTCAGCCGGCGGCTGTATTGGGCGACGTGATCGAGATCACGTGGCGAGACGTTGCGTTGGGCTCAACCGAGCCTTGCGCCGGTGTGAGCTGGGTCGACCGGGTCGAGTTGCTCCAGAACGGTGTGTTCGTCGGTGGAGAGTTCGTTTCGGTCACCGCGCCGCCGCTGCCGTTTCCCGTCGACGGCGTTGAGGCCAGCGCTTCGTTGACCATTCCGCCCGGCGCGACGCCGGGCGTTCCGATGACGATTCGCATTACCCCGAACGCGCTCGGCAACCTGTGTGAGCCGTCGGTCTTCCAGAGCGCGACGATTGTGCTCTCTATCGATATTGCGTCGGGCACCGCTGATCTGCAGTTCGTCGCGTCGCAGGTGTCGCCCGCGGTGGTCGAGACCGGCGACGCGGTGTTCGTGTCGTGGTCCGCAGAAAACAACGGCGATGTCACCACCAATCGGCCGAGCTGGACCGACTCGGTCTACCTGTCGACGACGGACGACCTGAGCGGTGTGACGCAAACCGTTGGCTCGCGGACTCACTTTGGGCATCTCGATGTGGGAGCTGGGTACGACACTGCGTTGACCTTCAACGTTCCGTCGGACGCGGACGGTTCGTTGTGGGTCGTCATCGCTCTCGACGCCGTCGACCCCGGCCAAGTGTTGGAGTCCGACGAAGCGAACAACGTTCAGTCCTTCCCCATTTCCGTCACGCAAGTGCTGCCGGATCTGAGCATCGACTCGGTGACCGTGACACTGCCGTCTTACGGCGCGATCTTCGGCCAAGAGATCGACGTCGAATGGACGCGGCAGTCGAGCGGTTCAGCGTTGGACGGCAACACCGTCACGGAGTCGATCTTCTTGTCGACGAATCCCGCCTTGGATGCGGGCGACGTTTTGCTGGCCTCGTTTGTCGAGGGTACGGATTCGCTGGGGTCAGCCGGCAGTACCACGATCTTGCTCCCTACCGAGGGCAGTGCTGGTGATTACTACGTGATCGTGCAGACGGATAGCAGCGACTCTTACGTCGAAGTGAGTGAGAGCAACAACGACCTAGCGAGTGCGGTCGTGTCCGTGGCGGAGGCGACGGAGAGTGATCTGATCGTCGACTGCATCGACATCTCCCTGATCGTGGCGACCATCGGCGACGCGCTGCAAGTGCCGGCGGTCGTCAAGAACCTCTCTGGTACCGCCAACGGCCGATTTGATATCGCGCTCAGTTTGCGACCGGAGAACCCGGGGATCGATCCCATCTGGAACCCGCTGGGTGTCGGGGAGGGGGCGTTTCTCAGCGATCCCGAGTCACTGTTGATCGATGACACGATCGACCTATCGAGTTCGTCGGGCAACGAGATCAACGCGCCGGTGCTCGAAGAGGGTATCTACGACTTGATCGCCCGGACCGATATCGACGGCCGCTTCCCTGAGTCGGACGAGACCAACAACGACGGGTTCGATTCGTGCATCACGGTGTTGGCGAAGGTCGACCTACGCGCTGCGCTCCTCAACCCGCAGGTCGGGTCTCCTCCGGTCAGCGTCCCGCTCGACAACGACTACCGCGTCTACAAGGTGATCAACACAGCGATCGATCAGACGCTCGAGGTTCGCGTCGAGGGGTTGGACGACGGCACTGGTGCTCCCGCGGTGGCGCAGATCTTCGGTGCAGTGGGTTTCATTCCTCAACCCGATACGGCGGAGTTCACCAGCGAGTTGGATGAGACCGGTGTCGCCCGGCTGCGTATTCCGGACACGATCGGGGCGACGTACTACTTCCACGTGAGAACGTTCGGGGTGGATAGTGGATCGACGGTTGATGTGTTCGCCGAGTACTTGGACTTTGCGGTCGATTCAGTGACGCCCGGAGAGATCGGGCAGTCCGGACCGGTGACGTTGACCATTCGTGGCGCTGGGTTCCCCAGCGGCATCGACGACGACGATGTTTGGCTGCGACCGGTAAGCGACCCGACCCAGTTCTTCCTGCCACTTCCCGGCGCGGTGGATCGCGTCGGTAGCACGGAGATCCGTGCGACCTTCGACTTGCTTGGTGCGGACCTCGGTCAGTACGAAGCGGTTGTTCGCATTCCCGCCGCGGGGCCGCCGGCAACAGGAGTCTGTTCCGCGCCCGCTTGCGCGTTTGCGTCGCTGCTGGTGGCACCCACCGTGGTTCCCGGAATCGAGTTGGCGTTGGGACAGCCGGTGAACGTGCGCGCGAGTTCGTTCGTCTTACTCGACACGTTGGTCACGAACACCGGCAACATCGACGCGCCCTACGCGGTGATCTCTCTCCGGTCGCCGCTGGTTTCGGGGCGTGAGCTCGTCACCGGAAGCGTTCCGCTAAACGGCGTGCAATCGTTCGGGGCTGACGCCGAGGTCTTGTGCCACACCGTCGTGTTGCGATCGGTACCACCGGCTGAACCTGTGCGCCTCGAGACGGTGTTCGCGGTCGAGAGTCCGATCGGCGGCGTCACGCTGGTGACGGATCAGCTCGATTTGTACCGTTCTGCACTGTCGTTGTCGGCCGAAGAGTTCGCGGCGTGGCAAGAAGAGCGCGCAGCGGCCACGTTCGCCGCGATCGGAGGGGTGGCCCCGGCACCGTGGTCCGGTTTGACGTTGTCCGAATGGATCGCCGACTGGCGAGACGCGCTCGATATCGCGGGCGTGTTGCCGGGCTCGGTCGTCGCCGGTGCGCTGCCGTCGGCGACGCCATTGTCGTCGGGATTGTGCCCGAGCACGGAGCGGTCGATCGACTTCGATTCGTTCCTCGATCAGTACTACGACTTGTCGGAAACCGCGCCGATGATTCCCGCGGATTTCCCGGCCGAATTGATCGTCACGCTCGACCACGCGGTCGCGCAGTTCGCAACCGTGGAATCGTGCACGTCTATTCCGATTTTTGCAGCGATCGATCCCAACGAGAAGACGACCGGGAGTGGGGTCGGCGCGAGCCGCTACGTTGGGCTCGGCCAGCGCATTCCCTACACAATCTTCTACGAGAACGTCGGGGGAAGTTCGCCCGCCGCGCGAGTCGAGATCCGCGACCGGTTGCCGGACGACCTCACCTTGGCGTCGGTTCGCTTCGGGGACATCAGCCTCGGCGATCTGTTCGTGGACGTTCCTCCCGGACAACTCTACTACAGCGGACTCTACACACCGGAGATCGCCGGCGGCCTGACAGTGCGGGCGATCATGTCTGTCGATCCGGCTGAGAACGAAGTGGTGTGGACGCTCGAAGCGATCGATCCGTCTTCCGGTCTACCGCCCACGGACGCGACGGTGGGTTGGCTACCGCCGGGCGCAGGGGGGGCGGTGACGTTTAGCGTGCTCACCACGTTCAATGCGGGTGGACCGCCTCGCCCCATCGATAATCGCGCCAATATTGTCTTCGATGGAAACACGCCAGTGATCACTGACCCCGCGCACAACACGTTGGATCCGAACGGTCCCGTGTTCGATACCGCGACGGCCGTGATCGTCGGCGGAAACGTCGAAGTGTCGTGGAGTGCGGCGGACGATGTCGAAGAGAGTGGTGTCGAGAGCTTTGCAGTCATCGTCAGCGAAGCCGGGATCGATCCGGTGATCGTGAGCGGTGCGCAAAGCCCGGTGATCGTACCGTTGGTCGATCCGGCGGAGTTGTCGACGGTGACGATTCGCGCTGTCGATCGGGTGGGTAACGTGTCGGAAGAGATCGTGTCGTTCGACGAGGTCTTCCTCCAGCGCGGTGACTGCAACTCGGACGGGTCGTTCGATATCTCGGATCCGGTGTTCTTGCTCGGCCAGCTGTTCATCTTTGGCTCGCCCGCGACGGAGTGTCGTGACGCGTGCGACGCCAATGATGACGGAGGCAACGACATCTCCGACTCGGTCTACATGCTCGGAGCGTTGTTCGTGTCGGGGTCACCGCAACCCGAAGCGCCATTCCCGGACTGCGGCGCCGATCCTACCGTCGACACGCTGGATTGCGTCTTCTCCGGGGGGTGTCCGTAGCGTCTAGCCCGGACTATTCATCAGGCGGAGTCGTTATGCGCCCGAAAGGGCGCCAATCGTACCGAGCGCGGACAGCGGAGGACAATCGAGGGATGATCAACGGAACACAGGCTGCGATTTCCGTGAAGATCCAGGCACGACGC
>JAJFFE010000327.1 GCA_021776775.1 Planctomycetota bacterium | reverse complement strand
CAATTTGGGTTCGCACCATGAGCTACGAAGGCTGCGCCGAGAGCATTCCCAAGCCCGAGGGGGAAGACGATGACTGACAAACTCTGGACCGCAGAGCCGCCGGGCATGAGTGCCCAATACTTCATTGCGCGACGCCCCATCCCCGGCATCGTGTGGGAGGTCTATCCAAGCCCCAGATATCTGCATAAAGGACAACAGCCCTGGGCTAACGGCATCCCCTGCGAAGCCCTCCGCTCCATCCTCCCCGTTCAAGCACCACCCGCTCCAACCGAGGACAATACGAAGCGATGACTTTTATTCAAATGCTCTGCCTAATGCTGTTTGCGCACGCATTGGCCGACTTTCCACTACAAGGTGATTACCTGTCAATGGCGAAGAACCACAGGAACCCACTTCCAGGAACCCCTTGGTTTATCGCGCTGGTTGCCCACGCAACAATACAGGGCGGATTCGTTGGGGTAATATCCGGATCAATCTGCCTGGGGCTTGCCGAGACAGTCGCGCACGCAGCTACGGACTACCTGAAATGCAGCGAACGGATCTCGTACTCCTCTGACCAGGCAATCCATGTCGCCTGCAAACTAGCTTGGGCATCCATTGCGATGCTGTATCTCCGATGACCACCCCCCAACACGACTGCAAAAAGGATGGGCACATTCCTGCGTACTACAGCGGCAACCAGTCAGCCGACCGACCAGGACGGTGCGGAGCGTGCCTGGTAATCAAACGCAAACCCGAATGGGATCAGATCGAGCGCGAGCGCCTGGCAGCCCAGGAGCCGCAATGGAAGCCAGGAGATCCCATTCCAGAGGGGATGGAGGTCTACTGGGAGCCAACGGTTCGAGACCGCAACTCGGACGCAATCATGGCTACGGAGGAATTCCCGAACAGATATCTGGATGCCAAGCGGGCAATCCGACCACGGAGAGCCCAGGAGCCGAAGACAGCCGTTGAGTGCGGGCACGCAATCATAATCGGAGAGCGTGGCGGCTACAGGCATTGCCATGACTGTGGGGCGATCATCGAGACACCCCAGGAGCCCGATGAAGTCCTGTCCAGGGAGGATGCCACGACCTTGCTACGCTCAAATGGACGGTCTTGGCCGGATGACGTTAGACAGGTTCTGATCCCCCTACTACAACGGGTAGCCAGAGAGTGGTACGCCAGGGGGCTAGAAACCCCCACACCCCAGAGCTAGACTGCACTCGTCCTTTGAAGGGCTTTCCGTCTCCCGCGAAAGCCCATGAACCTGCTAGAGATCCGACTTGGCGCCCGCGATTACCCGGGCATCGACATCAAGACCCAGAAGGGGTCAAACAAACTGAAGCTGGACCCGGCCACATATAGGGGCCTGGGGTTCGACGGTGTGCGCTTCATTGGCGCGGGGGTGGGGAAGACCCGGGTGGTCCCGTCCACCAGCTCGACCGATACCGATTCCGGCCATGCCGTGGTCGTGGGCCTGGAAGCCGGGCACGTCGAATTCGAGTCGATGAGCCTGCACGTGGGACCCCAAAAGGCGATGCACTTGGGCGGTCCAACCCGGGGCGAGTATGCCGAGCCAACCCCAGACACCCCGCTCGAGGTCGTGGTCAAAGACTTCGAGGTGATCGCCGATCAGCGCACGGACGGAGACCGATCCTTCTGGGGGATCTTCCACTACCAGACCGACTTGATCCTGGAGGACGGGGAATTCCACTGCGCCGAGCTGGCCGAACACGCCGCCTACGGGCACGGCCACGGAAAGAACGGCCAGCGGCGGACCCGAGTGCATTTCCGGTCCTCGGGCGCCGAGGGGGACAAGAACAGGGCCGACCCATCCGAGATCAATGCGACCCCCGGATCCACGATCCTGATCGACCAGTGCAGCTTCGCGAACTGGAATCAGCCGTGGAGCTACCGGGGCGGTGCCGGCGTCGTCTGCCAGGGCACGGGCGCGAACATCGTGCTCAAGGATACGGTCTTCCATGGTGGGGCAGACGCCCAACACTCCCGGTGCTTCATGGTCGACGACAACGGGGACAAGGGCTTTTGGTCCTCCGAGAACGGCACCCTGAACAGCGGGTCAGCCAATGGGCACATCATCCTGGATGGGGTGGGCATGAGTGGGATAGGTCCGCCCTGGTTCTCCGATCAAGCGCGTGTCGGCACCATCGCGACCACCGCATTCGGCGACATCGCCCGATCCTTCACCATGTCTAATTCCGGCCTGTACGGCCCGGGAATGCTCCTGAAGGTCCAAGGTGTGCCCCAGGTCGAGGTTTCGGGCTGCAACACCGAAGCCATCGCCGACCAGGCCCGCGCCTTCAACATCGACCCGTCCGTCGAGGCGCAGATCGCCCTGTCGATGCAGGACTTGGTTCCGGTGTCAGCCGGTGCATCTCTCCAATCCCAGGGGGCCTAGCCATGGACCGCAAGGAATCCGATGCAGTCCGCAAGGACGCTTCGATCTCGTTCGCCGAGAGGCTGCGAGACGCCAGGACGGACAAGGGCCTGTCCAGGCCAGAGCTCGGTTTCAAGACCGGCATCCGGCACGAGCTGTTGGAGTTCTACGAGAACCGGCCAGCGAACCTGCCGCGGTGCCTGAACCTCATCCTCCTGGCCGATGTGCTGGGTGTGACGACTGACTGGCTCTTGGGCCGGGATGGTGGGGCGTGAGAGATAAGTATCTAGATGGCTACATCGACAGCTCTTGCGAGGCTCAACTGTTGAGGCAGGAGCTTGAAGACGCGAAGGCTCTGATTCGTAGCCATGAGCAGGCTTTGGATTGCCGAGTCGAGGAACTTGGAGAGTCAATGAGTGCGTTTGGGGTGCCCAGCATTGAGTTCGGTGATCCGACATCTCGCATGTCCGAGGCCGACTTCAGGAGACTTCGCACGACGTTCATTGTCCCTGTCAGGGTTCATATTCCGGTTTCCTATGAGTTAGCCAAGGGGGACAAGGTGGAGGCTCTGGGTGGCTATCTTCTAAGGGAGTTGGCGGAGCACGTGGAGGGGTTCTTGCGCAATGGTTGGGGCGAATTCGAGAAAGCCGCGCGCGCTCATTTCAATGGGGAGCCCGGCCCATCGGTGGGTTCGAAATGACGAACACCCTCCCCTTTCCCCCGCCGACCCCGCAGCAGCTCAGGCTCAAGGCGAACAAGTGGGGCCAGTTTGGCATCAACAAGATGGACGCCCACGCGCTCGCGGATCAGATCGACGCGCTGAATACGGCGCTCCGGTTCTATGCGGAAGAGGACAACTGGGAGGGCCAGGAGTGCCCAGACCGAGGCACCATCGCACGCAGCACGCTTGAGAGGTTCAGGTTGTGAGCGGCTACGACTGGATCAACTCAATCCCGCGCGGCGTAGGTCACACGTCAGCAGCGGCTGATGGAGCAAAGCTAAATGCTGGCGTTCTCGTTGTTGCCAACTCTCGGCAGGCGCGACGGGCCAGGGCTGCGTTCTGCGTGGATGCAGTGTCGCTTACAACCGCGAAGAGCAAGCTTCATGGCGTAAGCAAGCCGATCGTCTTTGATTTGCAAGGCGTGCAGTCAATGGCCCATGAAATCCACCGTTTACGGGCGCTACTCAAGGCAGCCAAGCGTGGCGAATAAACACACCGAGCCGGGACTCCCCCGGCCCGAACAAGCAATTAGAAGCATCATGATGGAAACAGAAAGCATTGAAGTACCGCGCAACGACTGCTCAACGCACCCCTCGATCGAGCACCAAATTCAAGAGCAGAACGATCTACTATCAACTCTCGGTGAGGCGATAGATCTGATGATGGTGGCGATTGAAGCAGTGTCGGTTGATATGGATAAGGCCGTGGACCTCAAGGTGGATTGTTTCGTGGGTAACGTAGATGGAATGCCACCCATGTGGAGGTCGCTTCACGAAAACAACGAACGCCTAACGCTATTTATAAAGAACCTCCAAGATTCCCGGTCTCGGTTGAGGATCACGGGGTGACCACAGCCACAAAAATCCCGACGCATTGGCCGCCCGTGGCTGAGCAGTACCCCATGGGCAAAGGCAAGCGCAAGCCGTTGCTCTGCCGGATGGGGCTGCATCGGTGGAAGGGCAAGGTCCGGTTCGAGCCTGTGCCGGATGATCGCATTCACCTGCCCGGCATTGGCATTTTATCTATTATCTGCATTGGGGGATGCAAGCCTTGGTCCTGCCGCTACTGCCCCCGCTGCAAGCGCCGCGACAGAAGGAAGGGCCGGAACCACTGGCATCGGGAATCGCGGGAGAGGGCGGAATGAATCGCACTAAATTGGACCTCTGCGGGAACTGTAGGCATTTCTGGCGGGATGAACCGCTCAGTCTCCGCGGCACCTGCCGAACGGGACCGCCGACTGTCGTCTCGTGTGGAGTAGGAGAGCTACCATCTCACGAGTGGCCCAGCGTAGACGAGTCCGAGGGGTGCGGAGAGATCGCCCGGATTAAGCTCCCCGACGCTAAGCCGATTCATAGGGAGGTCTTGTGACCCCCCCTCTCCTCTGCCGCTTCGGCTGGCACAAGTGGCGGTGGGTCGGGCGGGATCGCCAGATCGGATCCAGCAGACCGGGTGCGCGCCTAGTGTGCGCTCGGTGTCAATGCGGGTCGGGCGAAACCGCATGTCCGGTGGAAACCTTTTGAATGACAAAGGCCACACACGAGGACGGAGACGAACCCAAGCGCTGCCGTGCGGAGAAGAAGCAGGGCGGTGGCCGGTGTGGAATGCCGAAGGTAAGAGGGAAGGAGGTCTGCCGTCTTCACGGCGGGCTATCTACAGGAAGGCCACCGGATCACGGACGCTGGGCCAAGCCCCTGGGCCGATTCTCCGAAGGCTGGGAAGCCGCGCGCATGGACGAGGAGCTTCTCGACATGCGGAACACGATCGCGCTCCTCGACGTGCTTGTGCAGCGATCAGCGGAGAGGCTGAACGATCTCGATTCGAGGGACTTCAGGAAGAGGGTCACGGAGCATGTCACCGAAGCCCGCATGGCCTCGGACGACACAGAGCGCGACATGGCCCTGGACGAAGCGCTGAGCCTGTGCGAAACCGGCGGCGAAGAGGACAAGGCACTCCGCGCGCTGGGGGAGCACGTCGAGCGGCTCTCCAAGACTCAGGCCGAAGCCTGGCGCATCCGATTGAGTGCAGCCAACGCGATCACGTTCAACGACCTGAAGAGCATCTTCGTGCGCCTCGCGGACATCATCTCGCAAGAGGTCGTGGACGATGACGTTGGCCGACGAGTACTCGCGCGAATTGATAGCGAGCTGTTGGGCTCCAGCCCGGCAGTTGCTCGAAGCCAAGCTAAGCGGATCGTCGGGGGATGATGGGCTGTACCTGGGGTACAGGAACAGGCCGGTTGACTTCATGCGCGAGGTGCGCGGATTTGAGCCATGGGAAAGGCAGGTTGACATCATAGAGTCGCTAAATCTGGATCAGCGCGTCACGGTTGCCACCTGCAACGGGATGGGCAAATCGACCCTTGCCGCTGAGGCCGTGGACTGGTTCTTCTCGACCAGGAGGAATCCGAGGATAATCACAACGGCTGGGGTCTTTCCTCAAGTCAAAGACCTTTGGCGCAAGATCAGGGCTTCGCATCTAAGCTCGAAGAAGCCTCTTCCCGGGCGTTGCCTCCAAATGGAGTGGGAGCTGAGCCCGAGCCATTACGCATACGGTCGTTCTAGCGAATCGGAGGCCGGTCTCCAGGGGCTTCACAGCATTGGAGACAACCCGGACCCCGGAGACGATGGCGGCCTGTTGGCGATAATTGACGAAGCATCGGCGTGCGAAGATCACGTTTTCAAGGCCATGGGCGGCTACATGACCAGCCGCAATTGCTATTGGCTACTCCTCGGAAACCCCAACCGAGGCGAAGGCGGATTCTTCGACAGCCACCAAAGGGGCCGCTGGACCCGCTTCCAGATCAGCGCATTCGACGTGCCCGAGCACATCATCTCGCGGCAGTGGATCGACGACATGCGGGAGCAGTACGGCGAAGACAGCGTGCAGTGGCAGGTGCGCGTCCTGGGCCAGTTCCCGAAGGAGGGGGGCGCGAATCAGATATTCCCCAGGTACATCCTGGAGGGCGCCAAGAACATCCACCCGATCGAGGACACGGGGCTGCACATAGGGCTCGACGTGGCCCGGGAAGGGGATGATCGGAACGTGGCGGTGCTGACTAAGAACAACGAGGTTGTGGCGATTGAGAAGTGGACCGGCATGGATCTCCAGGAGACGGCCCGGAACACGGTCGCCATTGCGGAGAGCTGGGGAATCAAGCAGCACGAGGCGTACCGCATCCACATCGACTACGGCATGGGCGCGGGTGTCCGCGACCGCATGGCCGAGGCGGGCTGGTGGCCTGATCTCGTCAACTTCGGGTCGGGCCCAAACGGCGAATACCGCGACGTGGTGGGGGACATGCAGTTCCTCAACCGCAAAGCGGAACTGCACTGGGCAGGCCGCGAGCTCTTGCGCCGGGGCCTTGCGTCAATCCCAGAGCAATGGGAAACTCTGTGGAAGCAACTGGCCTGGCTCGACTACAAGTTTGCCGACCGTTCGGACAAGCTCCAGGTCGAGGCGAAGGCCAAGCTCAAGTCCAAGTGGGGGGAGTCCCCCGATTACGCAGACGCCTGGATCCTCTCGCTTTCGCGGGCTGGGATGGGCGGGAGAGTTTGGAGGTTATGACGAGTTCAGTTCACCCTGCTGACCAGCTCAAGGCGTTCCTGGAGTTCACGGGTCTTGAGTTTGACGAGACCGCGCTCTCGCGTTTTAGGGACTACTGCGATGAAGCTCTAATTCCCGATGTAGAGTCCACCTTCAACGAACTATCTGACGCGCTGCGTGACCTAGCGGAGTTGTCTGGCAGGCCAGTGATCCGTTACCGCAAGATAGATGGACTGCTGTACCCCTACGTCGAGCCGCAAGAAGCCAAGTCAATCGATGACGAGGCCGAGCAATGACCGACCCCAAGAAGCCTGACAACGCCGAATGGGTCGAGGGCCTGGAGTACGGAGAGCGCAAGAACCGCGTCAGGTGCTCGGCTTGCCTGAAGGTGATCCACCCTAGACACTCTTACCTTCGCGTGAAGCTTTATGATGGACGAGCCGGAATGGTTTGCCAGATCTGCTTCAAGTGGGCCGCAGAAGAAGCCGGGTACACCAACCTCGACGACCTGATCGGAGTATCCCAAACAGCCGGAGACGACAGCCTGCACATGGGCCTATCAATCAACCCGATCGAGCTAGAGCAAGACGAGGACGGCACGCCCCACGTTCGCGTCAAGAAGACCGGGATCGAGGGGCTGATGGATATTGACTTGCCGGAGGGGGAGGGATGAGCAACTACAGCAAAATCGTCTTCTCTTGGTCCACGGTCAACGACCTGTGTCAGAGCCGAGCGGAAGCCCTCGAAATGCTTGACCGCATCTTTCCCGAAGATCAAGGCTTCCACCTTCTGACTCTCTCGGGAGGTCCGGAGTTCTATAACGGCGAGGAGGATCTCAGGGACGGAATGGCATGTGAAGCCGTGGCTGTTTTGGAAAAAAACCACATCCACCCCGAGGGGATCGTTGAGAGGATCGAGGCTGAGGACAACTGGGAGGATTTCGACCCTCCGTTATTCATGTTTAAGTCCGAGGAAAACGAGCACTGGACTTTCGTTCAAACCAATCCACCTTGCTTGAAGATCAATGGCACACCAACACCAACTTGACCCCGAGGCCCACAAGGGCATCCCCCGCGACCCCCGAGTATCCGACCCCGAGAAGCGCCGCGAGATGCTTACGGGCCTGGCCGACGGGACCTTGATCCCCGGCATGATCCCGCAGGGGCTCGTGACCCAGGCGCTTGCGGCTGAGGTGATGAGCAAGAAGAAGAAGGGGAAGGGGAATCGTCCAGCCGTTTCAGGGAAGCCTCCCGTTTGATTCACACACCCCTCTCACAAGGTCGCTAGAAAGGCGCGGCGGATAAATGCCGCCCGGTTGAAGCGTCGCCGGTTCGATCCCGGGTGACCGAGCGAGGTATCGCGCTCAGTGAGAGGGGCCTTATTTTTTCGTTGCTCCAAGGCTCCGTGGCGGAGAGATAAGGATCCTTCTGGATCCTTCCTTGCATCCAAGCGATCGATAGGGTGGGGCAACCGACTGGCTCGCTAAGTTTTCCGCAGAAATCATTCCCCGTGGGGCTGGTTGCTTTCCGTCGGGGGTGTGGAAACAAGGAAGAATCGACCCTACTACGGAACAGCGCGACCCTAGGGCGCACCGCCTTTTCTTGGTGCTGCCCACATGGCTCGAAGTCCGCGTCCGTCAGTCAAGTTCTCGGGGGCTACGGCCCTTACTCCCCCTGGTGCCAGCGGTGCGTTTGCGTCTACGGGCGTCAAGACGGTTGATCCGCCCGCCGAGGGTGGCAGCAGCGGGGATATCTCCAATCTGAGGTACGTCCCTCCGGGGCCGTTCTCGATCACGGAGAAGATCGAGGCCCTGCCGACGATGATCCCGGCATGGGATGGGGGTGGCGTGGTGGTGTCCTGGTCTATCAGTGGGGGCACGCTGCCTACTGGAGTCAACTTCGACACAAATACGGGCTTCATCGGGGGAACGCCCTCGACGGTCCTGGCCCTGACCACGTTCACGGTCCAGGCAGATACAGCCACCAGCTCGGCGACCACGACGTTCGACCTCACGGTCAACGCCCTGACGCCCCCCTCGGGTCTGACCTACCCCGACTCCCCGGTCGACTTCCTGGTCAACACGGACGTTTCGACGACGCCCACGATCTCTGGGGACGGGCCTTTCACTTGGACTGTGACGCCTGCCTTGCCCGATGGGCTGGCGATTGACGATGCCACGGGTGAGGTTTCAGGCCGTCCGACCACGGTCACGGGGGCACTCTCCTACTTCGTCACGGCCACCAACCTGAACGGAACGCCGGACACGGGCACGCTGATCCTCTCGGTCTCCGGCACCATCGACCCGCCGACGAGCCTGTCCTACCCGAGCCCCAGCTTCGCGACGATCAACCAGCCGTTTGCGATCACTCCGACGGTTGTGGGTGGGGACGCCCCGTTCGTGTTCGCCCTGGCCGCGACCAGTCTGCCGCTTCCCCAGGGCATCGGGATCGACGCGCAAACCGGGGTGATTTCGGGAACTCCGATCGCGCTCCTGGCTGTCGCCACCTACGACATCGAGGTCGGCAACGCCGGGGGGATCGCCCCCTTCGCGCTCCAGTTCGGGGTCAACGACAATCCGGTCTCGAACCTCGACTATGCGGCTGTCACCGCCACAAGCAACGCCCTTGCGGTCACCGTAGGGACCGCATTCAGCGTGTCTCCCACGACGACAGGGGGCACTCCGACAACCTGGACCTACCAAGGCGTTCTGCCCGCTGGCGTCACCCTGGACGACCAGACGGGTGTGCTTTCCGGCACGCCCCAGACCGGATCAGAGCAGGACGCCGCATCGGTCACGATCTACGCGGCGAACTCGGCCAACACCGAGAACAACGGGCTGGGCGTTCCTTACACCTTCACTCTTGAGGTCAAGGACGAGCCGCCGGCCACGGTTGTCTACTCGCCCGACACGTTTAGCGTAGAGGAAGACACGGGCCTGATCGACGTCACGCCCACGGTCACGGGCGGAACTCTGAACCTGACCTTCTCGGTGAGCCCCGCGCTACCGGCTGGGGTGACGCTCGATACCACCACAGGGCAGATCAGCGGGACGCCAACGGAGCCCCAGGCGTCCACGCCCTACACCGTCTCGGTCTCCAACGAAGGCGGGCCAGCGGTCAACGATATCGTCACGATCACGGTCACGGTCAGGGCCCCAGCGTTCTCCTACTCGGAAGACCCGTGGACCGTGCTCAATGGCACCGCCTACTCGATCTTCCCTGACGAGACGGGGGGGGTCGTGGCGACATGGAGCGCGCCCAGTGGCCTGCCTTCGGGCTTCTCAATCGATGCGGGAACGGGCGAGATTTCAGGGACGCCGGACACGACGGAGATCGCTGGCACCAGCCATCCGATTCGCGCGACCAACGCGACCAGCTCCTTTGACTTCTCCCTGGGGATCACCGTCAACCCCGAGGCTCCAACGGGTCTCGAATACAACGGCGGGCTGACTTGGACGATCACGCAGGGAACTGCCGTGACGCCGCTATCCCCGGTGGTGACCGGCGGATCGGAGCTGCTCACCTTCGCTGGCGCTCTTCCTCTCGGCCTCTCCCTGCACCCGACCACGGGGCAGATCACCGGAACCCCGACGACAGTAGGGGCCGCCACCGCCTACGCGATCACAGTCACCAACGTATCCGGCCAAGCGCCCGACTCCCTGACGATCACAGTAGTGGTGGCCCCACCCTCCGGCTTCGTCTACAGCCCGAACCCGGCCAGCTACTTGCAGCTCGCGAGCGGCTCCCAGGTGGTCTCCCCGAACTCAACGGGCGGGTCGATCGACAGCTACTCGAATGTGGGGATCGCGTTCCCTCCGGAGATCGTGCTCGACACGGTGACGGGGGCTATCACGGTCGACACGACCAACCTGCTGACGAACGCGACCTACACCATCCGGGCGATCAACCCCTCGGGCACGGATGACGAGACGGTGGATATCGAGGTGGTGGCTGTGCCCTCAACAGCGCCCACAAACCTCGCCTACACCCCGCCGATCAACACCTTCGAGGTGGCGCGCGCCTCGGCTCTGGACGGCTCCCCCGTGGTTCCCTCCTGGGATGGCGGCGATCCGGTCGGCTTCACCATCGCACCGGCTCTTCCGAATGCGACGATCCCGGCGATCACCCTGCCGGCGATCACCCCAGCGGCCTCTCCGTTGAGCCCCACCTATTCGGCTGTCGACTACACGCCTGCGGAGCAGACGGTCCCGATCACGGTCGTGACCACCGAAAGCGAGACTTTCAACGTCTTCCTGCCCAACGGGACCAAGCCCGCAAACGGCTGGCCCGTGATCCTCGAGCTTCGAGGAGCGGCCTTCCTGGGGCTCGGGCCGCGCGGCTCGCTCACCGCTGGGGCCAACGCGCAGCAGGACTTCCTTCGCGCCAAAATCGACGCGGGGATCGCCGTGATCTCGGTCGGCATGGCTTCGTCCGGAGCACTAGCCGGCAACAGGTGGTTTGCTCCCCCTGGGGACCCAAGCGGACGCTGGGAAGACCCGAACTACAGCTTCCACGAGAAGTCAGCCCTCAAGGCGCTGCAATTCGTGAAGAAGCACGGTCGCGGAACCTACGACGTCGATCCCGATCGGGTGTTCTTGCTGGCGGCCTCTTCCGGCATGTCCGCGGCGTACTTCACCTCGATGGGTCCGGACCGGAAGAACTGGGCGAGCGGATCGGTAGCCGCAGATAGCGAGATCACTTACTCGACTAGCGTCCGGGGAATCATCGGCATCGACCCGGTGACGAGCTTCTCGGCCATGCTCGACAGCCTCACGGTAGGCAAGAACGCATGGGAGTCGGTCACGACACCGGGCACCGACGCAACGAGCTACGGGGACGCCGACCCCGCTTTCAGGCAGGCCGCCAGCGCATCGGACTACATCCGCTTCGAGAACTCGCTAGCGCACAGCACGCCGGTCTTCCTTGTCTCGGACGAGGCTTATGGATCGACCAACTTCGCGGTAGACACGGACGAATTCCCGGCACTGCGAAACACCGTGGGGGCCGCGGTGCACGACTTCTGGCACGGCGTGATGTTGTGCGACCAGCTCTTCTTGCGGGAGGGTCCTACGCGGCACGCGGTCTCGCGCTTGGCGGCTGTGGGGGGCATTGAGGTCGGGCTTCCGGCCCCTCAGTTGGCGCTCGTCACCGACACTTACGCAGCGGGGGACCCCTACACTCAGTCTTCAGCGGATATCGATGCCTGGTGCGTAGCTCGATCGCAAGAGGCTGTGGCGGATCCCGATGGACTCCAGATCCATGAGCACTCGGGTTACATCTTTGGCACGCCGACGACCACGCAGGCGCAGACCATCCACACGGTCACAGCCACCAACACCGCGGGATTCGACACAGCTCCGGCCACGATCACGGTCAACCCGGAACGCCCCTCGGGTGTCAGCTATGCGGGTGGCTCGAACGACATCGTTTTCACGAAGGATGCACTGGGGTCGTTCTCCCCGGCCTTCAGTGGATCGCCTGACGATTGGCAGCTCCTTTCGGGTGCGCTTCCACCGAACATCTCCCTGGCGCCCACGACCGGAGTGATCTCCGGGACACCCACAGCCATCTTCCCGCAGACAGCAATCCAGGTGCAGGCGAGCAACGCCAGCGGCTCGGATGTCATGAGCGGTACGGTCAGAGTGCGAGACGCTGCGCCCAGCGTAATCACCTACGGAGGACCCCACACCCTCGGGGTCAATCAGGCAGCCGACCTGGCCCCGACCGTCACAGGCGGAACACCGACGAGCTGGTCGGACGAGACGGGGCTTCCCGCGGGCCTCTCGGTCGACGTGAATGGGCACATCGTGGGGATCCCTACCGTGGCGGTCGCAGCAGCCAACTACACGATCAGGGGAACGAACGAGACCGGCTTCGCGGACGCCGTGGTCAACATCACGACCACTGCCGACGTGGTGACCCTGACCGACTACACGCCCAACAGGTACGACGAGAACCACGCGAGCTACGGCTACGGGATCCCGGTCAGTATGGCGCTGCCTGCGAATCTCGTGCCCACGTTCACGGGTAGCCCGGCCTTCACGATCACGGACGTAGCCACGGGACTGCTCAACTTCACGACCGAAACCGGCCTCGTCATCTCAAGCACTACCGGAGTCATCTCCGGCACCACCAGGGCAACGCGCAGGGATAAAGTCACGTGGCGAATTACAGCCAACGACGGCCTAACCAGCGACACATTCGACATAACCCTCGGGGTCGTCGACGCGATCCCGGTCCAGCCCAACTACGCGGGTTCTCCGACCCCCAACCTCTTGACTTTCACTGTGGGCGTCCCGGGTAGCTTCGCCCCCGACGAAACGCTGAATGAGTATGGGTGGCGCTTCTCGGACCTGATCCTCAACGAGCTGACCGATCAGTCACTCGCAGGCATCAACTTCCCGAGCCAGACCGGAATTGTTGCGGGCACCCCCATCGCCAACTCGGACACGGCTGCGCCCATCGGGTTCTTCGTGTTCACCGGAAACGGACTGGGGATCTCCCCTCCGCGCAGGATCGACGTACAGATCAATCCGGAGGCCCCGACTTCGATCACCTACGACTCGGGCTCGTACACTGCCACGGTAGGGCAGGCGTTCACCACGACCCCGACGATCGTAGGCCGCAGGATCACCGTCACGATCTCGCCTGCCTTGCCGTTGGGGATGACGATCGATCCGACGACCGGGACGATCTCGGGAACACCCTTTTCTCCGGTTGCCAGCACGACCTACACGGCGACTGCCAACAACGTGACGGGCCCCGGGGTAACCGACACCTTCACCCTGACCGTCAGCGACGGGGTGCCGGCCAATATCACCTATTCGCCTGACAGGTTCCCCCCGACGGCTGCCGCAGGTAAGTACGCCTGGGAAGTCGGGAAGACGATCACGCCTTTGGTTCCCACTGGAAGCGATGTGGCCTTGGTCGACTCCTGGTCGATTTCCCCCGGGCTTCCAGGGACCAACAGCCCGGCGACTGCCGCGCTTGAGTCGCCACTGTTCCCGTCCAACGCGACCCCCATCGACTTCGCGCCAACAGAGAGGATTGCGGCGGGCCCGACAAACGAAGGGCACAGGCTCAACGTATTCCTGCCCCCCGGAACGCCGCCAGCAGATGGATGGCCGGTCGTTGTCGCTGCATCATGGGAGAGCGGCGAGGCGGCGACCCCAGCGAGCTACCTCAACGACAGATCCAACGCCAGCACCGCGACCACGCGCGAGGTCGGAGAGATCGTGGCTGTCGACAAGGTGCCTTATCAGGTGGTTTCCGGTGGCACCGCGGCCCTGTGGAGCTTCGTCGACAGGGGCTATGCGGTTGTTTCGGTGGGGGGGATGCGCACCCAGGATTCCCAGGGCCTCTTCTTCGAGAAGGGGGACGCGGTGGGCCTGGCCGAATTCGGTGTGAACCGCTTGGACAGCTTCGAGCCCCAGTACGACAACAACTGGAAGAGCTACCAGTGGGCCATCCAGTGGGCAAAAACCCAGACGGGCTTCTCCTTCGACACGGCCCAGGTCTTCGCCATGGGCGAGATGGATGCCGCGGCTGTGGTGGGTTGGGTTTCCGGCGGGCCAGAGCTCGCGAAGGGCAGTGGCAGCGCTCAGATTCAGGCCAGCTCCAAAGCCAAGGGCCTGATCTTCCTAGACCCTCCTGTCTGGCCCGAGGCGTACGAGGGGGACTCGACCCTCTTCGGCGTGCAGTCCGACATGCTGGAGCAGGCGGCATTGGAGGGGACGGCGATCACGACCGGATGGAAGGACGCCAACGCATCGACCGTGGTGGGCGGATCCCTCTATGACGCTCTGTTCGGTCAGGCTGCGGAGCGCACGACCACGGAAGCCACGCCGATCTTCCTGATGCTCACGATGCCGGTCACGGAGAGCACACCTGGTGACCCTAAAGATGTGACTTTCACGGCAAGCGGACCATCTGCCGGGGATCCCCCCACGCTCAACGACGACACGGAGATTGTCCAGCACGACGGGTGGCACGCGGCGATCTTGGCGCAAGCCCTGCGGGACCTGTCCGCCGCATCGCTGCTCTACCACTTCACGAATGGAAACAGCGCCTTCGTCTGGAACTCTTCGGTGGCTTCCGCGCTGGATCTCTCGTGGAACACGCTCTATTCGGACACCTATTCGGGCGACTACATCGATGCCCTGGCGATCAAGTGTGGGGATTGGCTGGACGCCACGGTCACGGGCGGCGCAGGGGTGCTCGCTGCCGGGACAGGGCTCGTGTTCGACACTCTGACCGGGATTCTCTCCGGGGACCCAACGGTGGCGCAGGTGGAGACCACCCATACGGTCACGGCGACTAATACCGGACTGGGTTCCCAGCTCCTGCCCCTGGACATCACGGTCAACGCGGCTGCCCCATCCAGCAGCGGGCGCATGCGCATTGGGTTCAATACGGGGATCCTGGGCACGAGCTTCCGGCAGGTGCCGTTCAATGACTGCATGAAGTACGCCACGACGTTCCGGACGCTCAGCGTGACGGGGCAGATCGAGGCGAACAACGCGGCTGTGTTTGCTCCTGGCACCCAATTCGCGCGCTGGCCTGACCCGGCGGCTAACGGCACGACCCTAACGGGGTGGCAGTTCTTCAACGACATGCACCCCAACGATCTACCTGCTGGCACGGCGTCAGTCCCGTGGGTCGTCACATACCGCGGAGATTCCATCCTGGACGTGGATGGGGCAGGCTCATCAGTGACCGAGACCGCGCGCACAGACAACGCGACAGGCATATCAAGGATCGAGTTCACTCTGGATCCGGCAGCGCTTGGGACTGGGGCAATGTTCTGCACTGAGCGCTCAAGGGGTGCTACGGCGACTACGAACCCGATGCGGGATGTGCACATCTGGCTTCCGGGCACCGAGCCCGCGGCTCCGGTTGGGGGCGTGTCCACCTACATGGATTCGCTCTTCAATGACGAATGGCTGGATGGGCTGAGAAAGTCGAATCAGGGCGTGGGCACCCAAAACATGCGCTTCACTTGGTGGGCCAACGTCAACAACTACGGGGCGGGTCAAGCGAGCATCCGATCGTTCAATTGGGATCCCGGCAATCACATCGACGTATTCGGGCCGTCCTACGGGAACGTTGGCGAGGGCACCCCGATCGAGGTGGCTGTCGCGATGTCCAACGAGCTTGGGTGCGACCTGTGGTGGAACATCCCGCACCGTGGGAACTTCGACAACCGAATATTTGATGCCGGTGACTCAAGCACCTGGGGAGAGGGCCCCAATGACATCACAGATGTGGACTATGCCGCGTACATCGCGGACATCTGCGATATCGTCAAGAACGGCAGGGTCTACACGGACGAGAACGGCGACACGATCACGATCCCAAGGCTTCAGCCGCACCTGAAGTTGATCCTCGAGTTTTCCAATGAGACCTGGAACCCGTCATTCCCGGTCAACCTTTGGCTGTCACGGCTCGCGCTTCAAGCGGTCACTTCTTCCGAAGCCATAGTCGCACAGGAGTTCCAGAAGGTGCAGGACGCCGTGGATAGCGTCTACGGCAAGGGCCATCCGTCCATCGACTTCTATATCGGGGGCCAGCAATCCGACCCCACCTGGCTGAGCAACATCCTCAACTCGATTGCAGCGGGATACCGAGTCGACAGCGGAGGGGTCGCGACCTACTTGCGAGCCGAGCCTGCGGACGTAAACGATTGGAACGCGAACTACTCGACGGGCGTGAACCCCACTCCGCAGGAAGTCATTGATTCCACGGAGAAGAGCCTGTTCGGAACTGGCGCCAGTGGCGTCTCAGTCATCGCCAACATGCGGGCGGCAAAGACGAGCCTGGACGCCTTCTTCAATCCGGACGGATCAAACCCGAGGCTTGTCGGATACGAGGGTGGGTGGCACGTGATCTCGTGGGTGGCCGGGCCCTACCCGTGGGACCTCGAGCACGCCCAGGCGCTTGTTGCGGACGGCTTCTACACGCTGTATCGGAACTGGCTCCAGGCGCAGATCGACGAGGGAATGCACACCATCTCGGTCTTCAACTACATGGGGGGCAAGAACGTCACGATCAGTGGGACGGCCACGAACCAGAACGGGCCCTTCGAGACGTTCGACCACCTGGATCTGATCCGTGGTTATCCGATCGTGCCTTCGGCTCCCTACGTGAACAGCGGGAACCCGCGCGCCGACGCGATCTATCGCGGCATTGACTCGGCGAACATCGACACGCCGCCCGAGTACCCGACGCCTTCGTGGGGAACGGACATCGATGTGCCGCTGGCCGCCATCTCCTCGGGGGAGGTGAACCAGGGATTCGACCCCTTCGCCGCTGCATTCGATCCCGGTGACTGCCGCTTCGAGCTGCGCCCCGATCGTGTGATCGACCTCGTGACGGGCATCCAGTACGCCGATAGCCAGTACGGCTTCGGGGGAGTGCGGCTAGATGCCCGCGCATTCAACCTCGTCAACGCCGTCAAGGCCACCGAGGACAAGTGGAACGAGGACGTGAACATCCGAGTCAACGGCGACATAAAGGGGGATATCGGCTCAGGAGGAATAAGCAGCAGCCTTGAGCTCGGCGGCGGAGCGAACGGTCAGAAGGCGAACCGCATCGGCTGGTACTCGACCATGCCATTCACGGCAAACGAGAACAATGTAAACACGGACGCCAACGGATACCCCACGAGCGGAGCCTTTCCTGTTCCGGTGACTCGGGTGGGCCTAGTTGGACGTGACTCCGCCGTGGACATCATGCCTACGCTCTTCTGCAACTCAGAAGTGGCGCAGACGGAATTTGGGGCCGGAGAAGTGCGCGCGTTCAACGTCGGATTCGAGGTTGTTGGCGGCTCACAGGGGGGAATTCGGGGAAGCCTCGGGCACTCATGGCGCGGAAGGCTCACCGGATACGACTGCGAAATGCTCCCCGACAGGGACAACCCGACAGCCGACGAAGTGGGCATCAAGTGGGGAATGAGGATCGCCACGGCAATGGGTTACGACTTCCGTCGAATCAAGTTCCCGAGAGAGCAAGAGCACGACATATACACGAACAGGGTAATGATCGATTCGGTGATCGAGGCCAGCGTTCCGACCCGCACGGAGAGGACTCACTGTCAGATCGTGACCAGGCCCATCGAGGATCCCGGTCCGATCCCTCGCGCCTTCATCATCTTCAAGGATGACCTGGCCTACAACGTGGCCGAGCCCCCCGGCGGCAACAGCGGTGGGGCCTGGACGATCGCCGGACACAACGGGACCGTCGTCTGGAAGAACTGCGTGCACCGAGCGGGACCGGACAACATTGCAGGGGACATGCACCGCTCGCTACTGGTGTGGGCTCCTCTTGACCTGACCTCGATCCAGGGCCGCCAGTACAACGAGCGCGGCTATCACACCGGCCACATCATCATCGACGGCTTCACCTTCGACCCCGTTCACCTTGCCAGCACCGCCAACTTCAAAGCCGGATCCTTGATGCAAATCACAGGGGCGGAGTTGATCGACATCCACGCTTTCGACTTCACGGCACTGACCCAAAACGTGCGCCAGATCGAGCTGGATATCGACCTGAATTTCAGCCCAGGCGCCGGATCCCAGTTCCCCCCGGGAGGCTCGTCAAACACCACTGCGGGCACCAGGAGGGCACAAAACGGCCAAACTCGGCTCTGGATGACCGGGGACGCAACCCCCAGCAACTACTCGGGGTGGGCGACCGATCCGGGCGTCATCGGGAAGCTCTTCATCGGGCAACAGGACGGATCGCTCGTGACCCAGAGCGATGCGGAGGTCGACGCGCTGGCCGCCTACGACACCTAGGGCGTTTCCTTTCTTTTGCGGTACTGATCGCGCCACATTTGCTTGCGGCGGTCAGTCCGGTTGTAGGTCGATTCCTGCATTTGCCCCTCGGGTGTGGAGCGGTACTGGCGCTTGAGAATGCGAGCGCAGCACTTGCAGTTGCGTTGAAGTCCGTCCCTCACTGTGCGATCTCGGCTGAATGCTTCCTTTTCAGCCATGCGCGCGCAGCGTGAACACTGGCGATGTGATGCGGTCATGGATGTCGATTCCCTTTTAGAATTCCCGGCTCCATCGCCCTTACTACGGAACAGCCATAGCCTCGCCAACAGGGAAAGACCCTCATTTATATGGGTCACCCGGCGAACGTGATCGCAAGCATCGACCGAACAACAGGATCCCCGGCCAAGCTTCAGGAAAAGGAAGTAAAGCCGTTCTGTGGGGTTCACTCCTCGAAAGAGGACATGCACAGCGACCCATTTGCGCGCGCCGACGGAGAGGTCACGCAAGAGAAGTCTTTCTCGTTTGGTGCGAATACGGGGAGCCTGCTTAGGGCACTGGGCGCTCAACAGGGTGGAAGCGATTCGATCAGGCAGCCGTACTTGGAGAATCCATGGGTCTATGCGTGCATCAACGCGATCGTGCGCGCCGTCAATTCGGTGCCCATGCTCATTCGCACGAGTGACGACCCGGAATCGGATATCGTCACGAGCGGCGCACTGTTCGACCTGTTCCGGCGACCGAACCCGCTCCTGACTCAGCGCAAGACACTGCGCTTGCAGACCGTCTACCACTTTCTGCACGGGGAAGTCTTCTGGTTCCTGTCCAAGCGCCAGGAGACTAAGGAGGGGCTGAAGCTCCTGCCCATGGATAACAAGGGGCTAGGGCAAATCGAGGTCCCCGACGAGATGTGGATCGTGGCCGGGAACATCGTGGAGATGGTCCAGGACGAGAACTCGCAGCTCCCTGTTGCATGGGAGTACCAGGGTGCGAGCGGCAAGAAGGTCTCGTTCCCGGCGCACTCAGTCCTGCACCTGCACGAGGTCGATCCTTACAGCCCACTGCGCGGTGTCGGTCCCATGACGGCGGCCATGCGGACTGTGGCCCAAGACTTCGCTTCCGAGCGGTTCAATGAGGCGCTACTGGCGAATGGGGGGCAGCCGAACGGGGTCTTCAAGTCCAAGAGCGGTCAACTCTCACCCGCTGAGCGCCAGATGCTCAAAGAGAGCCACCAGGCGAACAACGGGGACCCTCAAAGGCACAGGACCCCAATCGTGCTGGGCGCCGACGTTGATTTCACGCCCCACGCATGGAGCCCCCAAGACATGGAGTTCCGCGAGCTAAAGGTGTGGCTCAGGGACACGATCATGGCCGTCTTTGGGGTCACGAAGCCGGTTATCGGGATCACGGACGACGTGAATCGCTCCAACGCTCAGGAGGCCATGCGCGCCTTCTGGGAAGTCACGGTGATCCCCTACCTGGACTTCCTGACCGACGAGCTGAACAACGGATTCTTGAGCCGCATTGTCGGGCCCGAGTCCGGTTATCGAATGTTCTTCGACACCGCTGCGGTCGACGCACTGCGCGAGTCAGCGGACGAGAAGATCGGGCGCGTGACCTCCTTGATGGGTGTGGGGCGTTCGTTCAACGAGTCCGCTTCCATGGCCGACATGGAGATCGAAGAGGACGTGGAGGGCGGGGACGAGCGCTATGTGCCGTCGAGTTGGACGCGTGTCGACGAGGACGCGCCCGAAGAAACTCCACAGGAAATCGCAAGCGATCCGGCCAACGAGGAGTCGGACGACACGTCTGATGCAAATGAGGAAGAAGCATCAAAATCGGCACACACTGCTCGCAAGGCGCGCGATAGGACAGCACGCGCCAAGATCGCCAACCAGGCCGATGAAGATCTAGCGCCGGTCGTCGCGTCGATGACGAAGAGCGTCAAGCGCACGATCAAAGACTTTGCGCTTGCTGCTCGATTCGAACTGCGCGAATACGCCGGTGTCGCCAGCAAATCCGGTGAGACGGTCGAGAAGGCTACGAGTTCAGAAATTGAACGCGTGCTTCGCCGCCTGCTCCGCAAGACCGCTGGGACCTGGGCCGACTCGTTCATTCGAGCCGTGGACCCTGGATATCGGGGGGCCTTCAAGGTCGGCGCCGACTCTGTTTCTGCGGTAACCGGCGGGACCTCGATCACGGTCGACATCCCAGACTTTGCGGCTGCCCTCGTGCAGCGCAAGAAGGAGGCGCTCGCTCAGGTCTCGAAGACTCTCCAAGAGGAAATCTTTCAGCTTGTAAGCACGGTTCTGTCCGAAGCGTCCCCGCTGGCATCCGAATCCGTTCGCGCGCTACTTGAGCGCACAGCCGGAGAGTGGTCGCCGCGCATCAACAAGCTCGTCAAAGAAGCGGCGTTCCGCGCAGAGCGAATCGCTCGAACCGAGACGACTTCTATCGCCAACTGGACTCGGGTCCAGCAGATGAAAGAGGACGGGACAGAGCGGCACGAGTGGATCACGAACGATGACGAGTTTGTCCGCTCAAAGCACAGCGCCATCGACGGGAAGATCGTGGATGTCGGCAAGGAGTTCTCGCCCGGGTTGAAGTTCCCGGGCGACGAGGACGCCCCCATGGATCAAATAATCAACTGCCGGTGCACCCTCAATCCGGTAGTCGAGGACATCGAGGACGAAGACGAATGAACATCGAAAAGCAGATGCTCGAAGCCAAAGTCCTCATGGGCCAGGCGACCGAGGAAGAGATGGGCGGCATGGGTTTCGACTCGGTTGTCGCTCTCAAGTCTGACGCTGAGAGGCTGCAATTCCGCGACTACGCGCCGCTGCCGGACGTGGAAATGAAGCGGGTCGGCGATCGCACGTTCCGCTACACGTTCTCCAGCGAAGCGCCCGATCGAGTCGGCGACATCCTGAAGGTCGATGGGTGGGTGCTGAAAGACTTCCGCCGCAACCCCGTGGCGCTTTGGTCGCATGACGGTCGCACTCGTCCCCCTGTGGGGGTTGCCAGGAACCTCTCGACCAAGGGCATGGCCGGCAACTTCCGTTCTCTTGAGGGCGACATCGAGATCGCTCCCGAGGGAACGTCCGTCTTCACCGACGAGCTCAATCGGTTCGTGGACGCAGGGATCGTCAAGGCGACATCCGTCGGCGTCCGGATCCTCAAAACCCAGCCGGTGCAGGACAAGGACGAGCGAGAGGGTCTTGGGCTCGGGCCGTTCGGGATCTTGTCCACCAAGCATTCCCTACTAGAGATCAGCTTGGTCGCTGTCCCCATGCACCAGGACGCTATCCGTCGATCTGTCGACGAGATGCTTACCAAGGGGCTCGTCACCAAGGCGGGATCGGACGAGGTGCTGTCCGCGATCCTGAAGCCGGAGGAGTACCAGGAGACCAGCAATGCGCTCGGGCTCTTGAAGGGCTTCGTGCCGGTCGAGTGGGTGCCGACCATGACGAAGATGCTGGCCGAGCCGAAAGAGCCGAAGGCCGAAGAAGACGACGCAATGGAGAAGGTGCTCGCGTCGCTCGACCGCTTAGAGCAGCGGGACAAAAAACAGGAGGCGGCGATCGGAGAAATCCACGTCCTCGTTTCCTCGCTTGCAGAGAAAGACTCGAACAGCGAGCAGGCCGACGGTCACGCGGGCATTCCCGGTGATGCGTCAAACAAGGCTGACGGCTCCGATGCTGAAGAAGACATCGCGCAAGCAACGGCGCTGAGCGTCGCCCTAGCGGGCATCGCCAGCGAGGTCGACACGCGGCTCAAGGAGGGCCGCACCTAACCCCGTTGCACGCCCCAGGAGGGCAGGCAAAATGCCTCAGTTTGACGCAAAGGAAATCATCGACAGCACTGTCGAGATGCTCACGGAGCAGATCAAGAAATCGCAGGACGACTGGCAAAACGCCCAGGCGACCGAACAGAAGAGCCGCGACGAACAGCGGAAAGAAATCGCCGATTCGGTAGAGGAGATGCGGAAGCAGATCGAGGGCTTGCAAACATCCCTCGCGAAGCGCCCCAGCCTCCCCGGCGTCGAGGTCGCCAAGGCCGGCGAGAAGAACACGGCTGGCCGGAAGTTCTCCATGGGCCGCATGGCAAAGCTTCTCACGGGGCGAGCCAGGGCGGATGACAAGGAGTACGGCTACGAAGTCGAAGTGAACAAGCAGGCGATTGAGCAAGGCCAAGGAAACGCTTCCGAGGACTTCATCGCCATGAAGACTGCCATCAACGCGGGCACCGATTCCGCTGGCGGCTTCTTCTTCATTCCCCACGAGGTCCAGGACCAGATCATCCCCTACCTGGAAGAGCACGAGATTGCTGTCCAGATGGGCTTGACGGTCATCACTGGCGTCGTCGGCAACGTCTCGTGGGTCGTCGACCAAGGCGTGCCTATCGCCTACTACGTCGACACAGAAGCCGAAGAGGCCATCACCGAAAGCGTCAACAGGTTCTCGAACATCGAGATCCGTCCGCGCGTCATGGGTGCCCTGGTTCCCCTCAGCTTCAACATGGTGAACCAGCCCGCTCGGGCAATCGACACCTGGATCCAAGAGCGGATCGCCAAACAGTTTGCGCTCAAGGAAGACACCGTGATCTTCAACGGCACCGGCAACAAGGAGCCCCTTGGACTCCTCAACGACACCGGAGTGCAGTCCTACGCCTGGACCGGCATCCAATTCGGGGACGCGACGAACGTCCAGACGATCACGACCAACCTGCGCAAGCAGATGAAGAAGGTCGACGACGAGAATGCCTTCCCCGACACCGGCGGAAAGATGGGCTGGGCTGCCAGCCGTGAAGCATTCTGGGCTCTCGGTGAGACGAAGGACCGTGACGGTCGTCCGATGTTCAGCTCGGAAGACCAAGCGATGCTCTCCAGCGTCATGCAGCTCCCGATCATGCGCACCGGACAGCTCAACACGGGCGTTTCCACCGCCGAGAACTTGGTCTTCGGAGACTGGACCCAGGGTCTCTTGGCCCGCTACAGCGGAATGGCTTTCGCGGCCTCGACAGAGACCTCGAACAACTTCGCGACTCTGCGCACGTCCATTCGCGGCGTCATGGCGCATGACTTCGTGACGCTTCAACCCAAAGCGTTCTGCAAGGCAACCGGCCTCGACATCTCCGCCGTCGCCTAATCCTGACCCTCCACCAATCCACTAACGGAGACCACACAAATGCAACGGTTCGCACAGAACTTCTCCGACCTCACGGAGAGTCATCTTGTATTGGCGCCCATCCTGGTCGCCCCTTCTGGGGATGTCGATTCACCCGCAACCGCGATCGGTCGAATCGATGTCTCGGACTACGAAAACGTCAAGGTCAGCCTACTGACCGGGGTCACCGACACGGTGACGCTACTGACGTGTCAGGAGTCGGCAACAGCAGCCGGCGCCCTGGCCGCCATCTCAGGCGCCACCATCGGATCTTCCGCGACGGAGGACGGCACAGAGAAGTCCATCGAGATCAGGTGCCTCGGGCGCGTCAAGTATCTCGGGTTCAACCTGACAACCACGGGCGGCGCGACTGGC
>JAJFFE010000326.1 GCA_021776775.1 Planctomycetota bacterium | reverse complement strand
CGGCCTTGGTTGTCTCGCTTTTGCCGATGCACTTTCTGTTTCCAGTCATGGGCCGAGCACTACCCTGCCGAGGTGGACGGAACGGCGGTGCGACATGACAATGAAGACGAGCATCCGCTTGAGTCCTGGCTTCCGGTCCGCCCACCAGGTCCAGCACCGGGCCGAGTGGTCGTCGTCTCGACCGTCGCGTTGTTGAAGAAGCGTTGTGTTGGCTTCATATCTACCTACGGGTTGTCCATCGCTGCCGTGATTGCCGGGGCTGCGAGTGGGAGATTCGCTCCATGGATGCTCACCCTCGGCTCTTTGGTATTCGTTGGATTCTCGGTTTGGTTCTTCGGTTCTCAGCGATTGGCCATCAGATCCATCGAGCGGACCGGCAGCCCATTCCTCTTCAAGGGAGGAATTCGCAAGCCGCTCTACAAGGCGCTGAGGGGAAGAGACCTTCAGAGAAAGAACACCGATCTCGCCGGCTACCTCCTCGTATTCGTCGACCCGTCCCGGGGCCTACTCCTCGGTCTGGCGGCTAGTCATCCGTCGGTGCGACGGCCCATAGCGCTTCCCGCGGGGACGAGCCTGCGAATAGGGGCTACGCAATCGGGGCGCGTGGTCAGCGCAATGGTCTGCGTCGACGGGTCTGAGTACCCCCTCATCAGACCCAGAGGGAAGCTGACGCCCCCTCGTCACGGACCGTCTTTGTAACTGCTGTCGGCCCGCTCGATATCGGCACGTATCGATCGCGGCAACGTCCGGCCAGTGAGCCCATCGAGGCACTCGATAATCGCGGCCTAGAGAGACGGTGCCCGCGCAGCATCACGGGCGAAGTGTGGTGCCGTACACGGGCTGGGGTCCGCTCGATAGTCACGCTGTTGGGCCGCGCTTGAGACTGTGTGGGATCGGCGCTTCTCGAGCGCCTGGCCTGCGCACGATGCGGACTGACGAGTCCGCCACCCCGTGCGTCCCTTCTCCTGACGCTCCGATCCGGCGATGACGTTGTGCCGGTAACGGGTAGCGCGAAAAGCCCTCCGTCCGGGCCGGCGGGCGGCGTAGACGGAGGGCTTCTTCGGTGTCGTGACGCTGGCGGGATTGTCCCGGCACGTCGCTGCCCCTACAAGGGCGGAGGGGCAGACGCTTTCAGTAGGCCTCGAGGAGACCGAGATCGATCACGGGTCGTTCGGTGCCGGTCGAGATGCGTACCCAGAGCCGGTAGGTGCCGGCTGTGACGGCGATCGTCGCTGGGGGTGTTGCGGTGGCGGAGCCGATGAGCGGGGTGAGCGAGGTGGCGGAGCTGGCCGCGGCTGTCCAGGTGTCCCAGGTGCCGGCAACCCAGCTCGACGGTTGCGCGGAGCTCAACGGTCCGGTGGTGACACCGAACTCGATGGTGGCGCCGGTCGGATCAGCATCCGCATAGATCCTGACGAGTTCTTTCTGGGACGTGGTCGCAGGTAGGCGTCTCGGTGAGGTCATGGCGGTCCTTGGGTGAGTTCAGCGGCCCATCTGGTCGGTTCGAGCGTTGCTTTCCACCGTGGCGGATCGAGTTCGGCACGCCACCGGGCGGCGAGGAGGTGGGCTCGGCCGATGTCGGGAATGATCAGGAGCGATAGGACGTTCCAGACGATCTGCTGATCGGCGTTGATGGTGGCTTGCAGGTTCCAGACGGCCTGCATGTCGGCGCCGACCGCGTTGAGCGCAGCGAGGACATCCCACACTGTCTGCAGTAGGCGTCGTGTCACAGCCGCCCCTGGATCAGGTGCTTTATCCATCTACTCCATGCTCCCCACCGGCCGGCGATCACCCGCTCCGACCAATGCCTCGAACGTAGACGCGCGGTCTGACATTCATTCAGCGGGGCTGTGGAAGAGAGTTCCGTCCTCGGGATGCGCTGGATCTGCACGCTGCGCGGTACTGGCCGCCTGCGCTGGCGGCCGGCCGGCGGATTCCTGATAGGCGGACTCAATGAGCGATTCCATTCTCCCTCCTCCCCCACCGCAGGCGGCCACAGGCGAAACCTCTGGCGGGAAGAAGCCGTGGTGGCGACGCCGATGGGTTCTGATCACTGCTGCCGTGGTTGTGGTGATCGGGATTGCCGGTGCGCTCGGAGGCGGCGACGACGACGATCCGGTCGTGGCGGTGGCCCCGACAACAATTGCAGCGTCCGTAGCGGCAACGACCGCCGCGCCAACAACGACCGCCGCGCCGACCACGACCGAAGCACCTACAACGACCGCGGCACCAACCACCACGGCGACGACCACAACAACAACGACCACGACTCCGCCGCTGACACCGGAGGAGCAGGCGTTGGCGTTCTCAGTCGGATTCGACCTAACTAGATCCGATCTGCTGGAAGCCCTGTCTGGCATATTCGACATTGAGAGCGTCGACAAGTTCGTGTTCGAATCGACAACCGGTGCAGTGGTCCTCGACGTGACCTCCCAATGGTCATCACAATCCAACCAAGTGGACGGCGCCTGGAGCATCACGAGAGAGATGGCAGCGCTATGGGAAGCCGGTACCGGCTACACGGTGTTCGATCCGTTCATCCCTGACTTCGAACTCATCAACTCAGGCACCCGGTACACCTGCACGGGCGACTTCATGTCGCGCCTGCAAGATGCCCGCGCAGGAAGATCGGACTGGGAAGCTGAGTGCTAGCTGGCCGCTGGTCTAGTTGTCGCCTGGCGGGTAGAGGTGTCCGAGCCCGCCCGTGGCCGTGCGATTCGAGTGCGGGGCATGTGACAGCAACACGGTCGTTTGGACCTGGATTCCGGATCACGACCTGATCGTCAACGAGATCGGCGCCGTAGACGCCACATTGGAGCTGACCCGGTTTGGTTGACACCGGGTGGCTATGCGGCTTGAGCCGCGGGTTGGTGGTGTAGTTCGTAGCGGACGGGTGATTGGTTGTCGAGGCGGGTGTGGCGTCGGCGGTGGTTGTACCAGTCGATGAAGCTCA
>JAJFFE010000325.1 GCA_021776775.1 Planctomycetota bacterium | reverse complement strand
TGAGCTTCCCTGGGAATTGTGGACACGGCCTAAAAGGGGATAATGGTTCCCCGGAAGGACGTGAGCAATGGGGAAACCCAGACGGAAGTACACCAACGAGTTCAAGGTCGACGCGGTTCGGCAGGTTGTCGAGCAGGGTCGCTCAGTTGTAGAAGTCGCCAGTAGCCTTGGTATCCACGAGAACCTTCTTCATGGCTGGAAGCGCAAGCTAGCCGGGAACGGTGCCGTGCTACCGAAGGAGGGTGAGCAATCGATTCTTGACCTTGAGCAAGAAGTTCGTGAGCTTCGAAAGGAGCTCGCCAAGGTGAAGATGGATCGAGAGATCCTAAAAAAAGCGGCGGCTTACTTCGCGAACGAAGAGAACTGAGATATCGGTTCGTCCTCGAGAATCGGGAGATCTTCGAGGTAAGCCAGGCCTGCAAGGCGCTGAAGGTCTCCCGCAACAGCTACTACAGTTGGCTATCTCGAGGCGTGTCGAGGACGCGGCGCGAGAACAGCGAGCTTGTCGAGAAGATACGCGAGGTTCACGCGCAGAGCCACGAGACGTATGGTTCGCCACGCGTTCATCAATCACTGCTGCAGCGAGGTGTCGTTTGCGGTTTGGATCGAGTCGAACGTCTCATGCGCGAGAACGGGATCCGATCGAAGGTTAAGAAGAAGTTCAAGCGGCCAGCAACGACGAACTCGAACCATGGCGATCCTGTGTTTCCGAACAGGCTGCCTGGGATTGAGATCACACGTCCCGATCAAGTATGGGTGGCCGACATGACCTACCTGCGAGTCGGGAACGAGTGGAGTTACCTCGCCGCTGTGCTCGATCTTTGTTCACGAAGGATCGTTGGCTGGGCCACCGGGTCGCAGCCCAATACTGACCTCACACTGAAAGCGCTCATGAACGCCCTCGAAACACGACAGGCGCCGTGCGTCCACCACTCGGATCGCGGTTGCCAGTACGCTTCAAGGGCATACCGCGACGCTCTGAAAGCGCAGGGAATCGTTGGAAGTATGAGCCGGAAGGGCAACTGTTACGACAACGCAACAATGGAGAGCTTCTTCGGAACGCTCAAGACTGAACGCGTACACCACGAGGTCTACGAGAACGCTGATCAGCTGCGCAGCAGTCTCTTCGAGTACATCGAGATGTTCTACAACACGCAACGATTGCATTCGGCGATCGGGTATCGGAGCCCGCTTCAGCTCGAGAACGAGGAAGCGGCGTGATGAGGGCTACGAAAAGTTTTCCACAGAAAGCTAACCCCCTCCCTCGAGCACCCTCCCCGTGGGGGCTGCGCCCCCACACGGCCTCGCTTCGCCTGAGCTCCGCTAAGGCTCCGCTACGCGAGGCCTCCCCCAAGAGGAAAGGCGGCGTTGCCGCCTTCTGTTTCTTGACCACGCGCTCCGCTCGTGGTCGACTCAACTACATAGCGCCGTGCACGCAAAACTCGGGGAAGCTCAAACGTCTTCAAAACGTCTCGAGCTGGCGACAATCGAGTTCAGACGTAAACCGGACAGGACGCGCGCATCAGTGCCGACGCCTAGGCCGTCCTTAGCGCGGAAACCACAAACGGCACTGCCTCAGCCTGAAAGTCCAACTCAGGCGCCAGACTCTTCACCAACCCCTCGAATGCAAAGAGTGCGAGGATCGGAAGAGTGAAGGCCGACGAGCTACGCAATCCGCACTTGCCTTGAATCCTAAACAACTCCGCTACGAAGCCTGCTACTTGGAAGTTCTTCGCTTCCCGCCCGAGGCCGTCCAACAAGGACTGAAGCTCCCGGCGAAAGTGGTCCGCATCGAAACAGTCATGAACGACTTGGGCCGAGCGCTTGATGGCATCTGCAGCCTCGGCCCCATCCCGAGTTGCAATACTCAAGAAGAGTTTGGCGAGACAAACTTGAGTCTCCCGGTCGACCTCGACCGTCAGGCCAAAGTCAATCAGTGCCACACAACCGGCTTTGTCCGTAAGAACGTTGCCAGCGTGCATGTCGCAGTGGCGTAATGTCCATCTATTCGTCGCAACGCGCAACGACGGTCGATTCTCGCACTTGCGCGATTCACGTTCAACGGCGCGTTGATCAAGCCACGCGTTTACAATCCTTCGCATGAACGAAATCCTTACGCCGCTGCAAGTGATCATTACGGCGACGGCGGGCTGGCTCAACCAGCGCCAAGCCGATGTTATCGACTATCTGATCGAACAGAACCGAGTGCTGCTCGAACTCCACGGCGGGAAGTGCCCGCGACTGACCGATGGCCAGCGTCGTCGTCTTGCGGTGAAGGCGAAGGCCGTCGGTCGCAAGGGTCTGTTTGGCATCCCAACGTTGTTCTTGCCGGACACGTTGCTCGGATGGCATCGCAAGCTCATTGCCATGAAGCACGACTACTCGAATCGTCGGCGCGGCCGTGGACGACCTCCGATCATGAAGGAGATTCGCGAACTGATCGTCCGCTTCGCCACCGACAATTCGTCCTGGGGCTACACTCGAATCATGGGTGCTCTGGAGAACGTCGGTCATGTCGTCGGTCGCACTACGATCGCCAACGTGCTCAAGGACAACGGCATCGTCCCTGCGCCAGAGCGAGGCAAGAGGACCAAGTGGCGGGACTTTCTGAGCACTCACTGGGATCTCTTTGCGGCGACGGACTTCTTCTCCGTGGAGGTTTGGACCAGGAAGGGACTGGTCACGTACTACGTGCTCTTCTTCATTGAACTCTCCACACGCCGTGTCGAAATTGCCGGGATCACGCCCAATCCAAACGACGCGTTCATGGTGCAAGTCGGTCGCAACCTCGTCGATTGCGAGAGCGGCTTCCTTCGTGGCAAGCGATACTTCATTCACGACCGCGACGGCAAGTACACGCCCCAGTTCATTCGAATCCTCAAGGACTGCGGCGTGAAGAACATCAAACTGCCGAGGCGAAGCCCGAATCTGAACGCCTACGCCGAGCGATTCGTCAGGTCCATTCAAGAGGAATGTCTCGACAAACTCATCCTGTTCGGCGAGCGATCGCTTCGACGAGCCATCTCCGAGTACATGGTTCACTTCCTGACCGAGCGAAATCACCAGGGTCTCGAAAACAAACTCATCGACGGGCACGTCACCGACGGTCCCGGCGCTGTCGAGTGCCGCGCACGACTCGGCGGGCTTCTCAAGTACTACCATCGCGCTGCCTAACTCGATGTCGTCGGCGTGATCATCGGGCCACCGTTCTATCCAGTCGCCAAATCTTGCTCGCGCGTCGCTTCACGTCCGCGCTGCCACACGTCATCTCCGACGGATCGTGCCTCGGCTCGATGAGCCGTAAGCGACAACCTAACCATAAACACGCCCCGAATGCGTTCCGACGAATTGATGGACCATACGCCTCTCGTCGACGCCATTCGAACACCTCAATCAATCAGCAACCAATAGCAGCGTAATCCGTTTCAAGCTGATATCTTATCATTAACATCGGGGCTCCAAAGAATCGTTGGACCCCCACACCACTGACCGGTGGTAGCATTCGCAAGTTCTCGCAGAAAAGGTGCCGAATGTGGTGACACGCAGCTCGGCACAATGTCGGAGGAACCGCGCGGCGGTGAGAGACAGCATCGCGAATCGCTACGGCTCCACCAAGGTGAACAGGTCCGGCGACTTGGCCTCGTACTCGATGCGAAGCTCGATGTCTCGAAGCTGGCTAAAGTCCAAGGCAACGGACGGTCCAAGGTTGGTACTGATGTAGATCGTCCATTCTGAGGCCGAGACGGCTCTGTTCTCAAAGCCAGTCCCCACGAACGACGTTCCTCCTGCTGCAGCGAAAATGTCTTGGTTCACCGTCGCTTCGAATGACACCGCGTTCGGATACGCAAACGGATTGCTCAAGTCCTCCCACGGATCCGGATCGAACAGGATCAACGTTTCGTCCCGAAGCGGATTTGGCTCGAGCGCCGCCGCCCCCCGTTGCACCACCGTCACCGACACCGCTTGCTCCGGGGAGCCAGTCAGTAGGTCCGCGTCTCCCACCAGGTTCATTCGCAACGTCTGGATCTTTCGGTTCCATTCGTCGGGATCGAACCGTGACGCCACAGGTGGGATCGCCGGCGTTGGGTCCCGAGGCGTTGAGATCGGGCGAAGCGTCGAGATCGCAAACGGCAGCAATAGCGACGGAACGTCTGCACTACCTGAAATGTCGACGCTGATGAATTGGGTCAAAAGATTGCCCTGAACGAACTGCTGGAACGTCGCTCTTCTCGATAAGAGTTCCTCGAGCGGCACCAAGTCGCCATCCTCGAAGTCGGGAAGCCCCAAGACGTCTTTGCGGACACTGATGACCGCGTGGTCGAGCTCCTGGTTTGCCAACATCTGACGACTCTGGAAGTCCCACTCCTTGAGTGCTCGCAAGAAATTGAGCACGTCTTCGGCCGTCGACGCTCGGAAGATCGAGCTGACGCTGTCGAAACCGTCGTACAGCGATCCGAGATCCTCGTTGGAGTACCGCCACGACCACGCGTACTCCAAGCGTCGAGCGGCTCGATACGCGAGGATCTTGGCCCGGACCGTGAGCCACCGTGCGTACTCCTTCGCCTCATCCCTGAGCACTCGGTACGCCGGATTCACGAAGTACGCGCTCGATAGGTCCGCTCTCGCCGCTACATACTCGTCAATCAGAAGCGCCAAACGCAAGGTGACTCGACGAAACGCGAGGATCGCTGCTTCGTACTCGAGCTCCCGTTGCTTCCGTTCGGAAAACGCCACCGCCAGATCGAATAGCAGTCGACGCACCGACGACTCCGACTGAGCTCCTTCGATCGCGACGCGCTGCATTTCGGTCAGGAACACGAGATCTCCGCGCGCGTCGATCAACTCGCCGACCCGCGGGTTGAAGCTCGTCCCACTCGATTCCGAAAAGCCCTCTCCCGCGTCTCCGGGCTCGAACTCGCAAGATTGTCCGATTCCCAGAAAACCGCCGCTGCAGGATTCGACGTACGACTGCGAACTCCCGCGCGATTGCGACGTACTAGAAATGTCCGTGATGAGCTCTTCCAAGCTGACCCGCGTATCCACGTCAGCCAGAATGATCTCGATCACCGCGGTCGAACGATCCTGCTCGGTTTCGATGTATCCTTCGATCCGACGGATCTCCGCCCGGGCCCGTTCCACGGCCGCGTCCGCGATCAGCAAGTGCTGTAGGTGCTCCGCCAACTCGCTCGGGGTGTCGCTTCCGACGAGGTCTTCCGGCCCGGGAAAGTTGCCCAACGGTGGACGATCGATGCTTCCGAACACCTTCGAGTAGTAGCGTCCAATCGCCTCGCGGTCGCCGAGCGGAACCGCCGGATCGCCTCCGAGGAAGTCCTCTTCCACCGGGTCGCAGCCGCCGGTCCCATCACAGGTCGGATCGATCCCGGTCAGCTCTTCGAGTTCCACCAAGTAGCGCGACCTCAGATCGGCCAGTGCCTGAGTCAGCGCGGTCTGGTCCATGTCGAACTGGCGCGCCAACGACTGCGCCAACAACCACTGATCCCTGGCGTTGTGAGCCGACGTCACCGCGTCCTGCCACAACGACTCCATCGAGATGGAAGGATTCGGAACGTAGTTCTGCCACACCTGGATCGATTGCGGCGCAAGGCCCAAGCTGGTCGTCCAGCCACTCGGCACGATCCTTCGTTGCAACTCCGCCATAATCTGGTTGGCCTGTTGGGCGAACAAATTGAGCGAAAGCAGTCGCGTCAGCTCCTGCTCGTCCGGCGTCAGGACGCTTCCTATCACCGCCTCGGTCAAGTTCAGAGTTCGGATCAGGGTTCCCACCTCCGCCTGCGCCGCCAGGAAACTCGACCCCGCCTCTTGCTGCTCCTCCGGCGTCTCTTCCGCCGCCAGCCACGCAAACGCTTGGATACGACGCAGCGACAACCGACTCATGATCTCGATCGCATACACGAGATCTCGAATCGCTCCCTCTTCGATCGAAGTCCCTAGAGACGCGTCCAGTGCGATCAGATCTTCCGCTTCCCGTAGGTGCGTCAGCACCTTCCGCATTTCGACGAGGCCGTCAGCCGTGTGGTCGAAGATCTCGGCTAGAAACTCCTCAAGACCGAGATCCGGGAATCCGTCTTCATCGACGTCCAAGTATCCGAGTTCATCCAGTGACACCAAAAACGCGTTTCCGAGGAGCGTCTGCAGCTGAACGTACTGCTGTAGATGGACCGGATCATCGGTAAGGTCCAACGACTCGAAGTAACTCTGGATCGAGGGCCCCCCCGCAGGCAGCTCCGCCGTATATCGCTGGACCAGTTCCTCGTGACTGACCAGCCGCTCACCCATCGGGTCGACTTCATCGAAGCCATCCAAGACGTAGTCGTATGGGGTCGTGTAAGACGCATGCAGCTGGATCGGCGCGACGGCGGTGATCACGTCCACCGTGGGCTGACCGAACTGTTGATCGACTCCGTCGCGGATCCAACGAACGAAAACAAGCAGCGGCACGCTGGGCGGAACCTGCAACGTGACCGGGGCTGTGAGAGCCAGCGACACGCCCGGTGGATGGAGGCGTACAAATGGGGTCGTTCCATCGGTCTCGAGGCATTCATCGGCGGTGCCTACCACGGTGACGGGTGTTCCAGTCGGGTCCGAGCTGACAGAGACTCCGGGTTCGCACTCGTCCGGTACATCGTTGAGATTGCAGTCGAGGCTGAGTCCGTACTCGATGTCGCACAGGTCGGAGACGCCGTTCAGGTTGCAGTCGAGAGAGGGGAGGGTGGCGGGCTCGAAGATGTACACAGCCCCAGTGTTGGAGAACGCACCGTCGGCGCTAATAGCACCCACCGCCACACGATTCCCACTCAGCGACGACGAGGTCCCGAACTGGTCCCCAGCGGCGGCGTCGCTGGTCGTGATCTTGGCCACCTCGACCCAGTTTGTTCCATCAAAGCGGTACACATAAGCAGCGCCCGCATTAGATCCCGCCTCGTCATCGGTGAACGCTCCGACAACGACGAGACCCCCCCAGATCGACGCGGTTATTGACCCAAAGTCGGTGCCGCCGTCACTGGCCGTTAGCGTCGCTTCCGCAACCCAATCCGTGCCTGTGTAGCGATAGACGTACACCTCCTCCTCGGCTAAGGTCCCGACGAGGACTCGATCTCCACTAACCCCCCCGCTTGTTCCGAAAAAACCTCCGGAGGGCGCAGTGAGCTTGATCTGTTCGGTCCACGTCGTGCCGTCGTAGCCAAAGATGTAGGCCGAGCCAGCGAACGCATCTCCGTGGTCCGCGCCCACCAGGATCCGATTGCCGTCGATCGAAACGAGTTCGCCAAACTCATCCTCCACTTGGGGGTCACTAGCCACGAGTTTCGCCTCCTCGACCCAGCCAACTCCATCGTAGCGAAAGACGTACACGGCTCCCAATCCGCCGTCGGCACCGTTAGCGCTGACAACAACGACGTCACCGCTGATCGAGACCGAATTCCCGAACCCCCAAAAGGTGGTCGCGTCACTGGCGGTGAGCTTGGCCTCTTCGATCCAGTTGATCCCATCGAAGCGATACACGTACGCGGAGCCAGAAGACGTTCCGGCGTCGTCATTGTTTCTGGCCGAAACGACGACGATATCACCGCTGATGGAGATGTCACCGCCGAACAAATCTCCCGCAGCAGCATCGCTGGCCACGATCTTCGCTTCTTGGACCCAGCTACCTTCGATCAGTCGATAGATGTACGCTGAACCCGAGTTGAGTCCTGCGTCGTCATCGAGGCGCACGCCCACGGCAAGAACGTCGCCGTCGATCGAGACGGCATTGCCAAACTGATCATCCATCGCGGGATCGCTGGCCTCAATCTTTGCCTCAGCGGCCCAAAACGCGCCTTCTCTCAGCACGTATGCGATGCCGGACGAAGGCCCCGCACCATCGTGGAGAGGCCCTCCTACCACGACGCGTTCCCCGCTGATCGACACCGATCTTCCGAACAGACTGGATGACCCGCCGTCGAAGAGTTCCTCGTCTTCGGACCAGCTGGACCCATCGTGGCGGTAGATGAAGACAGAGCCGAAGACGGAGTCTGCAGCATCTTCATTTGCCGCCCCGACTACGACCAAGTTTCCGCTGATCGTCACGGATCGGCCAAAGCGTTCATCCGCGCTGGCAAAGCTGGGCTCGAGCTTTGCCTCATCGCCCCAGCTGGTTCCGTCAAAACGATAGGTGTACACGGAGCCAGAATCCGACAACGCCCCAGCGTCGTATCCCATCGCCCCCACAACAACGCGATGCCCACTGATCGATACGGCGCCGCCGAAGCTGTCACCTAGTGCAGCGTCGCTCGCAGTGAGCTTGGCCTCTTCAACCCAACTGGTTCCTTGGTAGTAGTAAACGTATGCCGAGCCGGACGCCTCTCCCGAGTCGTCATCCAAAGCGGCCCCGACCGCAACACGATTCCCACTGATAGACACCGCTGAGCCAAACTCATCCTGTGTCTCCGCATCGCTAGCAGTGAGCTTCGTCTCCTCTATCCAGTTGGCGCCGTCGTGACGGTAGATGTAGGCGGACCCTGAATCGATCAATGGTCCGACGTCGTCCGACTTGGCCCCGACAACAACGAGGCCCCCGCTCATCGAAACGGACGTGCCGAAGCGATCGCCGGCTGCGGCGTCGCTGGCGGTGAGCTTCGACTCTTCGACCCAACCCGTTCCATCAAAGCGGAAGATGTATGCCGACCCAGAATTCGATCCTGCGACGTCGTCGAACGGTGCGCCGACCACGACAATAGGTCCGCTGATCGAAACGGCTCCACCAAACTGGTCGAAGGCGAAGCCGTCACTGGCGATGAGCTTCGTATCTTCAACCCAGCTCGTTCCGTCAAAACGATAAACGTACGCCGACCCGGAATCCTCTCCGACGTCGTCGTCGAAGGGAGCGCCCACGACCAGGACATCCCCACTGATCGACACCGCGCTACCGAACTGATCTTCGGCCGAGGAATCACTGGCAACGAGTTGCGACAGATCACATTGGCCGCGAGCGAGGCCTCCCCAACCCAGGGAAACTCCGATACAGAACAAACCGAGAACAAACCGTCGTAGGCGACTCATTGCAGATCCTTTGGTCACGTCAAGTTCGTCGTAGCGTCACAGCTAGCGCGGTACCCCAACCGTATTCTCATGGGGCTGAAGGGGGTATGCGTTACCGTCGATGATCATGTAGGACGGAGCCGGCATCAGAACCTTCAGCCCCGCTTCACCGAA
>JAJFFE010000324.1 GCA_021776775.1 Planctomycetota bacterium | reverse complement strand
GGGCAAGAAAGCGAAGTTCGATCGCGACAAGGACTGGGAGTATCCGGTCGGCACGCTGTTCGTCAAACACTTTGCTCTGCCCGCGAAGGGATCGTCGTGGCGGCAGCTCGAGACGCGCGTGATTCAGCGAGAGTCCGACGGGTGGGCGGCAGCGTCCTACGTTTGGAACGAAGAGCAAACCGACGCGACGCTGCGACCGGAGGGGACCACGATTCAGTTTGAAGGAGCCACCGGTCCTAGGCGATGGACGGTGCCGTCGCGAGACGACTGTGCGGTTTGCCACACCACGGTGACCCACTTTCTGCTCGGCGTCGATCGCACGGAGCAAATGAACGTCGGCACGCAGTTACGATCGCTCGCGCAGCCGGACGGGATCCTTGGTAACGATCCCGGGGATATCGCCAAGTTGCCGCAGCTGGCTGATCCGTACGACGAACAGGCGAGCTTGGACGACCGCGCCCGCAGCTACTTGGATAGCAACTGTGCCGGCTGCCACCAGCCCGACGGTCCCGGAAACGCGGCGCTCGACTTGCGGTTCGACCGTTCGCTGGCTGACAGCGGATTGTTGGGTGAACCCCAGCAGGGCGATCTCGGCATCACCGACGCGAAGATTGTGGCCCCGGCGCATCCGGATCGATCCGTTCTCCTTCACCGCGTGCAAGTGCGCGACGAAGGCGCCATGCCGACGTTGGGTAGCGATATTCCGGACCCGGTCGCGGTGGAGTTCTTGCGCAAGTGGATTGAGGAGCTCTCGGTGTCGAAGAGCTTCTGAGTCCGAGTAGCGTTGTCGCGCGCCGGGATGACACCGGCGTGCGCGTTACCTACTTGCGGAACCGCTCGATGCGAACCTCGCCTTGGTCGATCGGATCGTCATAGCCGGGGCGTCTGATCTTGATGCGATCTTCGGGGACGCCCGCCGCGGTGAGCCGCTGGGCGGTCAGTTCTAGCCGTCGGGCTGCGATCTGCAGCGCGGCCGCTCGGGTGCGCCGAGCGGTTCGGTGTTCCGACGTTTCGGTGGCGAGTGTCACCCAACGGTCGATTGCCCGGGTTACGGTGCCGAGTTCCGCGTCGTGTTCGCGAAGGGCCGTACGCGCGATCTTGGCCCGTCGGTCGAGCCCTGCCACCACTGCGTCGGTCGCCGCCGTCACTAGCGTGGGACGATCGGCGAGCAGTGCGCGCTGACGACGGCGAAGCCGCTCGGTGAAGGCAATGCACTCGTCCGATGGTGGGTTGGCGCGCAAGCGAGCTACCTCGATATCGGCGTGCCCGATCGAGTGAATCAACTGCACTTTAACGGTGACGTCGTCCGTGATCTCGCCGAGCAAGATCTTGAGTTCGGCGTCGTCAATCTGTGGCAGGACCGCGCCGGCGACGAACGGAACTTTGATCGGATCGCCGAGCACGGCGGGGGTGTCGTTCCCGAGTCCGACCAAGCTTGCCACCGAGCCGGTCACCCGAAAAGGGCTCGACGCGATGGCGTCGGCGATGACCGAACCGATCGCTTTCGACGCGGCGCGCGTGATCTCCGACAACGGAATGGGCGCGCCGCCGCCGGGAATATCGAGCCCGGCCGGGAGGGTGATCGAGCCGTCGTCGTCGCGCACCACGAACACCGCGACCTGCAGTGGAGTGGGTAGTCCCAGGTACTTGCGAATGGGTCCGTCGGGCCCTTCCTGGACGGCCAGGTCGGTCAGCACGATTTGTCCGTCATTCTGCACGCCGCCGGTCTCACGCAACTTGACGTCGAGTTCCACGTCGACAACGCCTTCGTCGATCGTCACTCCGCCTGCGGCGGCGGGCTGCTGAAAGAAGACGAGGTCGAGGCCGCTCAATGAAGCGCGGACTCGGCCGGCAGTCACCGTGCCCAGGGTCAGACGTGCGTCCACCGAGAGATCGCTGAACACAGCGGTCGGCTTCGGTTCTGATCCCTCGACCGGTTTGTCGAAGGCAGCGCCGCGCATTCGCACGGTGATATCGGTCGGCCGTGGGTTGCTGGCGCCCGGCGCGAAGTTGCGTACTTCGAGGTCTAGATTGTCGAGCGGCACGACCCACGGCGTTGGGTACGTTTCATCGACATAGCGGACGTCCAACCCGTTGACGCGGAACTCGCCCACCGTGATTTCGAACGCGGGCGGCGTCGCGACCGCCGGACCGGCAACGACCGGCGGCTCGCTCGGGCTCGGTGTGTCTGAGGGTGCGGTTGTGTCTGAAGCGGTGGGTGCGTCTGCTGATGCCGGCTCGTCCGAAGGGGACTCTTTAGAGTCGGTCGTCGCCGGGTTCAAGATCTGAAAGCCGGCCACATGGAGACGATCACTCCCGCGCGTGACGCGAGCGATCGGAGTATCCACTTCGAGCTGCCCTATCCGTAGGCGACGCCGTGTGAGGTCGAGCTTGACCTCACTGAAGTCGACGGCATGAACTCCGGCGAGCGGCTCACCGGCGGCGTCGCGAAGCACGAGGTCGTCCAGGCGACCCTCAAGCGAGAATGCGCGCTTCAGATCAACTTCCAAGGGAGAGCGCCGCTTGAGTTCGAACGCCGTCCATAGCTTGGCCGAAAGCGACGCGCCGTCGAGATCTTGTGCGTCGTACTGGGCGGCGAGGCTCGGCATGACCCGTGTCAGGGCGGAACCGCTCCACCCGGCGCTCTTCAACTCCGCGCGCAGCTCGGGACTGGCCGCAAAAGGGGCGACGCTGAGATCCAGTGCGATCGTTTCGATGAACGGGTCAATGGCGGCTTCGAGTCGAAGGGCGATCGGGGTGATGTCTTCGGCGTTCGGTTCGAGCACTCGCCACGGAGAGTCGTTGAAGATCCGCGTCGAAACGACGATCGGCTCGGCCAAGGTAGCGTCGGTGTAGCGTAGAGACTCGATTTCGAGATTCAGCTGGCCGATCCGAATCGATGGAACCGCGGTCTCACCGCGAGGTCCGGCGGCGGGCTGCGTCGATCCCGTCTCGCTGCCGTCGGTCTTGGGCGTCGTTGCCACCTCGGGTGGTGGACTCGGCTCTGAACTGACGTCCGGCTCCGAATCAGCAGCGGGCTCCGACGGTGCGATACGGAACCCTAGTGCTTCGATGCTGCCGTCTTCGGTGCGGTGAATTGCTAGGCGGGTTCCCTTCAGAGTGAGCGCTTCAATCCAACAAACGTCGGTTGCGATGCGTTCCGCCGTGAGAGACGCTGACTCGATGCGGAACGCGTCGACCGCACCGTCACTCAGGCCGAGGGTCTCGATGTCGACGGTGATTCGACGTGCCGACCCGTCCGCGGCAATGTCCATGTCTACAGCACCGTCGAGTTCGTCGACCGCGACGCGGGCGCCCAGCTCGAACACACCGTCTTCTAAGATGCACCGCGTGCCGTCCGGCAGGACGGTATCAAACGCCTGGCCGCGGATTCCACTGCCGGTGATGGCCACCCGGCCGCGAGTGCCGCGGCTCCAATCGGCCTCGGCGACGATCTGCAATGTATCGACGCAGTCGGCGACTGAGACGGCGACGTCTACCGAAAGGTTGGACTGCGCTGTATCGACCGACGACCGCGCGTGCGTCACGGTAGCGATGGCGGCCTCGGCGCGCGTCACGGTTCCTTCGGTCAACTCGAACGACGCCCGTCCGTCATCGTAAAACGTTCCGGCGATGGAAGACGCTACCGAAACGTCATCGAAGCGAAGTTCGACGTCCGCCGCTTCGAGATACGGTGCGATCGCCTCGGTCGAGATTCCTTCGCCGAGAAACGACCCCTGAATCACCAGTTTGGACCCCTCGCGGGAGAGCGACCCCCGTGCCGTTCCGGAGGGCACCAGACCGGGGATGGCGAGTCGCACGCTGCCGGTGGCCGGAGTTCCGTCTTCGAACGGGAGCGACAAGGACGCGACCCGAACCTCCGGAATACTCAGTCGGATCACGGATGCATCGGAACCGGGTTCGACCGCCCGGTCGTCGTAGGAAATCTCCATGGCACTCAGAAGGAACTCGCCGAGGGTGAACCGCATGGGCGCTGCAGCTGGTGCCGGGTTCGCGGGGTCGGGCTCGACCGGTACCGCTGCCAGGACATCGGTGAGATCGTCAGTGGGTGTCGCACGCTCGTCCCCGGAACTGGGACTATCGGACGGGGCGTCGCTCGGTGCGGTGAACCGAAACCCTCCGGCGACCAGCGAACCATCGGGTTGGCGAACGACGTCGGCTCGGGGAGCCACGATTTCGACGGATCCGACCGTGATGGCGAGCGGGGCCGGATCGATCCGGATGCCGGTCACCGAGATGCGGTCGAGAGCGAGAAGGCTGGAGGTTTCGACGTCGCCCCAATGCAGATCACTGAATTCACAGTGACCGGTGATGGCGTCGCCAAACTCTGTACTGCCAAACTCGGTGTTGAAAGTCAGCCGTCCGCCCAGTGGGCGCCCGGACTCCGGAAGCTCGATGCCCGATCCCGCCAGCAGGAACTCCGTCGCGGTTGGTTTGACGTCGGACATGGCGAGGTTCAAATCGCCGGTGACACGAGATCCGCCCGCCACCCGCGACACAGTGATCCGTCCACCGGCGCGGCTCTCTCCGGCGAAGCCCGGTAGGGAGTAGTCGACGGTGATGTCGTAATGGGCGCCGGCCGGTTGCGCTACCGTCGCTGGCGCACCCGTCGTGACGGCCGGGCTGTCGGGTTGGATGTCGGGTTGGATGTCGGTTGCGATCACGCGGACTCGGTGGATGCGTCCGGCAAGCTGTAGATCACCAAGCTCCGTCGGCAAGTTTGCAAGCGAGTCGCTCGAGTCGACTTCGATCGAGCGCAGGGAAACAACACCGCGGTGAAGGTGAAGACGGACTTCCGCGCGTTCCAGGGTGGTGTTCGCGATTCGGCCTGCGCTGGCTCTAGCTTTGGTGACGCTGGCCGACAGCTCCCAGCCGTCGTCTTCGGCGCGCTTGCCGTCGATCGCCAGGGTGGCGTTCGCGGTCCACAGCCGCGGGTCTTCCGGAAGTTCGACGGTGGGCAGATACCGCCTGATGACGTTCGGATCGAATCCGGCGAGGGCGCAGGTCAAGCGGGCGCTGAGTTGTTCCGGCGACGTATCTACCGTGCCTTCGACTCGGATGGCATCGACCACCCCGGGGACATCGAGCGAGAATTCGACGAGGGCGGGTCGCTCCGGATGTCCGACGTTCGAGAGACGTAGGTTGGTCATGAACCGCGCCTCGAACGGTGGCTCGATGGCTGCGTCGTGAACCCGGACGTGCACGTGCTGAAGGCGCATCGCCTGCAGTTGCAGCGGTGGCTCCAGGGAATCGATGGTCGTCGGATCGCCGACCTCTTCTTGGGCGGGTTCCGGTGATTCCGAGGAGCCTGTGGTCAGACGGGCGAGGAACGGGATCGACCCGTCGGCCTCGCGACGTAACTCGACGTCGACGCCGTCGGACTCCAACCGTCGCACCACGAGGCGACCGAAGAACAGCTCGGTCACGGCGATATCCGCGCGGCAGTATTCCGTGTGCAGGTACAACGCGTCGGTATCGCGATCGCGGATCTCGAGGTGCCACAGTTCCAGATCGGCTCCGAGGATGGAGAGATCGAGAGTCTCGTAGGTAGCGCGTAGTCCCCGCGACTCGAGGGCGACGTCGAGGATACTCGGCAAGATGAACGGAAGGGCGATGCGACCGAGAATGATCACCACCAGCATTACCCAAGTGGTGACCCGCAACCGTCGACGCCAACGGCGGGGTGGTTTGGACGCGTCCGCGGGCGGCGAGCCTTCCGCGACTTCTGCGTCATTTGGAGCTGGCTGGACTGCGTCCGTCGGCGTCGGGTCGGGCTCGGCCGGCTTGGATTCGTCGGACGTCGCCGACTCCGTCACGTCGGACGTCGGTGACGCCTCTTCATCCTTGGCTGCGGTGCCTTTGGCGGACGGCGTTGGCTTCTTGCGCTTCTTGCTCATGGTTGCGACTCGCCCTTCTGGGCTGCTGCCTGACGCATAGCGCGCAAGGCGGCGTCACGGCTTGCTCTCGGGGCGAGTGGATCGTAGTTGAGTGGTGTCTGGCCTTGGCGGGTCAGCCAGTCGAAGGCGCGGGTTCGATCGGCGGCGTCGGACGCCCGTAAGAAGACAAGGTTCTCGTTTTCGATGCGACGGTCGAGCGCGTCGATCGTGTTCGTCGGTCGCGCGAGCTCTTCCAGGGACGACGCGTGGCGCGCCGCGGCCCCGCACCTTGCGGTCAACGCGGACTCCATCTCGGGGGGCAAGTCGTCCAACCTTTCGGCGAGCAGAAGCAGCATGCGTTGCTCGAGGTGCGGTCCGACCGCGGAGGCGGTCGACACTTGCGGCAGGCTCTCACGGATCACTGCGGCGTAACTTTCGAGCAGCGCCTCGTCCGCCACCAAGGCGAAGTCTCGCGTCAACAACGCGTTGTTCGCGTGGGCGAATCGAACCAGTGCTTGTCGTTGCGTGGGACCCCAGCGAAAGGCGTCGATCAACGCGGTGGATACGCTCCACTCGGCACGAGTCGGCGGCTCGGGCTTGGTCGCCTGCAAATCTTCCTGCGCGGCCGCCCGCTCCAACGCTTCGTCTTTCTTCGCTCCGTTGGGAGCGGGGATGACAGTGATCATGCAATCGATCGATCCCAGGGGGATGGAGAACGCGACAAATCCCGCCCACGGTTCGTGAAGTCGGAGCAGTTCTGGCGCCGCGCCCGGCCCGCCGAGTTCCAGGCTCACCGTAAGGTCGTTGGCCGAATCATCGCCGAGGCCGTCGTCTGCTCGTCCCGGTGAACGGCGAAGTTCGAGTTCTAGAACTTCCGGACGTTTGCGTTGAGGAGAAGAAGGGTCAACCGGGTACTGAATACGGCTCGAAAGCACGGCAGCCGAACCTGGTGCCATCACCACGAACTGGCTTTCGAACTGCTCCCGCAGGGCGAATTCTTTCAGCGATGGCGTGGCCGACCACTTCACCCCTTGGCTCCAGGTGGGAACCGTTTGCACCCGGGCGTCGAGGTCGGGGTTCGATAGCGAGTGCGCGTGCGCCGCGACCGGGTCCCAGTGCGCGGCCACCGACTTCGGAGTAGTCGCCGACCATGCGTAGTCGACTTGGTACACGTGCGGATCGCGCGCTCCACTGCGCACAATGGCCGAACCGTCCGTGAGAGGGGGAGCGTCGTCGGTCCCCGCCAGCGCTGTCGTTCGCTGGGTGGTGCTGACCGTGGGGCGCGCCTCGACAATCACGGTGGACTTGTCGGAGGGCAACGCGCAACCGGCGACGAGGCACAGGAGGGCGGCGGCACGTAGGACTGGCATCGGGGCATCCAGGGGAAAGGGCGGTGTTTCAGGGTGCAGTTGGGCAGGGCACAAAAAAAGCGCCGGGGGATCGTAGTCCATCCCCCGGCGTCTTCAATGATTCTGCGCGATCAATTCAGATCTTAGAGATCCTCTTCTCGCAGAACGCGCCGCTCGGCCCGATCTTGGTCCGTGGGTTCTTCCTGCTCGCTCTCGTACGAGTCCTCGTCGCCGTCTTCGATCTCTTCGTCGAGACCGAGTCGCTC
>JAJFFE010000323.1 GCA_021776775.1 Planctomycetota bacterium | reverse complement strand
AACGCGTCGCGATCTACACTCGAAAGAGTACGTCCGAAGGGCTGGACCAGGAGTTCAACTCGCTCGACGCCCAGCGCGAGGCGGTCGAGGCCTACGTGCAGAGTCAGAAAGGGAAGGGCTGGGTCGCGCTCACCGAGCGGTACGACGACGGTGGCTACACTGGTGCGAACACGGAACGTCCCGGGTTTCGACGTCTGCTCCAGGATATCGAGGCGGGCGAGGTGGATATTGTTGCGGTCTACAAGATCGACCGGCTGAGCCGATCGCTTGGTGACTTTGCCCGAGTGATCGACGTTCTCGACAACCGCGGAATCAGCTTCGTGTCCGTCACGCAAGACTTCAACACGGCCACGAGCATGGGCAAGCTCACTCTCAACATTCTCATGTCGTTCGCTCAGTTCGAGCGCGAGGTGATCGCGGAGCGCACGCGTGACAAGATCGTCGCCACCCGCCGGCGCGGCGACTGGACGGGGGGGACGCCGGTCCTCGGGTACGACGTCGTCGATAAGAAGCTCGTGATCAACGCCGAGGAAGCCGAACAGATCCGAGGGATCTTCGACGCGTTTCTACGACTGCAGTCGCTCCCCGCGATCCTCGAGGAACTCCACGAGCGCGGTGTTCGGACGAAGCGTTACACCTCAGGAAGCGGTCGAACCCACGGTGGTCGAAAGTTCGACAAGGCGTCGCTCCGGAGAATCCTCCAGAACCCGCTCTATGTCGGAGACCTGAGAGCCGGAGAGTCAATCGTCTCGGGGAATCACGACGCGATCGTCGACCGAGGTACCTGGGACCGAGCGCAGGACCACACTGAACAACGAGGCCCAACTGCCCCCGAGCGCGTGCGAAGCCAGACTCTGCTGAGTGGCCTCCTCTGGTGCGAGCGCTGTGGTGAGCGCATGGTCGCGCACTCCACGTCCAAGGGAGCCAAGCGGTATCGCTACTACGTCTGCCAGACCCAGCTCAAGCAAGGGGCGCGGGCATGTCCCGGCAGTCGGGTCTCCGCCCCGACCCTCGAGGAGTCGGTTGTCGATCGCCTTCGCGTCGTCGGCCGCGATCCGAAAGTGTTGGCCGCCGCGTTGAAGGTGTCGAACGAGTCACCGACAGAAGAAGCGAATCGACTTCAGTCTCGACAGCGTGCTCTGGACGCGGACCGAAATCAGCTTCGACGACGACGGCGTCGCGTCTTGAACCAGCTTGAGGACGGCGGTCCCTCGGCCGGCGCGTCTGAGCGACTCCGTCAGGTCGAAGCTCAAATCGAGAACGTCGAGAGCGAACGTGACGACAGTCGCGAAGCGATCCTCGCGCTCCATGATCGGGTCGACGAGGAAGAGCTCGCGGACTCGCTCGCGGCTTTCCTACCGCTGTGGGAAGAACTTCTCGCGGACGAGCGCCGCCGACTCCTGGAACTCGTGATCGATCGCCTGACGTATTCGGGCGAGAAGGGCACCGTCGACATTGAGCTTCGCGACGGAAGCGGACCCAGCAAGAAGGCGGAGTCATGTCGAAGCTCCGCCTGACGGCCGAAGTCGATCCTGAGCCGGCGCCGTTGGAGGCGCGGCCGGTTCCCAGTCGAGTCGCACGCTTACTTGCGCTCGCTCACGGGTTGGGGAGACAGATCGAGAGTGGGGGAGTCGAGGGACTTGCGTCCGTCGCACGGGATCTCGGATTGACCCGCGCCCGAGTGACTCAGGTGCTCCAACTTCGAAACCTGGCTGCGCCGATCCAAGAAGCACTCCTCAACGGGGAGCTTCGTGCTTCGGAGCGGTCGCTGCGAGCGATCGCAACCGAACCGTCATGGGACGTGCAGCTCAATGCGGTGGGAGGGCTCGTGAGGAAACACGAGTCCCGTCTCTCTAGTCCTCCTCCGAGTCGCTCTTCTTCTTCAGGCCATGCTCTTCCGGGTACGCTTCGACGGCCTCTACCCCGTCGTTAACTCCGGCCTCATAGATCTTCGTGACAATGACCTCGAGCGAGCCTTCATCTTGACCATACTCCTGAATCGACTCGATCCAGTGGCGAATAAACTCTTCCATTCACTTCATACCTCCTTCTGGCTCCTGCGCGTCGCAGTGATTCTGAATGAGCTCGACCAAGGCGTCGTTGAGACGGACCGTGCGCGGTACCGTCTCTTTGAATCTGTTCCAGAGCTCTCGGGAGATCCGAAGTGTGAGCGGACGGGTTGTTTCGTCTTGTTTCATACTGTTAGAGATAGCTTCGGACTATTTAAGGATTGTGGTGTTCGAGCCCATAGGTTCAGGGCGAGCGGAAGTCGCCGCTGAACTCGATCGTGGCGTCACCGTACTCTGAAGCCGATTTCGCGAGCTCGCTGGATCTGGTGCCGCTCGGTCGAACTCAGTCGAGCGCGAACGAGTCGAGACTCCACCCGCTTTCCCAACGAGCCGTCCTTACGGTACCGGGTCCCGGTCAGCCAGAAGACGAGCTCCTCGTCCTTCGACCAGAGATCCACGCTGGTCAGTTGGAGAGTCAGTTGGCGCTGGCTCTCCTCGGTGAGACACACCCGATCGCCCAAGCGAACGCCGAGGAAGTCCTCGACGATCGACGTGCACTCACGCCCCAAATCCGCCTCCCAATTGTCCAGTCGCGCCTCTGCGATTCGAGCCAGCTCGCTTGCGGCTCGGACTTGATCAATCTCGGTGTCGCTCAGCGCAGAACGGAGCGAGCATATGTTGCTAGGGTCCTCGTTGAGTTGGCCGAGCCGGCAGGAAGCATCCATCGACTCGTCGAGGAGATTCTTGCTCTTGAGGTACCGACCGATTCGGCCAGCGTCGAGCCGGTCACGGCTTGGTGCGATCACGCTGGGCACTCGGAAGTCGAGCTCCGCGAACGATTCGATCGGCAGGACTGTCGAGAGATCAACGCGCTCCGTCTCCGCGACCACTTTGTCCTCGGAGTCGATGGCGCGCACCCACACATGATTGGTCGAAACGAAAATTCGATACGCTCGAAGATCCGGGTCGTACCCACTCTTTCGCCATGAGATTGAGTTGCCGTCGAGACCTCGGCACACGAAGTCGAGGTTGTTTTCAATCACGATTCGCCGAAGCTGCGCAATCGACCGTTTCGTCTCCGCATTGAGCCGAACGAGGCATAGATCTGGATCACCATACGATCGCTTGTGCGCAAGAACGAGGAGCGTCGACTCGGCGAAGGGGAGGAGCGTGTCAACCAGCTCCGCGATGACCTTCCGGTGCGCGTGTTCGCGTTGCCACGAGTGGTCATCGACGTCCCCTGACCGAAGCACGGACTCAAGCGTGAGGATGAGGCTCGACGCGAGCTCCGCCGGAAGCGAGAGGATTCGAGTTCCGTCCACGCGCAGCTCACCGAGATCCGCCGCGTCCCCCAGTCTCTCGAGGGCGAGATGAAAGTAGCGCAACTTGCCTGGCGACAGGTGCGTCCCCGGCATGTCGACTGGCCGCGGTGGGCGCCGCTCCGGATGGAACTCGGGAAGTCGCGGTCGTCGGGGACTCCGTCCAGCCCGGACCTTCGCCCAGTACCCGGGCGGAGGTTTCGGAACCTGCTCGCGTAGACACAGTTTCCCAAGCGCGACATCCGAGATCCCGAGTTCCTTGGCCAAGGAAGAGGAGGGCGCCGCCCAAACGAGTTCGAAGAGCTCTTCACGGCTTAGCTTAGGTCGCATCGCGGGGCCCTTCCAATTGACGCGGATCCAGTTCGCTTTCGGTGGCGTAGCGCCAGGTACGGCGATTGTTGACGCCGGTGAACGGCTGAGATACTCTGCAACTCCTTACGAATCAGATAGTTGTCTCGACGCCAAGTTCGGGCTTCGCGGCGTCAGGAAGGGTCATCAGGACCAACTCCAGCCTCCCGAAGATGCGTATCCGCGAATCGATCGAGAGCAAGGTTTCCCCGCGGCGAACCCCTGTCGCTCTATCAGCCTCGAGAGAAGAGAGTCGGACACTTGAGCTCGAACAAGAGCCTTCCGCTCAAAGAATCGCAGGTCCTCACCGGACCGCTCTTCAGTGAGCCAATGCGCGTCGAAACCGTGCGGGCCGGCGCAGAGGGCTCGTTCACCGTGGGGCTCGTCGGAACTCAGACCGAGCGCTTCCGGAAGGTCACGCTGGCCGAGGATGATCTCGAGTCCCTGACGATTCTCGAACCGGGCTTCGGATACGACGGCGATGGAGCACTTCTCCGCCTCGGTCTGCAAGCCTACGCCCTGGGCATCGCCTGGGAGTTCGATCCCTATTTCGGGCTCTCGATTTCCCGCGTCGACCCGCTGCCCCATCAGCTCGAAGCCGTCTATGACTACCTGCTCAAGCTTGCCCGCGTTCGTTTTCTGTTGGCCGACGACGCAGGAGCCGGAAAGACGATCATGGCAGGGCTCCTGATCCGGGAGCTGAGGCTCCGAGGGCTGGCGGAGCGGATACTCATCGTTGCTCCGGCGAACCTTGCATTTCAGTGGCAACGTGAGCTGAAGGAGAAGTTCGACGAGAAGTTCCTAGTGCTCAAGGGCAGCGACATACGGGATCAGTTCGGGGTCAATCAGTGGATGGAGCAGAAGAGGGTCATTACTTCCCTGGACCTCGCCAAGCGCGACGAGATTCTCCCCGGTTTGCGTCAGGTCCATTGGGACCTCGTCATTGTTGACGAGGCTCACCGTATGTCAGCGCGCGACGAGTCCCACAAGAGTCTTCGCTACAAACTGGGCGAGCTTCTTCGCGACACTTCAGATCACTACCTGCTACTGACCGCGACACCCCACAAGGGAGATCCGGTCAACTTCACGCTCTTCCTGCAGTTGCTCGATCACGACGCGTACGCCGACGTGAGTTCCATTCAGCAGGCCATGAATCGCCAGCGTGCGCCGTTCTATCTGCGCCGCACCAAGGAGGCGATGGTTTACTTTCCCGAGCGCAACGAGGATGGAACTTGGGAAGCTCGCAAAATCTTCACCAAGCGTGTGCCGCACACTGTGGACTTCGCCATCGATGGCGAAGAGTTTGATCTCTACCGTCAGATCACTCGTTTCGTGAAACGGCAGAGCGCTCGTGCCGCAGCTCAGGGCGATGACCCTCGAGCGCGTGCCGTCGGGTTCTTGATGGCACTCTACCAGCGCCGTCTCGCCTCCAGTACGCGCTCCATGCGCTGCAGCCTAGAGAACAGGGCTAAGCGCCTCGAAATCGGTTTGAAGCAAGCCCAGACCTTGGCGCGTAACGCGCCTCCCGACTTGCCCGACTGGGATGAGCTCGAGGAGATGGAGGAGGAAGAGCGCGAGCGACTCGAGAGCCTGTTAGACGCGGTGACGCTTGTTGGCAACGCCGATATGGTTCGCCAGGAGATCGCTGAGTTGCTCGAACTTGCAAAAGAGGCCGAATCGGTCGAGAAGAGTGGCTCCGAAGCCAAGCTCGGCAAGCTCAAAGCGCTCCTCGCGAGCGAGGGCTTCTTCGATGACTCCGAACGCCGCCTGTTGCTCTTCACCGAGTTCAAAGACACTCTCTACTACCTGGTCGAGAATCTCGAAGCGTGGGGCTTCCGAGTCGGCGTGATCCATGGGGGAATGAAGCCCGGATCCCGCGACGACGCCGGCACCCGCATCTACACCGAGCAACAGTTTCGCGACGGGGAAATCCAAGTGTTGGTCGCCACCGAAGCGGCCGGCGAAGGCATCAATCTGCAGTGCTGCAACATCCTCTTCAACTACGACATTCCCTGGAACCCCAACCGTCTCGAGCAGCGCATGGGCCGTATCCACCGTTACGGCCAGCTCAAGGATTGCCTGATCTTCAACTTCGTCGCTACCAATACCATTGAGGGTCGTGTACTTCAGCGACTGCTCGACAAGCTGCAGGAGATACGCGACGCCCTCGACGACGATGCTGTCTTCAATGTCGTCGGGGAGGTCTTGCCGGCATCCCACGTGGAGCGAGTTCTCCGGGACTACTACGCGGGCAAGCTCGGAGACGCTGATTTGGAGGAGAGACTCCTCAGAGACGTCGACGAGGGCCGCTTCCGCAACATTTGCCAGAATGCCCTGGAAGGTCTAGCGGCCAAGAAGCTCAACTTGGAGATGCTGGTGGAACGACGTGCTCGCGCGAAGGAGCGGCGCTTGGTCCCAGAGAGCATCGCCCGTTTCATACGCGACGCGGCCGAGTTCGTGCCGTTCAAGCTCAAGCAGATCGAGAATCTACCTCACACCTTCGAGCCCGCGCGTACGCCCACGGTTCTACGCCGCTACGAGCGTCAGGAGGATTGGAAGCTGTCTGAGCTCGCCAATCACTATCCTCGCTGCTCGACCGATCGCGAAACCGCCGACGAGCACAGTTTGGAGTGGGTCACGCCTGGACACCCGCTCTTCGAGTCCATTCGTCGCCACACCCGTGACCACGCGATGGAGCCCTTCGGACGGGGCGCATGTTTCCATTCACTTGCTCACGACGCGCCGGCTCGCATCGACTTCTACCGAGCTCGTGTTGTGGACGGGTTAGGTCACGTTGTGCATGAGAATCTCTTTGCGGTAGAGATCCGCGACGAGACCGAGCCCGAGCTTCGCGAACCAAGCGCGCTCGGCAATTTCACACCGGCCGACGCACCCGACCAGCTACCGTCCATCGCTCTCGCTCCCGAGCCTACCGAGTGGCTCCAGGAGAACGCGCTGGTTCCGTTTGTCGACGACACTCGTGAAGAACGCCTCACTGAGGTCGAACGCATCGCGGAGCATGTGGAACTCTCCCTCACCGAGCTGCTCCAACGAACCGACGAGGAGATCGGCAGGGCTGCCGCCGACGTGGAAGAGGGAAGTCAGGGAGCCGAGGGTCGTCTCGCCAAGGCCGAGAATCGACACGCTGAGTTGCTCGCCCGACGAGAGCATCGCCGACAGGATCTCGCCCGCCAAGGTGCACTATCGCTGCAGGCTGTGGAGCGCCTCACGAGCGTGCTCGTTCTGCCACATCCTGAACGTGGGTCGACCGAGGTCAGAAACCTCCGCCCCAATCTTGAGACGGAGGCCGTTGCTATGCAGGTCGTGATGGATCACGAGAATGCCCGCGGCTGCCAAGTCGAGGACGTCAGTGCCAAGAATCTGGGGTACGACGTCACCAGCCTCGATACCCGTTCCGGGGAAATGCGTTTGATCGAGGTGAAGGGTCTAGCTGCGGTCACCGGCACGATCTTGTGGTCGCCAAACGAGAAACGCGTTGCGGAAGATCGTCGCGATTGCTATTGGCTCTACGTCGTGACGAATTGTTCTACAACGCCGATCTTGCAGGACCCCGTCTACGATCCGATTCAGTACGACTGGCACGAGGTCCGCAAAGTGCAGCATTATTACCTGAGAGTTGATGCGATGACCCAACCCATGCAGGTCCGTGACGATGAGCCGCCTTACGGTGGTAAACGATGATACCCAAGCAGTGCAAACGACTGGCTGAGGTAGACTTTCCCATTGCGGAGGTTTCGAGGCATGCGGCACGGGAAAGATACATCCGGCATGGGCATCCATCGACGCTTCACCTGTGGTGGGCCAGGCGGCCGCTGGCGTCATCGCGGGCGGTTCTGTTGGCGCTGCTACTTCCCGATCCTTGTGACAAACTGTGCCCCGAGCGGTTCAAGACGCACGCGAGCGAGATCCTGACCGACGTCAGACAACCGCCCAAAGACGACGAGGAGCTCCAACGGGCTCTCTTGTGGTTCATCGGATCGTTTGCGAACTGGGATCTCGCGGCGGACCGTACATACCTGCGTGTGGCCCGGAATCTGATTCGTGCGGCCCATCCTGACGAGGCTCCTGTCGTCGTCGACTCTTTTGCAGGCGGTGGATCAATTCCGTTGGAGTCCGTCCGTTTGGGCTGCGAGACCTTCGCTAGTGACTTGAATCCCGTGGCTTGTCTTATCCTCAAAGTGTTGCTCGAGCACATTCCACGCCATGGTTCGGAGCTGGCAGAGGAGATTCGCCAAGTGGGCGGACAGGTCTGTGCGGCCGTTGCGAAGGAACTGTCGCACCTCTACCCAGCAGACCCCGACGGCTCCATGCCCATCGCTTATCTCTGGGCGCGCACAGTTCGGTGCGAATCACCAAACTGCGGGATGGAGATTCCGCTGGTTCGCTCGCTCTGGCTGTGCAAGAAACCGAACCGACGGAGAGCGTTTAGGCCCACGATCCTCCGACCGAAAGACGCTCCACCTGTGCTGTCCTTCCAGGTCTTTGAACCCACGGTTGTCGCCGAGGTACCCGAGGGGTTCGCTGTGGGGGGGAAAGCGCGGTGTCCCGCATGTGATGCGGTGCTGTCCGGTCGCCGGGTTCAGTACCAACTCACCCTTGACCGCGGCGGTGCATCGCCACAGTTCGACGAAAGCGGTGCACGGGTTGGTGGTGCGCGAATGGTCGCAGTAGTGACAGTATCGGCTGTCGCTGGACGACACTATCGAACCCCCAATGACCAAGACTATCAAGCATTCTTCGCGGCGACGAAACGACCAGAAGCGGGATTGCCTCACGACGCAATCAACCCAACCAGGCCCTCGCCGAATGCCCGTGGTCTATCGGCTGTGACACGTTTTGGGATCGAGACATTCAGCGACTTGTATTCTCGCAGACAGGCCGAAGCGCTGGCCGAGTTTTCGAGAGTGGTCGCGGCGTTGGACGCCGGTGGCGTGAAAGACGCGCTTGCCCTTGCTGTCGGGAGGGTCGCCAATGCGTGGACGTCGGTGTCAAGGTGGCACCAGAGCGGGGAGAAAGTCGAGGGAGCATTCAATGGACAGAAGATTCCGATGGTCTGGGACTTTGCTGAAGCCAATCCGTTTTCCGGGGCGACCGGGAGTTGGAATGGTGCGGTTGAGTGGATCGCGAAGGTAGTCGAACACAATTCAGGTCTTTCGCCCCTGGCCCAGGTGGTGCAAGCTGATGCCGCACTGGCAATCTTGCCGCAGGCGTCATGCGCAGTCTGGTTTACGGATCCTCCGTATTACGACGCCGTTCCCTATGCAGACCTGTCGGACTTCTTTCTCGTGTGGCTCAAGCTGGCGCTCCCGGAGCAGCGTTTGGGCGATCCGTATGCGCCGAACAACTCCCTGAGCCCGAAGGCACAGGAGTGCGTTTGGAACAAGAGCCATGCAGACGACCAGGGCAATCCAAAGACAGCGTCTTTCTTCGAGCAGAAATTCGCCGACGCCGCGGCAGTAGGGCGTAGCACACTCGCGGATGATGGCGTGGCGTGTGTAGTATTTGCGCATAAGACGACAGAGGGTTGGGAGGCGTTACTATCTGGGTTGAGCGATGGCGGATTTGTTGTCACCGCATCATGGCCCATCACAACAGAAATGGCACAACGAAACAACGCAAGAGACACTGCTTCGCTAATGGGGAGCGTTCACCTAGTGTGCCGACCGCGTCCTGCTGATGCGTCCGTGGGAGACTGGGCCGATGTATTGCGGGAACTTCCACCACGTGTCGCCATTTGGATCGAGCGATTGCAGAGTGAGGGCGTCAGAGGCGCGGACCTGGTCTTTGCTTGTATTGGCCCAGCGTTGGAGATCTTCAGCCGCTATCGGGCAGTGGAGACCGCTGACGGCCGCGAAGTTTCTCTTCCGGACTACCTGGAGAAGGTTTGGGAGGTTGTGGGCCGCGCGGCGCTGGAACAGGTGCTTGGCAGGGGCGAGGCCACCAGCGGCGCCTTTGAAGAGGACGCTCGCTTGACGGCCCTCTTTCTATGGACGCTGGAGAGCACGGAGGCTCCCGAAGAGAATGGCAAGAAGAAGGAAGAAGACCAGGAACAGACCGCAAAGGTCGCAAGCAACGGTTTCAGCCTTCCGTTCGATGTGGTGCGGAGAATTGCTCAGCCCATGGGGATCGATCTCGACGTCTGGACCGGACGCATCATCGTCCAGGAGAAGGGGATTGTACGCCTGTTGCCAATAAGAGAGCGAGCGGAAGCCCTTTTTGGCGAGGCAGGGACCAATGCTGCCGCTAGCTGGATCGAGAGTGATCCTAAGGGTGATGTTCAAGGTGTGCTTTTTCCCGAGGCGGAAGCTGCATCCAAGGAGACGGCGCGCGGCAAACGCAAGAAGGCTATCGTCGGTGGCGACGCCGAAATCCAGTCCCTCGAAGCCACGACACTGGACAGAATTCATGCCGCGATGCTGTTACAGGCCAGTGGCCAGGCCAACGCTCTCGGCAGGTTGTTGAAGACAGAGCAGGATCGAGGCCCTGAGTTCTTGCGTCTCGGCAATGCGCTCTCGGCCCTTTACCCTGATGGTGCAGAAGAGAAGCGTCTCCTGCAGGCGATGATCTTGGCCGTGCCGAGGTGATCGTTCGTCGGCGAATGTAGTCGAGGAGAGGACCCCATGCACGACGTTAGATCAATCCAGGATCTTCTGAGTCAAATCCGCCGAGCGGAGATCCTCCTTCCGGAGTTTCAGCGTGGATACGTCTGGAATCGCGACCAAGTCAGAGGTCTCGTGCAGTCGCTCTACCGCAAGCATCCGACCGGGCATCTACTCATCTGGAAGACCTACAAGCCATCGCCGGTTCGGGGCGCGGAGGCGCGAGAGAACGGGCACTCGCTACTTCTTCTAGATGGACAGCAACGTCTGACTAGTCTCCACGTGCTGTTCGAAGGCGAGGCGCCGCCGTTCTATGAGGGCGAGTCATTGTTCTTCGATCTCTACTTCAATATCCAGACAGAAGAGTTTCGCTTTTGGCAGAAGTCGCTAATGGAGAAGAGCCCCGCCTGGATCAGCGTGCACGAGTTCCTGCGTCAGGGGCTTAGCGTCATGCTCGAGGGTTTGGACAAGGTTGACAAAGAGCAGCGGGAGCTCGTTCAGAGGAACCTTGGTCGCTTGAGCCGCTTGGACCAGATCCGCGATTACACCTACACGGTCGATCAAGTCTCCGGCGAGGAGTTCACGGTTGAAGAGGTCGTGGACATCTTCAACCGGGTGAACAAGGCGGGGACTAGCCTGACGAAGGCGGACCTCGCTTTGGCGCACGTCTGTAGCATTTGGCCCGAAGCGCGGGAAGAGATGCGCAACTTTCAAGCGGCCATGTCGAGCCACGGTTTCGGTGTCGACTTCAACTTCATGGTCCGCTGCCTGGCTGGCGTCGCCACTGGCTCGGTGATGCTGGAGGGGGCTTTTCTGCACGTTACGGCAGAGGAGCTGCAAGCGGGATGGAAGCAGATGCAGGCGGCGTTCGAACATCTCGTCAACGTCCTGAGACACGATGCTTTTGTGGAGGATCTAGGGGATCTCCCCACACTATCCGTGCTCGTGCCGATGACGATCTACCTGGCCCGGCAAGGGGGCGCGTTCCCCACGGATGTCATCAAGCGGCGGTTCATCCGTTGGATGTATCTGGCCGGGATTTGGGCGCGGTACTCGGGCTCAACCGAGACGAAGTTGCAACAAGATGTGGCGTTAGTCGCGGGGCGAGACCTGGATCCGACTCCGGAGCTGGAAGCCGCTATCCTGCGCGAACGCGGTCGGGTCACGTTGGAAGCGTCGGACCTCGAAGTCGGGGGGGCGAACACGGCGTTGGCCAAGTTTAGCTACGTGCTTGCGAGGGCCCGCGAAGCCCGTGACTGGTTTACAGGCATTCGCTTGTACGACAAGGCTATAGGCAAGAAGAACGGCCTCGAGTCGCACCACATTTTCCCCAGGGCCGTGTTGAAGAAGTCGGGATTTGACGGTAGTGCTGACCGGAAGATCATCAACGAGTTAGGCAATCGCGCTTTTCTTACGCAGAAAGCGAACCGCAGTATCTCATCGGCGAGGCCTGACCAGTATCTTTCCGACGTCGAGGACAATCAGCCGGGCGCGTTGCGAGCCCAATGCGTTCCTATGGATCGCACGTTGTGGGCGCCCGAGAACTACCTCGATTTCATCGCCGAACGTCGGCGCCAACTCGCCGAGGCGATGAACGAATTCATCGCGGGCTGGGCGCCGGTTGCGGCGGCTGACCCAACCGATGAGTCGGCCGTCCGCGAGCGTATGAGAGCGGGAGAGAGCGATACTCTCGAGTTCAAGGAGACGCTGCGTTGGGACCAGAGGGAGAGCAAGGTCAACAGGGCCCTGGAGAAGGTTGCAATCAAGACGTTGGCCGGATTCCTGAACAGCAAGAACGGCGGGACGCTTCTGATTGGTGTCGACGACGATGGGAATGCTGTCGGCCTCGGCTCCGACTACGGTGTTCTTAAGAAGAAGGGCCGGGACGGATTCGAGTTACATTTGGGTCAACTCGTTGTTCGGGATCTCGGCGAGTCAGTTGCGCCGTTTCTTACGACGACTTTTCACGAAATCGAAGGCGAAGACGTCTGTCAGATCACCGTTGAGCCTTGTGATCACGCTGTGTACGTGGAGGACGGTGCAAGCACGATTCTGTTCCTACGGACCGGCAACGCGACACGCGCGCTACCCATCAACGAGGCCGTGAAGTTCATACAGAGCCGTTGGGGGAAGACCGCGTGAGCGAGTATCCATGACGGGCACACAACTACCTACTGTCTGGCAGGTTTCTGGAGGTCCTCGTGATCGTCCCTACGCTGACGTGTTCCTGGATCACGGTGTGGCGCTGATCGCGTCGGGCGACGATGTAGCGTGGCGATCGCCCCGCTATCGCGGCGGTCAAGGTGTCTTGAGCCGCTTCGCATTGGAACTCCAGATCGGCGACCTACTCCTTCTTCGAATCTCGATCGACGCTGTCGCTGCCGTGGGAATTGTTGCGGCTGACTACGAGCGTCTCGAGGCGTTTGAGGACGTGAACGGTTGGGACTTACAGCATGCCCGCCGCGTGCGTTGGTATCGTCTTCCTGAATCGTATCACTTCGAAAGCCGGATCTTTGGAGCGACTCCTGCGCGATTCTCCCGTGTGCAAAGCCCCGAGGGTATGGAATACGCCAGGAGCTTCCTGACTTCTGGATTGAGCCACTGGAAGGAGGCCCCACTTCCGGCCCTCCCGCCGGTCGACCCTCCTCTGGTCGAGGTTCCCGAAGACCTACGTGACGTTGTCGGTTTGGCGCTAGATCTTGCGGGTTTGTACCGGGGCGATGGGGCCCTAGGTGACGCGCCCAACGAAAACGAAATGGTGGCGCACTTCGTAGTTCCGTTCTTGCGGGGGCTTGGCTGGCCACCAGAGAACATTGCCGTCGAATGGCGGCGGATCGATATCGCGCTTTTCGATACACTACCCCGCACGCCGGAAAGCTGTCGATTTGTGATCGAAGCCAAGCGTCTCGGCACCGGCCTCGAAGAGGCGCGGAAACAAGCAGAGCGGTACATATCGAAGCTTGGTGTTCGCCGAGACGTGGTTGTCACGGACGGGTTTCGCTATCGTGCCTACGATTGCGACCGAAACTTCACACCCGTCGCCTATGCGAATCTTGCACACCTCAAGGAACCATCTCTGGCGCTGTTCGAGAGACTGCGCCGCTCGAAGGAGTGAACCATGGCTTTCGAGGCCTGGTACAAAGTTGCGACCCCGCGCGCGGAGGTCCGAGAAGGGCGCTCCTTCAATCCGGACGAGTTCGCAATCCATCTGGAGCAGGTGGTAGGGGGCTCCGCACCCGAGGATTATCGCGATCCGGTCCAGTTTTTCTCTCGCACCAGCTTCACTCGCGCGCTGAACGAGCATGCGGGCATGGTCTTGCGCCGACTGGCGGGGGAGACATCGAACACGTCACCAGTGATGACGTTGGTTACCCAGTTTGGTGGCGGGAAGACACATACACTGACGGCTCTATACCACTTGGTGACTGCGGGCGACCGAGTGAAGAGTCTAGATGGGGTCGCGGATCTGCTGCGGAATGCAGGACTCTCGGAGTCTCCGCAGGCCAAGGTTGCCGTGTTTGTCGGGAACGCCTGGGATCCGCAGCCGGGACGTGAGACACCCTGGATTGACCTCGCCCGCCAGCTTGCCGGTGACAAGGGTGTAGCAGAACTTGGAAGTGATGCTAAGAACACTCCGCCCGGTACCGAGGCTCTGGGCCGTATATTTACTGCGGCGAATGCGCCCGTTTTGGTGCTCTTCGATGAGGTTCTCAACTTCGTCAATCGTCATCGAAAACTCGCCGATCCGTTTCATGCGTTCATTCAGAATTTGACGGTTGCGATGACGGCAACCACCCAGGGGGCAGCGCTGATTAGTCTTCCGCGGAGTCAAGTCGAGATGACCGAGTTCGATCTGCAGTGGCAGGACAAGATCACCAAGGTCGTGCGTCGCGTAGCGAAGGATTTGATCGCGAATGATGAATCCGAGATCAGCGAAGTGGTGCGACGTCGTCTCTTTGACGACTGTGGCCCTGAGAAGGTCCGGCGGAAGGTATCCAAGGCCTACGCCGACTGGTGTTTCGACCATCGATCGCACTTGCCGCCGGAGTGGACCGCTGTTGACAGCACTAGCACCGAGGCCAAGGCGCGGGACTATCTACGCGGACGCTTTGAGTCCTGCTACCCGTTTCATCCGGCGACGCTCTCTGTGTTTCAGCGCAAGTGGCAGGCGCTCTCGCAGTTTCAGCAGACTCGCGGAACGCTGGCGATGCTCGCTCAGTGGATCGCTTGGGCTTATCGAGAGGGCTACAACAAGAGGCGACGGGAGCCCCTGATAACTCTGGGTTCTGCGCCGTTGGAGGTTTCGGCGTTTCAGAGCGTGGTGCTGGGTCAGTTGGGAGAATCGCGATTGGTTGCAGCGCTGGATGCTGACATTGCCGGCGCGCAAGCTCACGCCCGAGCGTTGGACTCAGATACCAAGGGTGTCCTGAAGGACATTCATCGCCGAGTGGGCACTACCGTCTTGTTCGAGTCGTCGGGTGGACAGGTGGACAAAGTTGCCCATCTGCCGGAACTACGTTTCGCACTCGGCGAGCCCGAGATCGACACTACCTCGGTGGACACAGCCGCGTTCGCCTTGGAAGACCGTTCGTACTTCTTGCGGCGGGTAGGCTCGGACGGGTTCAAGATTAGCCACCAGCCTACGATGAAGAAGGTGGTCAGCGATCGCCGCGCCTCGCTCGACGAACAGACCGAGATTCAGCCGGCGATGCGCAAACTGATCGAAAAGGAGTTCGACAAAGCGGCGACCATTCCGCGGGTGTTCTTCCCCGCGGACGGGACCGCTATCCCGGATTCACCGAAACTGACCTTGGTTGTGGCCGATCCCGACACCGAGTGGTCAGGAGGCGGGCAGGTTCTTCAGGAGCTGGCCGAGTGGACCAAGCAACGTGGCAACTCGCCCCGGCTCTACCCCGGCTCTTTGGTCTGGGCTGTGAAGAAACCGGGGCGTGATCTTCGCGCGAAAGTGGAGTTGTGGCTGGCATGGAAACGCGTCTCGATCGAGATAGCGGAGGGCACCCTTGGTGGGGATTTCGATCCTGCTGAGCGCGCGCAGATCAAGGAGAAGGTAACGGACGCCGAGGGCACCGCGCGAGATGAGGTTTGGAGTGATTACCGCTACGTCGTTCTCGCGGATGACCAGGCCTCCGATGGGCTGGCAGTGATCGACCTTGGCGCTGGGCATGCGAGTAGTGGTGACAGCCTGTGCGGTCGGATGATCACAGCGCTGAAGTCGGGCGCGATGCTCAACGAGTCGGTCGGGGCCGGATACCTAGAGCGTAACTGGCCGCCCGCTCTCAAGGAATCAGGCGCCTGGCCGTTATCGAGCCTTCGCCAGAGTTTCCTGAATGGAGCGCTGACCCGGCTGGTCGATCCGGACACCGTCCTACGAACCAAGATCGTGGAGTTTGTCGGCAAAGGGGAGTTCGGCCTAGCGTCGGGCCTCGAACCGGACGGGACCTACGCTCGAGTCTGGGTTGGCGAGAGTCTTGGATCGGAGGAAGTATCGTTCGAGTCTGGGGTCTTCCTTCTCTTGAAAGACAAGGCTCGTGCCCTCGTTTCAGAGCCGGCCCCCATTATCGCACCGGACCGCACTCCAGCGCCGGACACGAGTCCAGATCCTGAACCAGAATCAAGTTCGGACCCGGCACCGCAGCCGACGATGCGGAAGATTCGGGTGTCGGGTGATATCCCTCCCGAGATGTGGAACCGAATCGGAACCAAGTTGCTTCCTAAACTGCGAGCTTGCGAGGAGCTCGAAGTAAGGATCGACATCGGCGCGTCGATAGATGGGGTGGCTGCGAGCAATCTGTTGGGCGAGCTTCGCCAGATACTGGACGACCTGGGAATCGCGGACCGAGTGCGGATCGATGGGCCGTAGAGTAGAGACCAGCCCCGGAGGATCGTAGCAATCGACCCTCTCGGGCACGCTCCCTACGCATGCCAGAAAGGCAGCGCGGGGCTATTCTGGCTAAACGTGAACTGTCATTTCGGCTTATCAATCGTTCTGGGATTTGTCTGTAAGAATTAATTATTAAACAGGTTATGTTATTGGTATCTCGCTTGCTCTGAGCCCTGTGGTCGTGCATTTCCGTGATGCTCGATCGCAGTTTCGCACAGCGTCAAGCTCTGCTCGGCTCGAAGCCCGCCCCGCCCCGAAACGAGTATGCATCCGCAGCCGAAAGGGCGCATGAGCAAGATACCGTTCACCGTCTATGACTTCTTCGCGTATCTGTCATCGGGTGCGCTGCTGGTCGCAGCTTTCGACTTTGCCATCGGGTACCAGTGGCTGCGGCAGGCCAACTTGTCGATTCCGATCGCTCTACTTCTCACCTTTTCGGCGTACCTCACCGGACACCTTATCGCGCACGTTTCGAAGGTTCTGCTGGAAGAAATCCTCGTCACGAAGTGTCTTGGGCGCTCCGCTGCGATTCTCCTTGCCCCGAAAACCGAAACGAAGCGAGCAAAGTTGTTCCCGGGTTATCACAAACCGCTGCCCATCGACTTGCAGAAGCGCGTGGCTGATAGGGCCGCTCAGCGTGGTGTGACGTCGACGGGAGAGGCACTGTTCCTGCACGCGTACGGCGTGGTGACCCAGAGCAAGGACGCGCAAGCTCGACTTGACGAGTTCCGGAATCTCTACGGCTTTTGCCGCAACACTGCTCTGTCTCTTGTTGCAGTCACGCTCGTCCTCACGATCGGATACTTCATCCACGACCTCCCGCCCAACCCATGGCTCCTGGCTTTTCCCGCTGTCTTTTCCTTCGGGATGCTCTACCGCTATCTCAAGTTCTTCCGGCAGTTCTCTTACCAGCTTCTTGTTACCTATGCCGAGCTTCCTGTCTCGGCCGAACTGAAGGTGAATGCGTGACCTGGAATTCGCAGTCTAGTTACATTTGGATATTTCCCGTTGGGCGGGGAAGCGCGGCGTTCATTCGTACGGCACTGAACCATGGTTTCATTCTTGATATGGCCGGCGGCGACTGCATTGACCCTGCTGCTTTTGTTCGAGAACACTTCGTTCCCCACCTCACGAAGTATCGTGGTGCTGACGCAGAGTTCGCAATCGCGCAGGCAGTTCTCTCGCATCCCCACATGGACCACATTGCGCAGTGTGGCGAGCTAGTCGACGACTTGTCTCCGGCGCTGCTTACTTGCCCGCACGATAACGACGCCGATGGTGGAACCAACGAGAAGATTGACTGGTCTCGCATTGAGAATGAGGACAACACGAAGCTGCTCACTGCCTACCGGGAACTCTATGCGGGGAGGCGGCCGCCACTCCAAACGATCTGCCACGAATCTCGCCATAGCGTCCCGAACCTGGGCTATGGAATCTACTACGTGCGGCCGCCGGCGTGTTCGAAGTTGCACCCGAGCAACGACCAGCACTACGCCAACGCGACGAGTATTGTTCTCTATTACCGACATGGCGCGCACTCGATATTGTTTCCGGGCGACGTAACGCCAGAGGCCATGCGGTCGATTCTCAACGACGACGAAACTGTCGAGAAGCGCTTCACCGAATTCGACATGTCATCGGCAACAGCAAACCCCAACTGGCACGTCGAGACCTCGGACCAACCGAGCCTGCGATCGGTTCTCGGTGGGAATGGCCTCTCTGTACTCGTCGCACCGCATCATGGCCTTGAGTCCTGCTACTCTCCCGAGTTGTTCGGTGCCATACGTGGAGGTAAACCTGATCTCGTCGCTCTCTCCGAGCGAAGAAAGAAACACCGTAGCGACGGGAAGTGTCACCCGCGTTACCAGGCCGAGAGCGGTGCCTCGGGACTCAGCGTGGAGTACGAGGGTGTTCTCACGACGAAGCGTTCAGTATCGACCGTTGACGGGAAGCACATACTCATCACGTTCAGCGGTAACGGACGACCCCGCGTCGCAGTCTACGAAGACCCGACCAAATTGCTGTCGAAGATCACATGAACGCTTGGCGATCCACCGTGACGGCGAGCGCCGGAGGGCCCGGCCATCTCGGGGTTCGGGCTGCCCAGGCCCCCTCGCGGGGGGGCAGATTCTCTAAAGGCTGGATAGAGAGATAGAGAGCCATCGGCACCCCGACGTGACGTCGTTGTCGTGCTCGGGTCGGCCGGCTAGCAGGCTGTCTGAGGGGGAGCAGCGACACATGCGGAGACGCCCTTAGACCTTGCGTCGCCCGAGAGAAAACAAAACCCGCGGCTGGTTGGCCGCGGGTTTCGCATGAAGTTTTTTCTGGCTCCCCGGGTTGGATTCGAACCAACGACCAAGTGGTTAACAGCCACCTACTCTGCCACTGAGCTACCGGGGAACGGTATTCGTTTTTGGGACGCAGAGATGTACCGGTTGTTTGGGGTGGTGTCAACGTGGGGAGTGGGGATTTTCTTGGAGGTTAAGAGGGTGTTGGGGTGGGGGTTAGTCTATAGACTTCGGCGAATGGTTGGTTGAGTTCTTGGTTGGAGGTGGGGCATGGGAAGTCGAAAGCGTGGCGGGCGGGCTGTGGGGGCGCTTTTGGTGCTCTTGGGGGTCGTGCTCTTGGGGGTTGCCGGGTGGGTTTTCTTTGTGACCGAGGGGGCTCGGGAGTCGGCGGCGGCGCCGGAGTTTCCACCGCTGTATGAGACCTATGTCGATCAGGTTGTGGAGCGGTTTTTCTACGATCCGCCCCCGAACACTCCGCGCAAGCCGGCAGACTTGATTCGTGCGGTCAGGAAGTCGGTTTGGGTTGTGGGTGGAATTGGAATCTTGTTTCTGGCGGCCGGTGCGTGGTCGGTCTTGCGGGGACGGGGCGAGGATCAATGATTCGGTTTGCCGCGGCTCTGCTTCTTTTCGTGGTCGTCCTGTTCGCGGCTGCCACGGCCGAGGCGGGGGACGATGTCCTTCGTGTGTTCGTGTTTGCCGGTCAGTCGAACATGGACGGGGCCGACGCGCATGCGCGGGAGATCGACGCGATTCCGACGTTCGTCGGGGCGGGTCAGCCGCAGCCGAAGGTTCGCTACTGGTACATGGTCGGCCCGACCGCCCCGGAGAATGGCTCTGGGGGTTGGGTTCCGCTGGCACCGACCAAGAACCGTCAGTTGGTGGGGCCGGAGATAACGTTTGCGCGAAAGGTAACGACGGAGATATCGGCGCCGATCGCCATCATTAAGTCGTCTTGGGGTGGCACCACGTTGGCCCACGATTGGAATCCGGACGAGCCTTCCGACAAGCGTTTGTACGAACGAACGCTGACCATGGTGCGCACGGCGTTGGCCGAGTTGGATCGACAGAAGATTCGCTATCGTCTCGAGGGCTTTGTTTGGCACCAAGGCGAGAACGATATGTTGAACCGCGATCTGATGACGGGCTATGGCGAGCGGTTGACCGCGTTCATCGCGCGCTTTCGGACGGATCTCGGTGCGCCAGAGCTACCTTGGTTCGTGGGAGAAATCAGCGACAAGGGCATCTGGGGGTTGGATCACCGTCGCAACATGCAGGTTGTCCGAGCTCAGCAGCGGCAAGTCGCGGTGGGTGATCCGCACGTCTGGTTCGTGGCGACGAGTCATCTGGCGTTCGCGGTCATGGGCAGCGGCCAACCTCACTACCATTTCGGAACCGAAGGGCAACTCCAACACGGTGAAGCGTACGCTCGCGCGTATCTGAAATCCGTGGGGCGCGTGAAGCCGGCAAAGCCCGAGAAGTTGAGCTATCCGCGCGGTCTGCCGATCAAGAAGGGCTCGAAGGTTAGGGTTGTCCTCGTTGCCGGTCAACGTACCGCCGAGGGCGACGGGGCGTACGTCGCCGATCTCTCGAACGATCGCGCGAACCGCAAGCTGGCCAAGCCACGCGCGTCGATTCCGTATCGGTATCGGCTGGGCGGTGGTGCGTTCGCTTCGAAAGACTGGCTGCCGCTGGGCCCGAGCGGTGAGCTGGGCACGTTTGGTCCTGAGTTGTCGCTCGGTGCTTCTCTCGGTGCGTCACTTGGTACCTCTTCCGGGCGCGGAGCCAAAGCACCGGTGGTGTTGTTGAAAATCACCAACAGTGCTGCGGCGTTGGCCGATTGGCTTCCGGAACCGACCAACGCGAGTCGACCCGAGTACGCTCCAGCCGTGCAATTTGTCCGCGACGCCTTGGACGATCTTCGTCGTCGTGGTTACGAGCCCGAACTCGACGGTGTGTTCTGGATTCCGGGCGAGCACGACTGTTACTGGGGACCGTTTCGCCAGCGCTACGGAGATGACCTGGCCACGCTCATTGCGGCGTTGCGGAAAGATCTCGACGCACCGACGTTGCGCTTCTGGGTGGCTGAGTTGAGTGATCGCATGCGTTGGGGAGAAGAACGGCTGAACGAACTCGACGCGCAAATTGAGCGGGTCGCCGCGGCCGATCCGCGGGTTTGGTTCGTATCCACGGACGACGTACCGACTCCGCAGAACTGCGTGTCGTTTGGGACGGCCGGCATGGTCGAACTGGGCCGAGTTCTCGGACGGGCGTATCGCGCGGCGAAGTAGGCTCACCCGGGTTCACCGAAGCATGAAGCCGCCGCCCAGCGCGTCGTCAGGATCGATCAGCAGGGTCGCGTGCCCCGTGATCGAAGCGCTTCCTTCGACGACCGGCACAATCGCCGGGTACGACCCAAAGGTTGTTGCTCGCTGGGCGGTCACGGTGAACGTCGTGCCGAGAATACTCTCGATGACGATCGGCTTTCCGAGAGCCAGCTCTCCGCGCGCGTGGTGCAGTGCGGCGCGCGCGCTGACGCCCGTGCCGGTCGGCGAGCGATCGACTTCGCCGTCCGCAAAGACGCAGACGTTGCGACTGTGGTGCGCTCGGTTTTGTGCTGGCCCTACGAAGATGACACCGTACAGAAACCCAAGGTCGGGCTCGACCGGGTGGTCGATGGTTCGTTGGTTCATGATCGCTTGTTTAATACGGGTTCCGTAGTCGATGGCGGTTCGGTAGTCGGTCGCGTCCAAGTCGAGCCCAAGCGGTTCAGAGTCACAGACCGCGTAGAATGCGCCCCCGAAGCAGAGGTCGTAGCGCACGGTTCTCGATGTTCCACGGTTATCAGTCCCGAGGTCTGCGACGTCGACCGTGCACGCTTGGTCGGCCACGAACGACGCCACGTTTTCGAACGAAACCGAGGTGACGCGGTCGCCTTTCATGTGCGGCGCTGCGGTGACGCGTCCGGCCGGTGTGTCGAGGCGAATGGTGCTCTTCGCTTCGATCATGCCGCACTCGATGGCGACAGTGACGAGACCGATGATCCCGTGCCCGCACATGGTGCTGTAGCCTTCGTTGTGCAGAAACAACACGCCCATGTCTCCGTCAGGGGTGACGGGCGCGGTCGGCAAGCAGCCGTACATGTCCGCGTGGCCACGCGGTTCCCACATGATCGCGGTGCGGAGTGCGTCGTGGTTCGCGTGTAGATCGCGCCGCTTGGCGACGATGGTGTCCCCTTGCGGTTCGGGGTAGCCACCGACGATCACGCGCAACGGCTCTCCGGCGGTGTGGGCGTCGATCACCTCGATGGACCGATATCGTTCTCGGTCTATTTGCGGCGCGGTGCTTCTTCGCGGTTCCGGCATGCAGCTCCCCTTCGTGAGTCTTCGAAGGCTAACCCAGATCGATCGGTGTGCCGAGGCCCAGTTCTTTGGCGCGGCGGGCGACGTGAGTGGCGACCCCGACATCGAAGGCGGCGGATCCGACGGACTTGAACACGGTGATCGACGTGTCGCTCTGGCGGCCCGTCTTGCGACCGCTCAACACGTCGCCGAGGGTGACTCGGAACGCCGCGTCGTCGATGCGACCTTCCGCTAGCGGTATGAGAAGATCACCCGCTTCGTCGCGTGCGCCCGCTTCGGTATCGACCACGATGTTGGCGCCTTCAACGGTGAAGCTGTCGAGTTCGCGCGTCGTGGGCGTGAACGCGCCGACTGCCGCGATGTGAGTCCCCGGTTTTAGCCATGCGCCATCGAAGAGCGGCTCCGATGCGGTTGTCGCGGTCACGATCACGTCGGCCGAACGAACCGCGGACTCGACGTCGGCTCCCGAGCCTAGCTGGGGGTAGTGGTCTAGTCTCTCGGCCACGAACGCGTCCCCCGAATCTCGACTCTTCGTGATGATTTCGACGTGGCCAAATGTGCGAACGCGGGTGATCGCGTCTAGCGCTGCTGATGCCACCGGGCCCGCGCCAAAGATGACGGCTCGGGCCGCGCCTCGGAGAGCGAGGGCTTCTACCGAGTTCGCCACGAGGGCCGCGGTGCGAAGTGCGGTGAGGCTAGGGCTGTGAATCAGGGCGATGGGACGTCCGGTGCTCGCGTCCTGCAGGATCAGCAGTCCGAACGAGGTGGGCAGTTCGTGCTCGGCGTTCGACGGGCAGACGGATATGAGCTTGGTCGTCAGTGCGGCCGAGTTCGGGTCGAGCGCCGACATGACAAGGTGAGCGCCGCGTCCCGGAGCCGTGGCGGTCAACTGAGTCCGCGGCGGCAGGACTAGCTCGCCGGCGATCAACTGTACGCATGAGGCGGCGACGATCCGGCGTGCTTCGTCTGCGTCGAGAGTTCGGGCGACGTCGGCCGATGAGAGAAGAAGCGTCGGATTCACGTCGAGGAGCCTTCCAGGTCGAGATCGCCCGATCCTACCTCGCGGTTTCGGACGTTCGGCGGAGTTTCTCGGAACTCTAGACTTCGATCGGTTGGTGCTGCCTCCGCATTCCCTGCAGAACACGGGGTGGCCGGTTCGATAATTAGATGGCGGTCGTCTTGCCGTCGTTCCTAGTTCTGGAAGAATGCCGGACCTTACACTAACCAGGAGGTGGTTCTTCGTGCATCCGGGTATCCAACCCTTGTTCGACAACGTTCAGCGCGTGATCTACGGCAAGGAAGAAGTCATCCGTTTGGCCATCACGACGATGATGGCTCGCGGTCATATCTTGATCGAGGACGCGCCGGGGCTCGGAAAGACGAACCTGGCGAAAGCGATGGCGCTCTCGATTCGCAACGCATCGTTCAAACGTATTCAGTTTACGCCCGACATGCTGCCGTCCGACGTCACCGGGGTTTCGATATACCACCCGAAGCTCGAGCAGTTCGAGTTCATGCCGGGGCCAGTGTTCACGCAAGTGCTGCTGGCGGATGAGATCAACCGAACGTCACCCAAGACACAGTCGAGCTTGCTGGAAGCGATGGAAGAGAAGCAGGTCACGGTCGACGGGGTCACTCGTCCGCTGTCCGATTTCTTCATGGTGCTCGCGACGCAGAACCCGATCGAGCTCGAGGGAACCTTCCCGCTGCCGGAAGCGCAGATCGACCGTTTCTTGATGCGGATCGAGCTCGGCTATCCGTCGGAAGAAGCGGAGCGCGCGGTCGTTTCGTCTCACATTCACGAGCCCCCCGTAGCCAGGTTGGAAGCGGTGCTCGATGCGGAAGAAGTGGCGTCTCTGCAGAGTCAGGTTCGGGACCTGCCGGTGAGCGACGAAATGCGCGACTACGTCGTCGCGTTGGTCCGCGAAACGCGCAAGCAGCCGGACGTACGGTTGGGCGCGAGTCCTCGTGGTAGTGTCGCGCTGATGCGGGCGGCGCAAGCGTACTCGTTCGTCGTCGGCGAATCGTACATGACACCGGACTCGGTCAAGGCTGTCGCGGAGTCGGTGTTGGCGCACCGCTTGATTCTCAACCCGCAGAACGAATACGCCGGGGCCAGCCGCCACGACGTGGTGCGCAAGGTGCTCGAGGCGGTTGCAGTTCCGGTGATGCCAGAAGATGAGTGAGGTCGAACTTCGTTCTCATAGCGGTTCGGGTTGGTTGGTCGGAGCGTGTGGAGTCGTTGCACTCATCCTCGGTCTCGCCGATCGCAACTCCGCGTTGATCGCGTTGGGGCTGGTGCTCATCGCCGCGGTGGTGGCGCTGTTTGTGTTGTTGCGCCGCAGCTTCCAAGGCATTCGCATTGAGCGCACGGTCGCGGAGTCAGCGTACGAGGGTGATCGGGTCGACGTCGACATTACCGTCAGCAACGACTCGGCGGTGCCGGTGTTCTTTCCGTACGTCGAAGAGAAGTTTCACCCCGAGGTGCATTCTCAACGACGCCTTCTCTTTCCGGGGCACATGCAGCCGGGCGAGTCCGTTCAACTACCGTACGTCGGAAACTGTGTCGCGCCCCGCGGTGTGTACGGCGTGGGACCCGCCGCGCTGACCATTTCGGATCCGTTCGGTTTGTTTCGACGATCGACGTCGAACACGAGTGCCGGGGGAATCAAAGTCTACCCGCCACTCATGGACTCGGACATCCGCGAGCAGATCGGCTACTTCGTTGCGACGCTTTCGGAGCAAGAAGGAACCATCGGCCGCGGGCGATCCGATGAGTTCTTCAAAGTCCGAGAGTATGTGCCGGGGGACTCGCACCGAATGATCCACTGGCGGCTCACGGCTCATCTCGGCTTCCCAGTGGTGAGGGAGTACGCACGCACGAGCGGCGGTGGCGTGACGGTCTTCTTGGATGCGCACAGAGACTCGTTGGTCGGTATCGGCCGTAACTCCAGTTTCGAATCGGCGGTCAAGATCGTGGCCGGCGTCGCAGAACGAACCTTGGCGCGCGGTCGCCCGGTGCAGCTCTTCTCGGCGGGAACGAAGGATCGCGACGTCCTGCAAACGGTCTCCAACTCGCTCGAGTATCGGCGTCTGCTCGACTCCCTGCTCTACATGGAGACGGATCGGCATCGCCGTCCGTTCCTCGACTTGCTGGCCCGATCCGTGCCACGCGTCACCAAGGAAACGACGATCGTTGTCACCGTCAGCCCTTATCTGTACGAGGACCCCGACTTGGCGCAACGATTGGTCGCGTGGAAGTCCGGCGGGCACCAAGTCTTTGCGTTGGTGTTCGGCGAATTCGTCGATGCGCGCGGCCGGCGAAACGAAGAAAACTTAGCCGCCGCGCAAAGCTTTACTCGGCGATCGATGGCCAGGGGGATCGACACTATACTATTCTCTTGTGGGGCCCGAATGCGCACCCTCGACCACGTGCCGGGCCAATCGTCGCGCCGCGGGCGCCGCTCTCGATAGGCTGGAACAGTACCATGCTATTACTCTACGACCGCTTTGCCCGTCGCGAACGCGTCCACGGCGTCCTGCTCCTCACCGAGCTCTTGGGCATCGGCGCGGCCGTTTCGTTCGCGACCTCGGCCAGCGGTGGAGGGTTGCTGTTCATTCTTGCGTGGGCGCTGACGCCGCGACTCGTGTCTCGCTGTGTCGAGTGGTGGGGAAACGCTCCCGACGCTCCGGTTTCGCTGTTCGTGTTCGCTGCTTCGGCCCTGCTCATCGGCGCCACCGGGCTGACTCAGATCGGTGAGGTGTGGAGCGGCCTCGGAGTTTTGACGCTGACGGCGATCATGTCGCTCTGGGTCATCTCCGTCTTGCTCTTCGAGTCCCGTTTGTACCGCTTCTTCGATGTGGCGCTGCTCGCCACGATCATCTCCGGGTTGGTCGAACGACAGCCGGGCGCTTGGTGGGCCGTGCCTATCGTGCTGATCGCGATGTCGGTATCCATGGCGCTGCGCCACTTGCTGTACGATGTTTACGTCGAACGCACTCCAGCCCCGATCAACGTGCAGAGCTCGCAAGCGATGGGCTGGGCCGGGGGAGTTGCGGCCGGCTTGGTTTTCTTGGTCGTGTCTACACTGCTCTGGTGGGTCGACCCGACTCCCGTGACCGCCCTAAGGCCTGGGAATCAGACCATAGCCAAGACCGATCCGACGACGTCGAGCCAGGATCCTGTTCAGCCCGGTGCAGATGGCTCGGCTGAAGGTGAGTCGGTAGACGGTGCTTCAACCAGCGGCGACGAGAGTGGCGATTCGGCCGATGGTCCAGGTACCGGCGAGACGGATCCTGATGATCCGGCCGGCGGCGAGGGTAACGGTGCCGGGAACGCCGGCGAGGACGAGAGTCCGGGGTCTCCCGACGCGAACACCGATCCCAGTAGCTCGGCTGATCAAGCCGCTGACCCTACCGTGATCGGCGACGATGCTATCGACGCGGAGTCTGGGTCGGGTCCTGAGGTCGGCGAAGTCGACCCTGCGACCGTCAAAGGTCCGGAGCGGACGGGCGATCCGGGCGAAGGGTCCGTTGTCGAAGGAGCCAGCGAGGCTGCCGCGGATGGCGGTAACGGTGACGCGACTACGGCCACTGGTGAGGCGAGTAACGGCGAGACGTCGAAGCAGGCGTCCCCTCGCCCGGAGGATCCGAAGAGGGAGAAGGACGGGGAGCCGAAGAAGCCGCAAGATCCGAATCGGCCGAAGCAACCCAAGAAGCCGAGCGATCCGGAAGATCCGAACGCAGTGCCGATCATCAAGAAGCCCGGCGACGACGAGTTCGAGACCGTCGGCAGGACGCCAGTGTTGGGAGATACAGGGGGCGGCGCTGTCGCCGAGGACACGAACGTCTCTTCCGCCTCCTCCGATGCCGGGGGGTCGTCCGGCAGTTCCGGGACGGGGGGGTCTTCGGCCAATAGCGGAGCGAGGATGGGTCAACTCGGGATGTCGTCTCCCATGATCGGCCCGGTCCGCGCGAAGACCACCGCGTTGTCGCGCGGTGGTGTGATCGGGTTCGACAGCGAGGGAATCCGCTCGGAGGTTCCGGCCCTCGAGATGCCCGAAGAGGATGAGTTACCGTTCCTTCCGTGGAGGGGGCCCGAGTCCAAGCAACCTGAGAAGACCGACGACTCGGACGATCCTGAGTTGGCGAAGAGTGGGGATCCTGCCGTCGGTGGCGATCCGACGATCGACGATGGCGTGCCGACGTTGTTGCGACGACGGCCGGAGGTCAAACCCGAGCTCGAGTTCTTGCCGACGACTGAACGCACGGTGACGACCGACGTGAGGCGGTTGATGCCCGAGATACCGACCATCGATTCGAAGCTGGGAGATTTGACTGGCATCGGTGGCGCCGGGACCGGCAACGAAGACGGTAACAATGCCGGCAATGACAAAGGCGGCGAAGAAGGCAACGACTCTGATCGTGACCGCGACGCGCACACCCCGGTCGCCTTCCAATGGCTGCTCGGGATCGTGCTCCTTGCGTTGCTCATTCTCGGTGGTCGCACCTTCGCCGGCGGCGGAGACGACAAGAAGAACGCCATGGTCGCTAGCAGTGGCGGCGGCGGAGGGGTGTCGATCGTTCCCCTCGCGGCGGCGTCCGCCAAGGTCACCGCGCGCGTGGCCAACACTCCAGGCGAAGCGGTGCTGATCGCCTACGATGAGTTGCAGGTCGCGCTCGCCCGGCGCCGGCACCACCGTCGGCCGCACGAGACTCCGCGCGAGCAGGAGAGTCGCATCGTCGATCGACAAGCCGAGCTCAGCGCGCCGTTCGGGATTCTCGTCGGCCGCGTGTATGACGTTCTCTATGGCGACTTGCCGGTGGCGCCCGATCAGGTCGACCAGGTCCGCTCGAGTTGCGACTCCATCCAGCGTCGCCTGAGCTGACACTTTTCTCCAGGTCGAGCACTGATCGCTGGTTGTCACTTCTGCGAACATTCGCGCGCGACGACGTCGGCGGCAATCAACCCGGCATTTCGCCCAACGCTCATGTCGCGGGCTTGGTACAATCATAGCTTGCTTTTCGTGAGCCGCGGCGTGTCCGCGGTCACGCTTGGTCCGTGGGCGGTCCGCGTTTCCCCCCTGAATTCGATACTCGAGTTGTGGCGCCGTCCTTGGCCCCGCGGAGAACTGATGCGCTTAGCTTCCATGCTTTGTTTTTTGGTCGTCGTCACGAGCTCGGCTTGGTCCCAGGGCCAAGACGGATTCACCAACGAGTTGGTGGCTGGAAGTTTCGAAGCCGCGGTCGGAGTTGCGTTCGCGACGGATGGGCGCGCTGTCGTTTGGGAGAAGCCGGGGCGGGTGTGGACCGTGGTCGACGGGGTCGTCGATTCGACACCGTTGCTCGATATCTCCGATGAAATCGCCAACTACGGAGACTACGGGCTCGTCGGTCTCGCTCTCGATCCAGGCTTCTTGAGCAACGGTCACTTCTACCTTCTGTACGCGGTCGATCACCACCATCTCGAGTCGTTCGGGACCTCTGAGTACGAACCGACCACCAACGACTATTACCGAGCGACGATCGGTCGGCTAACGCGGTACACGGCAGAGACCTCATCGAATTTTCACACGGTCGATCCGGCGAGCCGCACGGTTCTCATCGGCGATAGCCTGACCACCGGTATTCCGCTTATGGCGCAATCTCATGGTCCGGGCTCCCTGGTTTTCGGAGCGGACGGAACCCTGCTGATGTCGTGCGGCGACGCGGCGAGTTCGCAAGTGGTCGATACCGGCGGCGACGCTCAAGGCACGTACACGCTGCAAGGTCTCGCCGAGGGCATCTTGCGTGGTAAGGAAAACGTCGGCGCGTACCGCGCCCAGCTTGTCGACTCGATGTGCGGAAAGATCCTCCGTGTCGATCCGGCCACCGGAGACGGCGTGGCGTCGAACCCGTACTTCCAATCGTCTGTGCCGAATTCCGCGCAGTCGCGGGTTTGGGCGTTGGGATTTCGGCAGCCCTACCGGATGACGTTGAAGCCAGGAACAGGAAGCAGTGACCCGGCCGACGCGAACCCGGGCACGCTGTACATCGGCGACGTGGGGTGGGCGAACTGGGAAGAGTTGAGCGTTTGCACGACCGCCGGTCAGAACTTCGGCTGGCCGATTTACGAAGGCCTCGAGACGCATCCCGCGTACAGCAGTGCGGCGCCGATCAACTCGGACGCCCCCAATCCGCTATCGTGCGCAACGTCGTTTGCCTTCGACGATTTGCTGATTCAAGAGACGACCGCTCCCGATCCGTGGTTCCCGAACCCGTGTGACTCCGGGCAAGAGATCCCGAGCACCGTGCCGCACTTCGTGCATACGCGACCCATTCTGGAGTGGAACCACTCGACAGGGATGGCGCGGACCGGGACGTTCAGTGGTAGCACCGCGACGACGGCGATGGTCGGGGCGCCGGGGTCTCCGGTGCAGGGCGCTACCTTCGGCGGCGGCTGCTCGACCGGCGGTTGTTGGTACACGGGCTCGCTGTACCCGTTGGCGTACCGCGATCGCTACTACCACGGTGACTTCACTGGCAATTGGTTGCGCACCGTGACCATCGACGCGTTCGACCGACCGACCCTGGTGATTCCATTCCTCGATGCGATCAGTGTCGTTTCCATAGCTCAGCATCCGATCGACGAAATGCTGTACTACATTTCGTACACGAGTGAGCTTCGACGAGTGGCTTACTCTCCGTGCGGCAATCAACCGCCCTTGGCTGTAGTCGAGACGGATCAGTACTTCGGTCCCGGTCCGCTCACCGTTCAGTTCTCCGGCGCGCAGTCGAGTGATCCCGAAGGTGACGCGTTGTCATACGAGTGGAACTTCGGCGACGGTGCCACGTCGACCGCCATGGACCCGACGCACGTTTTCACTGCGCCGACCGGGGTGCCGACCCGGTTCGATGTGACGCTGACCGTAGTCGACGCGTTCGGCTCCGCAGCGACGACGACGCAAATCGTCTCGGTGAACAACACCCCTCCGGTAATCACCATCCTGAGCCCGGTCGACGGAACGCTCTATCCGGTGACCGGCGACGCAGTGTTTCCGTGTGAGGCGGACGTTGTCGACGCCGAACACGACGCCAGCGAATTGGTCTGCGGGTGGCAGACGGTGCTGCACCACGAAACACACTCGCACCCGGATCTTGTCGATGGGAACTGCTCGACGACGACGGTGACGTCGCCCGTGGGATGCGGCGACGAGGTTTACTTCTTCCGAGTGCATCTGACAGTAACCGACGCGGCGGGGCTCTCCACGACGGAGACGGTGACGCTGCTACCGGATTGTTCGGGGAGCCCGTTAGGAGTACTGCACGTCGAAGTCGATCCGCACGACGCAACGGTCGCAGTCGGCGAGAGCCTGGACTTCACGGTGGTGGTCGGTAACGGCGGCGCGGTCGACTTGACCGACATCGACGTGACGGCCACGTGCGACGTGTTGGCCTTTGCCGGCGGTGACGTCAATGCCAATGGAATCATGGAGACGACCGAGGAGTGGACTTACGTCTGCACTATCGATAGCGTTGCCGCGAGCTTCACTCAGATCGTGACCGCCACGGCGATGTCTGCCAGCGGTTCGATCGCCGAGACGCACACCGGTCAGATCACCGTCGTGCCGGCGAACGCGCGGGTGACCGACGGACAGTTGGCGGTGTACACGTTCGACGAAGGCGCCGGGACCACGGTCGCTGACGTGTCCGGCCAAATCCCTGCGCTCGATCTGCAAATCGCCGACGTGGGGGCGGTGACGTGGTTGTCGGGGGGTGGAGTGTCGGTCGATTCATCGACGGTCATCGCGAGCCCGTCGCCGGCGACGGTGCTAACCGACCGTTTGCAGATGACGCAAGAGATGACGATCGAAGCGTGGATTCGTCCGGCCAACACGAGTCAATTCGGGCCCGCTCGCATCGTCGCGTTGTCCGTCGACGGTTTCCCGGTGGGAGGGAATTTCGTCTTCGGTCAATCGACGACGAGTTACGACCTGCGACTGCGCACGACGGAAACCAACGATTTCGGTCTGCCGGGGTTGTCGATTCCTTCGGGAACCGCGACGACTGATTTGACCCATGTCGTCATCACTCGGTCCGTCTGTTCGGGAATGCGATACTACCAAGACGGTGTTCTGATTCTCGAAGACGTCGCCGAGGGTGATCTGGCCGGTTGGGAAGACGGAGCGATTCTCGCATTGGCCAATGAGCCGACCGCAGACCGTCCATGGCTCGGCGAACTGCACCTCGTGGCGATTTTTGATCGCGGCTTGTCGCTCACCGAGGTCGAGCAGAACTTCGCCGCAGGACCGAATGGTCTTTTGGTCGGCCCGCCCACTATCGATTCTCCTCCGTCACCGATCACGGTGTGCGAGGGCGGCGACGTGCTGCTCGAAGTCGTAGCGTCGGGCGCGGGACTGGTGATGTACCAGTGGCGTCGCGACGGTGTGGAACTGCCCGGAGAGATCAGCGCGAGTCTCGAGATTTTCGGCGTGGCGACCTTCGATCAAGCGTCGTACGACGTCGTGGTTTCGAACTTGGTAGGCAGTGTGATCAGTCCCCCAGCATTCGTTTCCGTCGAATCGGCGGCGACCATCACGGCGCCGCCGATCGCGCAAACCGTGTGCGAGACTGAACCCGTTTCGTTCTCGGTGGCAGCGACGGGCACGATCTCCGGCTATCAGTGGCGACTCGGTGGCGTGCCGATCCCAGGAGCCGTGAGTGAGACGTACACGATCGCCGCGGTCTCTCCGGCTGACGTCGGGGAGTACACGGTGGAGGTGCTCGGCTCGTGCGGCAGCCTGCTCAGCGTCGGGGCTGCACTGGATCTCTCGCCGCCCGGCGTTTGTTTGCCGAACTTCGTGCGCGGTGATTGTGACGCGAGCGGCACGTGGACCATCACCGATCCGATCGCGCTATTGTCGTACCTGTTCCAAGTGTTCGCGCTGGATTGTGATGACGCGTGTGACGTGAACGATGACGGAGCGCTCGACATCGCCGATGCGCTCTATTCGCTCTCGGCGTTGTTCGGCGGTGGCCCCGCTCCAGCTGCGCCTTTCCCTATGTGTGGCGTTGACTCGAGCGCGGATTTTCTCGATTGCGGAAGCTTCTCCGTCTGTCCGTGATTTGCCGCTCGTTGGGATTCCCGAATATCTCCTAAGCGTGGGTGTCCCCGGGGGGTTCGGCTTCCGTCGACGGTTCCCGGTTGTCGGCCATTCCTCGACCACTCTACGATGAGAGTAGAGTTTGATTATTGAACTGACACCGGGCTGATCCGAGTGTCGAACGTGTGAACTATCGAAGAGGGGGAGCCAGATGCGCTATTACGCACAGGCTCTGATGGTCGTGCTGGTCACGACTTCGGTCCCGGTTATGGGACAATGTCCGCCAACGGCAGTTTCTGTATGGAGGCTCGACGAGGCGGTTTCTGGTACCTACTCCGACAGCCTAGGTGTGAGCGCGGGGACGTGCGACGGTCTCTGTCCGACGCCGGTTTCCGGGCAGGTCGCGGGCGCCCAGTCGTTTGACGGCGTCGGAGCGATCGTCGTACCTGCCAATCGGGCCTACGACTTTGCCGTCGGTAGCAGCTTCACCATCGAAGCGTGGGCAAGAACCACCGCGACGGGGGCCGCGGCCACTTTGGTGGGGCGCGTGGATCCCGACGGGTCGAGCTTGGGAATCTTTCTCGGGCTGTTCGGCGACGGGAACATCGGCTTCAGTCTAGTTTCGACTGCCGGTGAAGGCATCTCTGGATTCATTTCGAGCCCGGCAACGATGGCCGATGGCGAGTGGCATCACTTCGTCGCGGTACGTGACGACGCCGAGTCCCTGAACTTGCTCTACGTCGATGGCCTTCTGGTGGACAGCGCCGTGGTGACCTATACCACAGGGTTCGACTCGGCAACGGCGAGTGTCGGACTCGGCTTTACGCCTGGCGCAAGCGATGAGTCTCGGTTCGTCGGCGACCTCGACGAAGTGGCCATCTACAGCAGCGCCCTGACTCCTGAGGACATCTCCGAACATTACCAATTGGGACTGTTGGGACTCGGTGTCTGTGATGTGTTTCCTCCGGCGGTCACCAGCATTCCGCCTCTCACCACCGCCGTCGGTTCGGCCTATCCGTATCAGGTCGCGGCGAGCGGCAACCCGGCGCCGACGTATTCGTTGCTCGATGCCCCATCGACCATGGGGATCGACGCTACGACCGGAATGATCAGTTGGGTGCCGACGCTGCTCGATACCGGACCTCGTGAGGTTACTGTCGCAGCGACGAACAGCGAGGGTGCTGGCACGCAGTCGTTTGTCTTGACGGTCGAGCAGGACGTATTCGTGTGTCCACCGGGAATGGTGATGTACCTACCTCTTGACGAGACACAAGGTGGGTTCTTTCGAGACCGGGTGGGGGACGTCGACGTTTCGAGCGTGGGGACGCACCCGTTGCCGACGACAGGGGTAGTGTCGGGCGCGCAGTCGTTCGCCGGCGTTGAAGTTGGTCTGAGTGGAGATCCGGATGACACCCTGGACTTTGGCGCGGGGCAGAGCTTCTCGTTGGAGTGTTGGTTCCGCATGAACGATCCGGGGACGGAGATCATGTTCGGTCGGATCGATCTCGACAACGGCCTCGAACTTTGGATCGGCCAGTTCCAAGGCAAGGTGGCGTTCTTGGCGAAAGACACCAGTGGGTCTCCAGGCGTGTTCGCCACTTCCGCCAACACCTACAACGACGGAAACTGGCACCACGCGGTCGGTGTCCAAGATGCCGCGACAAACTCGCTTCGCGTGTATGTAGACGGCGGCTTGGAAACGGATCTGCCGTCGTCGTTTTCAGCCGACTTCGTATCGACCGAGGCTCCGCTGACAGTTGGTTGGCTGGCGAGCGGGTCGGGGTTCTCGTACCGCGGGGATGCCGACGAGTTGGCTGCGTACGATCGCGCACTGACGCCGGAAGAGATCGAGGAACACTTCGTCCGTGGACTCGACGGACAGAGGCTTTGCGACCCGGTCTGCCCGCTGGTGGCCATCGTGAGTCCACCGGTTGTTGCGTGTGAGGGCGATACCGTAACGCTGCTTGTCGAGGCTCTGGGGACGACTCCGCTTGCGTTCGAGTGGTCCAGAAACGGGGTACCGATTCCCGAGGCGTCTGGCCCGGTGTTGACGATCGATACCAGAGATGACGACGCCGGATCGTACTCGGTTCTCGTCACCAACGATTGTGGTTCGGCGACGGACGACCTGTCCGTGAGCGTGATTGCGACGCCGATGATTCTCGTCGCTCCGGAGTCCGTCATGGTATGCGAAGGGGATTCGGTCGAGCTCGTCGTCGACGCTAGCGGCGACGACTTGCAGTACCAATGGTTTCATGAAGGAGCGTTGATCGCCGGCGAAACCCTTTCTGCCCTAGGTATTGTGATCGGCGGTCCCGAGGATCTCGGAGCGTACTCGGTGCAAATCAGCAATGGTTGCTCGGTGGTCGAGACACTGCCGGCCAATGTTGAGCTGTCAGCAGCGTGCGGCGGCAACTTCCGACGCGGAGACCTCAACGGTGACGGTCGTCAAGACATCGCCGACGTGGTGGTCGCGTACACGTACGTCGCTGCGCGAGGTCTTCCCATGTTGTGCGCCGATGCGTTCGATTTCGACGACGACGGCGACTTCGACGACGTCGACGCTTTCGGCATGGCGATGCACTACTTCCTCGGCGGACCGTTCCCCGCTGCGCCGTATCCAGGATGTGGGGCAGATACTACTGGGGACGTTCTGGATTGCCGAGTCTCGCCGTGCCCATGAGAGGGTTGCCCTTGCTGGGCTTGGCTGTGATTAGCGTAGCACTGCTGCGCAGTCGCCGGGCGTAGCCGATGAGGGCGCGAGCTGCGGCGCCGGTATCGCCATCGAGGTGAGGGGTGACGGTTTCGCGGTACGCGATGCCGTCACCGAACCACCGCGCCGCGTGTTCCGCCCAGAGGCCGACGGCTACCACGGTCGGCCGGTGACCCCGGTCGAGCGCGCGGCGCGCGGCGCGCTCGAGGCTATTGGCTAGCACCTCACGACTACCAAGCGACGCTGCCGTTCGAAGTCGCGCGTACCATGGAGCGTCGTCCAAGACGACCTGGGGATGATCGAGATCGAAGATAAGCGTCCGCGCGCGTCGTTTCGGGAGTGTCTCGAGGTAGCTAATCGTGTTGCGCTGTTCTTCGTCGAGTTCGAAGAGCACGTGGTTTTCCCACACGGTTCCGGACGGACCGCGCGCAAGTTCGATCTCGAAGTAGAGCCAACCTTCGTTGGCTTCCGTCTCGTGCCCGATCCAGTGCAGTGGAGCAACGCGACCACGCTCCGAGACGCGAAACGACTCTTTCACATACCTCTGGATGATCGCACCGACGTTGTCGGCCTTGTCGACATCGACAGAGTGCCCAGTGAACAGGCGGAGCGCTTCCTCGAGTGCGAGTAGGTCGAGCCGAAGGGCGACTTCAAGACAGCCGCTCTCCGGGTTGTACTCGACCTCCGCGTGCGTTTCGTTGAACGGGTGGGGCGCCGATGACGCTGCAAACGAACTCGTTGTCGCGAGCACGTTCAGCGCTAGAAGGAGCGCGGTCCGCATTAGAACTTCTCCCGCCGGTCGCCGTTGGTGCTCGAAGTCTTTTCCTCCGCTTCTTGTGCTTGCTGCATCGGGTTCTTGTCCTTCTTGCGCTTGAAGAGCTCGAACCGTGATGGGATCGGTTTGCGAGGGAAGTTGTTGTTGTGAAGGTTGGCGTCAGCGGTCTCTTCGTGTGGATCCAACGAGATGCGAACGATCTTCTCGTGGGTCATGAAGAGTTTGGTCAATTGCTCGGGATTTCGTCGCCACACTTCGGCTGGAATGCGCATCTCCTCGACCGTTCCGCCTTCGTACTCGATCTCGAGCAATACCGGCATGACTAGGCCGCCCAGGTTCTCGAAGTTGACCGCGTAGAAGTGTCGGTGAGTCTTGAGCAGCGCCTTCTCGTGATCTTCCAATTTCTCGAGAAGCTCTTCGTACTCCTCGCGACTTTTTGGCGTCACGTCCAGTTTGTCGTAGTGATTGTAGAAGTCGGCGAGTTCAGGGAACGCGTCGAGCCGCTTCGGCAGCGCCTTGTTGAGCTTGGCCGCAACGGTAGTGGGCCGTCCGTCGCGTTCCTCCTTCTGGCTAGCCAAGTCGATGGCAGGATCACCAGTTTCCAGGGTGTAGTAGCGAACGTCTTCGATGGAGAGATCGACGTGGTCGGTCGAGTAGAACCAACCGCGCCAGAACCAGTCGAGATCGACAGCCGATGCATCTTCGAGCGTGCGGAAGAGATCTGCCGGCTGAGGGCGCTTGAACATCCAGCGGCGGCTGTACTCTTTGAAGGCGAAGTCGAACAGCTCCCGACCGAGGATGGTCTCGCGCAGTACGTTGAGCGCGGTGGCCGGTTTGCCGTAGGCGTTGGGACCGAACTGCAGGATCGACTCTGAGTTGGTCATGATCGGTACTTGGTTTTCACTGACCATGTAGTCGACCATGTCGCGAGGTTCGCCGCGACGGTTGGGGTACTCGTCTTCCCACTGGCACTGGCTGATGTACTGCACGAAGGTATTCAATCCTTCGTCCATCCAGGTCCACTGCCGTTCGTCGGAGTTGACGATCATTGGGAACCAGTTGTGGCCGACTTCATGGATGATGACCCCGATGAGCCCGTACTTCGTTCGCTTCGAGTAGGTGCCGTCCTCTTCGGGCCGCGGACCGTTGAAGCAGATCATGGGGTACTCCATGCCTCCGATCGGTCCGTTGACGGAGATAGCGACGGGGTATGGATATTTGAAGGTGAACTCGGAGTACGTGTGAAGGGTGTGGATGATTGCGTGAGTAGAGTATCGGCTCCACAGCGGTTCACCCTCGTTGGGGAAGTAAGACATGGCCCATACCGGGGAGCCACCCACTTGCTCGAGCTTGGCATCCCAGATGAACTTCCGCGACGTGGCGAACGCGAAGTCGCGTACGTTCTCGGCGTGATACGTCCACGTCTTGGTTCCGGACGGCTCTCCTTTTTCGGCGGCTTTCGCTTCTTCCGGAGTCACGATGAACATCGGCTTGGCCGCGGTGCGGGCTTGCACGAGACGTTCGCGCTGTTGAGCCGTGAGGACCTCATTCGGGTTCTGAAGGACTCCGGTAGACGCGACGATGTGGTCATTGGGAACGGTGATCTGGACTTCGTAGTCACCGAACTCGAGTGTGAACTCGCCAGACCCGATGAACTGCTTGTGTTGCCAACCATTGACGTCGGTGTACGCGGCCATGCGCGGGAACCAGTGGGCCATTTCGTACAGGTAGTTGTCGTCTTCCTTGAAGTACTCGTAGCCGGTTCTCGCCCGGATCACCTTCGCGTCGTTGATGGTGTAGTTCCAGTCGATCGAGAATTCCGTGGACTGCCCGGAGGAGAGAGGCTTGGGCAAGTCGATGCGCATCATAGTCTTGTTGATCGTATGCGGTAACGCGGTCCCGTCGCTCGCGGCTACCTTCGTGATGGACATGCTGCCGTCGAACGTTTCGGCGGTTAGCAGTCGGCGGAGTTCACGGTACGAGAACTCTTCGAAGTTCGGCGCGGTTCGCGTGAGATTGCTATCGGACTTCGGGGCGAAGATGTTGGCTTCGAGTTGTACCCAGAGGTAGCGAAGCGTGTCGGGTGAGTTGTTGTGATAGGTGATGGTCTCGGACGCGATGAGTCGCTGACGTTCGTCATCGATCGTCACCGCGATTTTGTAGTCGGCCTGCTGCTGCCAGTACCGATGGCCCGGGGCGCCGGACGCAGCGCGGTAGTCGTTCGGTGTCGGCAACGCTTCCTCTAGCTGACGGAACTTGTCGACCGGCGGAGCCGAGCGTTCGCTCCGCGGTGGCGTCACGCGGTTTCGGTTTTCTTGCGCCGAGGCAACAGTCGACGTGGCGAATACGAGAAGCAGCGTTGCCAGAGAGACGAGGGGGTTTGCAGTGAGTCGGGGTCCCCGAGTCATGGTGGCTCCGTTCGGTTGATCATCGGATGAGTATGGCCGGCCGGCAGTATAGCCACCGCAAGTCTGTTGGAAGCCCCTGATTGCTGGAAAGGCCAGTATTGTTGGCGCCCGGCCGGAGTGGAGGGCCAGTCGTAATGGCAGTGCGAATTCTCGTCGGTCAGTCGAGA
>JAJFFE010000322.1 GCA_021776775.1 Planctomycetota bacterium | reverse complement strand
AAGTCTGTGACCCACGCGTGCCCGTCGGCGTCGACGAGTACGTTCGACGGCTTCAGATCGCGGTGGAGAATCCCGCGCCCGTGCGCGTGCTCCAACGCGCTCGCGATCTCCGCCCCCAACCCGGCGACCGACTCGTAGTAGGTCTCGGGGTTCCTTGTATCGACGCCTAAGAGCTTGTGGACGTCCGCGCCGAGTTTCGACTCCGACGACGGCTGCGAAGGGTTCGTCGATCGTCGCCGACGAACGGAGTCGATGATTTCATCCACGCCGACACCGTCGATGAGTTGCATGGCGTAAAAGTGAACGCCGTCCTCTTCGCCTGCGCCGTAGACGGGGACGATGTTCGAGTGGTCAAGGCTCGCGGCGGCTTGCACTTCTCGTCGAAATCGCTCGCGGAAGCGTGGGTCTGTCGTCGTGTATTCCGGCAGTACCTTTAGCGCAACATTGCGTCCGAGCTGGGTGTCGGTCGCTTCGTAGACGATGGCCATGCCGCCTCGGCCGACTTCGCGTACCACTTGATACGGTCCCAATCGTGAGCCGGCGCGTGAGCCTGGGGTCGAACGATCCGACGAACGCGGGGTGGTGACCGGCGTCAGCTCTTCGAGGTGATCGATCGCCGTCAACAGCTCATCGAGCTCGGGCCCGAGCTCTGGGTAACGTACGCGGTAGTCGAGTTTGTCGACGTGCTCGCCGCGGCGACGACGTTCGAGATACTCTTGGGCGATGCAGTCGAGAAGGTCCCGGCCGTCGTTCGCTTCTGTGTCGTCGGAAGAGCCGAGGGCGCTTGACCCGTCGGGCTCAATCCGTCGTTCGCCATCGTTGTGCATCGCTACCCTTCCCGCGTCACCGACTCCGGGTCGGACCGATCGCGCACGCTCTGACCGAGACGACGCAGGGCGCGCACGAAGCGCAAGCTGGCGGCCGGCGGCGAGAGTCCGAGCAGTTCTGCCACCTTCAGGTTCGAAAGGCCTTCGAAGTGGCGAAGCATGAGGACTTCTCGGTCGGCGGCGCGGAGCGCTCGTAGTGCGTGCAGAAGGCGCTCTCGTTTTTCGCCGGTCATCGCGATCGCGGACGGAGAGGGACCGTTGTCCAGCAGGCGTTGCTCCGAGCCCGCGGAGCCGGCCGAGAGTTGAACTTCACGCCGGGCGTCGCGGTTTTGCCGACCGAGGTGTCGACGGTGAAACTCGGCGACCTTCTGCGCCGTAAGAAAGCGGAGCCATGTGTAAACCGACACCTCGGGGTTTTCCTCGAACCGAGGAAGCCGGATGGTCGCTTCGAGGAAAGTTTCTTGGAGAACGTCCGACGGATCGACCCGACGTCGAACGCGGCGATCGAGTCGACCATCGACCAAACGTCTCAGCCGGGGGCGATACAGCTCGATCAAATTGCCGAGTTCCTCGACGAGAACAGACTCGTCGTCCTCGATCGATTCGGAGTTCAAAGACATCGAAGGGCCGATCGTTTCGGAAGGGGCTCGATGTTCATGATAGTGCCTTTTGACGATCCTGCAGCCACGAGTCCGCCGCCCGAGAAACTTGTCAGAACCACGGTTGATTCGAAATGCAGTCGCGCAGTAACGGGAGGGGAGCCGCGGTCCGTGGACTCGAGCTCCGGAGCCGCGCACTCTGCCTGAAAGGCCCAACCCGTGTCCCACCAAGCTCTTGGCGTCAAACTGCTCATTGGCGTCGTTACCAGTCTTGTCGTGCTGATCTCGTCGAGCGCGGTTGCGCAATCGATGAATATCGACTTTGGATCCCTGACGGGTCAGCCCGCGTCTTCGTTCGCCGGCGCCGGCGAGGCGGGCGAATGGAACAGCATCGCCGGCACGCAAGGGACTACCTACACCTCGCTTGTCGCCCTCGACGGATCGGCGACCACCGCTTCGCTCTACAACGTCGGCGGAAGCACGCTCGACAGCACGAGCGGTTTCGATCCGAGCGCGGCTCCGCTTCTCGGAGACTACCTGCTCACGTTCACGCCGACCCTCGAGACGTGCATTTTCATGAACGGTCTCGAGAATGGGACGTATCGCGTGATCACGTACGCCCATGTAGCGAGCTCCCCGAGCATTCCGAACTTTGTCACCGTCGATCAATCGAGCGAACCCGGTGCGATCGTGAGTGGTGCGTGGACCGGCGCCTTTGTCGAGAGCGTGACGCACGCCGAGCACGTCGCCGAGATCACCACTGGAGCTCTAGCGCTCCACTCCGGAATACCGAGTGGGTCGTCGCCGTTCGTCGCCGCCATGAACGGGATTCAACTCGTTCTCCTTCCCGACTTCGTACCGTTCTTGCGCGGCGACGCCAATCGTGACGGTACCGTGGATATCGGAGACGGCGTCACGGTTCTCGACTACTTGTTCGGCCCCACCGATCTATCGCAATGCCTCGTCTCCGCCGATGCAAATGACGACGGTTCTGTCGACATCGCGGACGCGGTCACGATCCTCGACCTGCTGTTCGCGTCAGGCGATCCGCTTCCAAGTCCGTATCCAGACTGTGGTGACGACGACACCGCCGACGCGCTACCCGACTGTTCCGCGTTCGACAGTTGTCCGTAACGAGGTCAGTCGTCGACCGGCTTGGGCGCTGTACTGTGCGGGGCGCGACGGTTCACGATGGGTCGGTTGCTTCGGGATCTCCGCTCTCGGTGTCTCCGGTACGGTTCCAGAGGGAAACGGTAGCCTCGGTCGTAGTGATGCTCGAGGACGGAGCGGCCTTCGTCGTGGGGGGCGACCGGTCGGGGGATCACAACACCGTTTCTCGTATGAAGAAACCGCAGCAAGACGGGCGGGTCTTCGTCCGCCCCGAAGCTCGCCAGTTCCGCTCGTGCTGCTTCGTGCTGCTTGGTCGTGGAGCGATGGTGAGTCGCGCCTGCGATCTGGGTGGCGTAGACCGGTCCGGTAAATCGATCGCGTCGGTGGGGTGACGTCAAGTGACGTTCGACCGAGTCTTGCCTGCGGTACTGCGCGAGAAGCGTTTCTTCACGGAGCGTCCGGTGTTGCTGCCCGAAGATGTCACCAGACTCCAACTCTTCTTCTCGGAAAGTGCAGGTGGCTCTTCGCCACGGGGTTCCCACAGGAAGAAGAGTAGCGTTCCAATCACGAACACAGCTATAAGCGCGAGGTTGCGGCGTAGGATCGTTTCCACCTTCCCCGTCATCGCCGGCTTACACATGGATCGTCGTAAGCCGCAACCAAGGAGAGACATCCGGTCACGACGGAGGGCCCGATGCGTCTTCGATTTTGGAGTTCTTTTGGAGTCGCTGGCTACGCTTTGCAGCAAGAGACGTCGAGCGGACAAAGCGTGGATGACCACGATCCGTCGGCGTCGACGTCAACTCAAACGAGGGGCGAAGACATGGGTATCCGCTGGTCCTGCTGCGTCGGTCGGTCGCTGTTGTTCGTGATGATTGCCGGGCTGTTTTGCCACTCGGTAGAAGCTCAAGAACCGACAGACTTCGAGGAGAGCCTCGATCCACCGTACGCGCTACAGATGATCACGTGGTCGTATTCCGGTGGTCCCGGACCTGAGCTTATCGTTTACGCCAATGGAACCATCGTGGGTCAGTTTCCCGCGGTGGATCTGGCCGCCGTCATCGACGTCCGCGGTTGGGTGTTCGATCTCTACGACTTCTCGGTCTATTACGATGATCGAGCGGGCGGCGCGCCGTCTTTGATCTTCGAATTCCCCTATGACACGGACTCAACGCCACCGCTCTTCGCCGTGACCGTGCCGCACGCGCCGATATTGGGCCACGACTTCCCGAACGATGAGTTCTTTCCCACTCAGTGGAATCTGCACAACGTGGGGCAATCCGGTTCTCCGGCCGACGTGGACATCGATCTAGCGCAAGCGTGGACGATCGAAACCGGGAGCCCCGACGTGATCGTGGCGACGATCGAGGCTCCGATCGAATGGAAGCACATCGAGCTTCGCAACCGTATGACACCAGGAATCAATCTGACGGAGTTCGCGAGCGGCTACAACACGTTCTTCGATACGTTCTACGATTCCACTAATCCGGCAAGTTGGAATTCCGCGGTCCAGACATCCATGTTCCTGATGTCGACCACCATTCCCGACATCGTCGACGTCGGGGGGTTCAATCCGTTCATGCCGGACCCGGCTGCGAGTTGGAATCCCAGCGCATATGATCCCGCCGAACTGGGCGACCCGAGTGCGTCGCCTCCCGTCCCGCAAACGTACTTTCCGATAACCGCGAACGAGCCTCATTATCACACGACGCAAGTCGCGTCGATCGTGGCTGGACAACGCAACAACGAGTACGGCCTGGCCGGTGTGGCGGGGGGAACCAACGACTCCGATGGCGTTCGGATCATGCCCATCGTCATCCGGTCGATGGAGGGCAACCAGCATCCCGCGATCAACGATCCTGATGGAAATGTGATTTTGACGCAGCCGGCGTTCGTCACTTCGGGGGCTGCCGCGCACCTTCGCGCGCTCGATCATTTGACCTCGGGACTGGAATACGTTGCCTACATGCGGAGGCACCTCGGCGCAAACATCCGCGTGGTCACCGTGCAACTGGACGTCACCTATCCGACCCAAGCTCAACTTGACGACCCGACCGTGTTGGGAAATGGTCCCTGGGTCGAGGGTGGTCCACTGGCGCCGCCGGTCGGCGAACCGCCGTTTACACTCGGGGATCTGTACGCGTACCTGGTGACCCGGTTCCAGAACGCAGTGCAAGCGTGCGACGACGAAGACATGCTCATCGTCTGGGCGGCCGGCAACAACGACGGTTGCGACACGTCGAGCTCGGTGCTCGCCCCCCTGATCGAACCGGAGATTCTTGTTGTCGGCAACCTCACGCGCGTCGCTGCGCTATCTCCGAGTTCTTCGTGCGGAAGTACGGACTTAACGGAACCTCAGATCGACTTGGCTGCACCGGGATCACAGATCGTCGCGGCGACCATCGAAATGGAGGGGGATCCAGCGTTCGAGTCTCGAGCTGACGACGAGCTGACGAGTGACATCCTGACACATATCGACGGGACGTCTTACGCGGCACCGCACGTGGCCGGCGTGGCCGCGTTGATGTTCTCACTCGATCCATCCCTCACGGCTGCCGACGCCCGTGACATTCTCCGGGAGACGACGGACGTGGTGGCCGATCCAATGCTGTACGGTGCCGGACGCCTCAACGCGTACCGAGCCTTGCTTCGCGTCAACCGACAGCCGTCGCTGCCCGGCGATGTGAACGCAGACGGAATCGTCGACGGTTTTGATGCGTCGATGATACGGAACTTTTTGAACGGAGTTGGTCCGGCCTCCACGCCACCGTGCCTCATGGACGTCAACTACGACGACATCGTCGACGCACAGGACTGGCGGGACCTCAGGAGCTTCGCGTCGTCCGGCTTTCCTGAGCCGCTCGTCAGCCAACGGTGCTTCTGCCCGTGTCCGTGAAGGCGGAACCGGCGGAGATTTGCCTCACGGAAACTGAGCCACAGCCTGGCTACCTTCAGCGACCTCGATCTCGACGGCACGCTGCGCGTTGTCGTCGGGGGTGAGTCGGTACCGTCCGACCGGCAACCGTTCGCGGGCGGTCGCCCCGTTGAGACGGACCCACTGTTGTCGTGGGTGGAGAGCGACGTTGCCGAGCGGCTCGATGCGCACTCGTTGGACGTCGCCAGCGAGGATGGCCAGTTTGCCCCCCGGTTCGAGGAGTTGGATCTCGTAACCGTCGCTGCGATCCGGGGAGAGTTCTAGCATGACCGGCGCGCTCGACGACGTGCTGGCGTAGAGGTGCCGCACCACCAACGGAACGTTGTACCGATCGGGGCCGAGTTGAGGAATCGACCACCGCTCTCCGTCGGCGCCGAGCCCTTGGAGTTGAATGGTCCAACCTCGTTGCGCTTCCGGCTGGCGCACGACGATGTGGACCTCGCGCGATGCGAGCAGTCGATAGTCTGCAACCGTGTCACCTTCCACACGAAGGGTGGTCGCGGGACCGTACCCGACGTCGGTCGACCGGATCCGCCACCGGTACTCGCGGGCGATCATCGAGTCGATGGCGATGCGACCGTCTGCATCGGAGACGAACTCTCGGCGGGAAGGGCCGGAGAGGAGGCCGGAAACGTTGCTCTGAGGTTGACCATCGGGAGCGAGGATCGTGGCGCGCAAACTAGCCATCCAGAAGTCGAGGGAGAGCGCGTCGTCTTCGGTCACATTGTAGGTGCCACCCCAGGATTCCTTGTCGTCGGACGCGGAGGGGTGGTACGCGATGGCTCGCCGCCCCAAACGCGACAGCGTCAGAGCGAAGGATCCATCGGCGTTGACTTCAGAGCGAACCGGACCGCAGCGAACCACGCCCCCTGTGACCGGTTTTCCGTCGAGGGTGACTGTTCCACGGACGGTTCGCTCATCCGGAACCGTGAACTTCACATGACCTGCTTCGCCGGCCTTGAGCGGCACGTCTACTACGCCCAGTGTTTGCTTGTCACGCTTGAACATGAGCTGATACACGCCGGCCGGAAGACCGGATATCTCCGCTTTTCCGTCTTGCGTGATCGGCGCGACGATTTTGTTCGTGAGCGTCCCCATGACCAGATCCATGGGGGCTCCGCGAGTCGTCGATCGATAGTCGACGCGAATGCCATCGACGGCCTGTCCACGAGGGTCGACTACATCGACGGTGAGCGACCCGGTACTCGGTAACGTCACGGTCAGTCGACGGCCTTCGATCTTATCGGCGGTGACGTCGACGAATCGCGATGCGTGCCCTTCGGCCGAGACCTCGAGCGATTGGCCCGGTTGGAGGTACGCCTCGACCGTTCCGCTCGCGTCGGTAACGAGCAGCGGAGTGCCCAGGAACGATCGGCCGAACTGAACCGAGATTCGAACCGAGGCATTGGCAACGCTCCGGCCCGCGGCGCTGACGACGTGGATCTCGTGAACGACAGTTGGGTCGAGACTAACGGGGATCCGTACGTCGTCACGATCGACGGTGAACTGCGTTCGGTACGCCGGAAAACCTTCGATTCGGAAGTAGATGTCGTACCTGCCCGGTGGAACGTTTCGGAGGACGGACTATTGCCAAGGAACGTTGCCGCCAGACCGCTCGCCGTTCGGTCGCAGTAGCCAGTACTTCAGCGTCGTGGGTGGAGCGCCGCCACCGACGATTCGGCCGTCCAGAAACACGCTGGCGTGGCGATCGATCACAATAGGGTTCGGGAGTTCGGCGATCGACTCCAGTTCGATCCGCTGCTGATACGCGCTGTCCGCGAACTCGAGTTGCAGTTCGATGGGACCTTCGGGAACGTTGGTGAGGGTGAACGCGCCGTCGACGTCGGTTTCGGCCGACGCCATCTCTTGAGCGGATACGCCTGTTGCGTGGCGAGTGACTTGGTAAACAGCGATCTGGATCTCTTCGACCGGATCGCCATCGGGATAGGTCACCGTCCCGGTGGCGTGCACCCGGCTCCCGACACGATCAATCGCATCGACAGTGCGGTCGAGCGCCGGTGATCCATTCGGAGACCCCGCATCGGATGAACCGGCATCGCTGTTGGATGTCGTCTCCACGCCCTCACCGGGTGGTGTTTCGACGATCGCAGCCGGAACACCACGCGTGTCTGAGCCTTGCGCCAACGGTGACTCCGTCGATGGACGCGTCGCGTACCAAAACAGACCGAGCGCTGCGATCAATAGGATCGCGACCTTCTTGAAAGACATGAACACTCCCAGCCAAGAGAGGATTGCGGATCCGGTGGTCGAGGAGGTGGCGGGTACGCCGCCGAGCAGTGGAACGAACGCGTGCAGCCATGGGGAGCGGCCGCCGAACTCGCGATCGAGTTCCGCGCGAAGCGTCGCGATCCCGCGTCGGAGGCGGGTCTTCACCGTTTCCACCGAGACGTCGAGCTGTCGCGCGATCTCGGATGGGGGCAACTCTTCGTAGTATCGATACAGCACCGTGCTCAGGTACGGCTCTTCGAGGGTGAACAACGCGGTGACGACTCGTCGACGGAGTTCTTCTCTTTTCGAGATCTCGTCGGGCGTCAACAGCGGCGCGGGGGGGTTGGCGTCGGCTTCACGCTTCGAGCGTCGACTCTCGGATCGTCGGCGATTACTCGCGAGGTTCTGCGCGACCCGCGTCATCCACGCCCGCCAACTGCGAACCCGTTCCCCGGGCGCAGAGTCCGTTCGGCGCGCGAGAAGCGCGAGCCAGACGTCCTGTTCAAGATCATCCGCGGCCGACTCGTCGTCGACGAGACCGCGAGCGAGATGAGTCAAGAACTCGCCGTGCTGTAGAAGGATCTCGAGGTCGATTGCTAAACCCATCTCTCTCATGGCTTCGCTGGGCGACGATCGCACAAGCCATCGGATTGTCACCGCGGGTTGCGGGGAGGGTTCAGAGTTTCAGTCGAAACCGTCGAGATCGCCGCATCGCCGCGACCGGGCCCTGTCTCTCCGGGCGTTTCGTGCGGACGGGAAGTTTTCTCGTCGCGTGTAACCGAACGCCGGGTTGCGACCACTAGTCCATCGATGGCCCATCACGAACCGCCGCGGCTCGCCAGCCGTCGGTGACTGATCCCTAACGAAAGGCTTTGTAATGCTTTCCATAAAGTTTCGCGTTCTGGCCGGTGCCGCAGTTCTTGCGGTCGCGGCGTCGAGTGTTGACGCGGCGCCGTTTCCCCCGATCGGCGGCGGACCTCCCAATGCCGACGTCTTGTTCGATCGTTTCGACGACAACGGCGACGACGCTTTGACCGAGGACGAAGTGTTCGCGCCCATGTGGGCTCGACTGCAGAACGCCGACGCCAACGGCGACGGAATGGTCACGCGGGCCGAGTACGCTGACGCCGTGGGTTAACGTTCGGACTATCCTTCAACAGGAAGATCGCTCGGACCTTTGGGCAAGGATTGGCCGACGCCAAGACTCGATACGGTTCCGGGCGACTCTTCTCGTGTTCGATCAGGGGCAGGATGCTGCAACTTTCCGTCGACTTCACTGCTTGTCCATCCGGACCCTTCGCGGCTCCTTCGGTATGGTGTGCCCGAGCGTCGGAGTTCAAGAACGACGAGACGCACCGCATCGATACCAACGACGTGGTCGCAGCCCGCAACGGTGACCACGGAGCGTTCGAACGGATCGTGTCTCGGCACCAGTCGGTCATCACCACGCAGATGCTCCGCTTCACCCGTGACCGGTTGGTGGTAGAGAGTCTGGTCCAAGACGTCTTTGTTGAGGCGTTCACGAGCTTGCGAACGTACCGGGGAGAGGCGCCGATACTCCACTGGTTGCGGAGAATTGCGGTACGAGTGGGCTACCGCTTTTGGAAACACAGCGATCGTGAACGCGCCAGAATCGCTCGCACGTCAGCTCCGATGGACGAGGCCGCAACGGAATTGACGGACGGGGCCGAAGAGGCAGCGGATCGGCTGCATGGTCACCTCGACCGGCTCTCGCCGCGAGACCGTCTCGTGCTCACCCTTGTCTACTGGGACGATCTTTCGGTTGTCGAAATCGCGAATCTGACCGGTTGGTCTCGGACTTCGGTGAAGGTCCAGATGTTCCGGGCGCGGAGGCGACTGAAGAAGATCATCGAGAAAGCAGAAGCCGACCATGAACGAGAATGAACTCCAGCGACTCGGAGAGAGAGCGCGCCGAGAAGTACCACCGGTCATCGATGTTCGCTCCGCCGTGATCGCTCGCATTCGACACGAGCACGGCCGTCGCTACGAGCGGACACCGTGGGTCATGGGGGGGGTTGCCGCAGCGATTGCTGCTGCCGCGCTGCTCCTGATTCCCGACTCCTTCGCCACGTTCGAGCCGTGGCTTGCGTTGTTGAAGTACTAGAGGTGTGGCCGAAAAGTGCTGTTGATGCGAGAGGTCGCGATTTCAAGGTCAGTGCGCCCGGCGTAACGCAGTAGTATTGCTCATACTTCGAGTTTCGCCGGGTGTGCTGGCCGCTGGAGGCTCGACGTCTCGCGCGACATGACTTTTCGGCCGGGCCTCTAGCCCGGACTATTCATCAGGCGGAGTCGTTACGCGCCCGTAAGGGCGCGAATCGCACCGAGCGCAGACAGCGAAGGACAATCGAGGGATGATCAACGGAACACAGGCTGCGATTTCCGTGAAGATCCAGGCACGACGCCGCAGTCGACCTAGTGGTCTTCAAGAAGGAGCAACGCAGAGATTCGCGGGAAGCACCGCCTGCGCGGCTTCGCATGATGAATAGTCCGGGCTAGAGGTGCGGCCGGAAAGTGCAGGTGCGGTGAGTGGTGGAGTTCGGCGGAAGATTGCCGTTCGGAATTTGCAGGCGAATTGGTTGATTCGTTGAAGATTACGAATGGTGAGATTCCGTCGAAGACCGCCGCGCACCGTGCCTCTGACTTTTCGGCCGGGC
>JAJFFE010000321.1 GCA_021776775.1 Planctomycetota bacterium | reverse complement strand
CGAGTACGGTCGGAAGTCGCGAAACTCGATACCGCTGCCGAGATCGACGGACCGCTGCTCGGCCCACCGTCCACCGCGCGGCACGCGACGCGCGACGAACTTGAGATGCCGAATCGACTTCAAGAACGCGTCGTCGAAGAGTTCACCCTTGGGAATAGGACTCGGACTCATGCGGAAGCCGGCTTCACGTTGCCGAGAACCGAACGAACGACGTCGTCCGGGGTGATCCCTTCCGACTGTCCTTGGAAGTTGACGATCACGCGGTGGCGCAACACCGGCAGCGCGACGTCGCGGACGTCATCGGTGGAGACCGCGAAACGGCCACCGAGCAGCGCCTTCACCTTACCGGCGAGCAACAGCCCCTGCGCCCCACGCGGACTCGAACCGAGCAGCACGTTCTCGTTGACGAGCGCCGGGCTGTACTTGCCGCCCGGTTGCGTTCCCATGACGAGTTGGACCGCGTAGGCCTGCACGTGATCCGGAACCGGAACTGCGCGAACGGTCTCACGCATGGCCATGATCTCCGGACCGCTCGACACCGGCTGCAGCTTCACTTCGCTCGCCCCAGTGGTGCGGTCGAGAATCTCGTGGTACTCAGACTCTTCCGGGTAGCCGACGACGATCTTGAACAGGAAGCGGTCGAGTTGTGCCTCGGGAAGCGGATAGGTTCCCTCTTGCTCAACCGGGTTCTGCGTCGCCATGACACAGTACGGCTCTTCGAGCTTGATGGTGCGTCGCCCGATGGTGATCTGCTTCTCTTGCATCGCTTCGAGTAGCGCCGACTGCGTCTTCGGCGTCGCGCGGTTGATCTCATCCGCGAGAATCATGTTGGCGATCAACGGCCCCTCTTGAAACCGCATCTCGTGGCCACCGCCACCGGATTCGACCAGGACCGACGTCCCTTGAATATCTGCCGGCATCATGTCGGGCGTGAACTGGATCCGCGAGAACTGCAGGTCGACGGATTCCCCGAGACAACGCACGAGCATGGTCTTACCCAAACCCGGTACGCCCTCGAGCAGCACGTGCCCTCCGGCGAGCATCGCCGTCAGGACGCCCTCGATCACATCGCGCTGGCCGACCATGGCGCGGCCGATCTCGCTCTCGATCTTCTTGTAGTTCTCTTGGAATCGAGATGCCGCCTCGCGGGCGTCATTGGCGTCCGAGGTCATTGCTTGGTCTCTTTGTCGTTTCGGAGGTTGAGGAAGTAGCTCTTCACGAGGTCGCGCATCCACGGGGACAGCGACATGCGACTCCACGGTCCGATGGCGTCGGCACGCGCCGCGCGTTCTTCAGCGTTGATGCCGTGGCTCTCTTCGGAGCGCGGTTCGATCTGCTCTTGGGTGATCTTCGTGCGACCGGGGTTCGGTTGCCCTTTGATCTGATCGGGAATCGGCACGCCGAGCACTAACGAGGCGGTGCCGCGCGATTTCTTGCTGGCGGAGGGCCCGCCACGATCCTTGGCGTTGGGGTTGGGACGGTTGCCGAAACTCGGCGTGAGGTCGCGACTCACCGGCGGCTTGCGATCTCGCAGCGTCGGTTGCATGCCGCCGCGCGATTCGGACTCTTCGTCCTCGTCGTCGACTTCGTCTTCATCTTCGAGCGATTCGTCGTCGACGTTTTCGACGCGGTCCTTGCTCGACCACGGCGTGGCGGTCGGGTTGCGGTTGGAACCGCGCCCGGACCCCAAGCCGGCGGTGCGGCCGGACGCGTCTTCGGACTTCTTCTTCTTGGGTGGCTTCTTCGCTTCCTTGGGAGCCTTCTTCTTCTTTTTCTTCTTCGGCGCTTTCGCCTTCTTCGGCTCGCTCTTCGAAACCTTGCCCTGATCACTCGGCACGCCCTGCGACTCGCTCATGCCGGTCGAACGCGCTGCGTCGGACGACTGGCCGGTGCCGGTCTTGCCTTTGACGTCCTTGGTCTCTGTCGAACGGTCCGACGTGTAGCGCTCGGCGTCCCGCTTCTCAGCGTTACCTCCCGGCTTGCGATCCTTCACTTGCGGCGGGGGGCTGATCTCCGGGTCGCGCGGAACGCGCCGTTCGTCGTGTTCTTCGTGCGTCGCCGCCGCTGCGCCCCGACCCGACTTCGTCACCCCGCGCGACGGGTCGACGGCGGCCGGCGCGACATCTAGCGCGACGAGACCGAGGAAGCAGGCGATCGCGAGCATGGCGAACATCCAACCGCGCGCGCGCAGCCCACGCGCAGAAGTCTCAGGCCGTTCGAGGTCGGCGTGCAACGCTTGATCGAGCACCGACTGAGCGTCTTCGATCGCCGCTTGCATGAACCCCGTCCGCTGCTCGGCCCCGAGGAACTGATCGGCGGTGGTCAGCCGGTCTTGAAGATGCAGCTGTCGATCCGCCAAGGCCAATGCCACGCGACGGTCGACCGGCTTGAAGTAGATGATCGCGCCACGGATCAACGCGTACCAGACCGCAGGAATGATTGCGGCCAAGGCGACGACCCACGGAGAGAACCGCACCGCTTCGAGACCAAAGAGCCACTGCGACACCGCGACGAGCACCAAGAGCGCTGGCACCGCGAACAAGATCAACAGCCCGTGCTCGATGAACTCGGCCGCGTCGCGGGTCACGCGTACTTGGCGCAACGGCGCTTCGGCGCGCTCGGCCACGTCGCCGAGCAGGGCCTGCAGTTCCTTGGCCTTAGGGTCCTCGTCGGTTGACGGAGGGTGAGTCATGATGACTGCCCATTTCGTTGAGTTGGCTTATCGAGGAGGTGCAACGACTTTGGCTTCTTCCGGGTCGGGAAGGTCTACTTGAACGGCCTGCAAGACCTGGCCGTCGGAATCAGAACGAATGAACGCGACGACGCTGAGCTGGCGAGGGTCGATCCGCGCCGGAAAGCGCGTCACCATGCCACCACCTTGCGCTTGCATGGTATCGAGGTAGGCGATGTTTGCCGCCGTCATGGTGGCCAACGATCGGTCGAACTCCACGATCATTTCGTCGGCGATCGGAGCGAACGAAACTCCGTGCAACGAATCGGTCAGCACCGAACGGGCGACCATGCGGTGCACGACGTGTTTGTTCTTGCCGGGAAACAGCACTCCCCGTTCGACGAGGAGGATCTGCACACTGAGGTCGTCGAGCTCCGGACCGTTGACGGTGACGCGCCCTTGGACCCGGCCGTCGGCCCACTCTGCGGTCGCCTTCACTTCGTACATGGCCGGCTCGGTCAACCGGGTAAGCACCATATCCTTGAGATGGTTGTACAGTGCCTCGCGCTGTTCCGTTCGGGCGGCGCCCGGCCCCTTCGCTTTGCCGTCGACGACCAACGTCGGGCGGGTCACCGAATACATCGGTCCGTAGTGATCGCCGATCGGATTGACGAGCGGCTCGAGTTCGGGCTGGCCCAAGTGATACGAGACGAACGCTACGTTCTCGTACGGGAAGTGGCTGATCAGTCCGTCCCACGCCAACTCGCCGGCCAACGTGCCACGTCCATGCGCGTTGGTGAAGAACTCCAACAATACGACGCGGTTCGACGAGTTCTCTTCCGTCGCCTTGAACTTCGTGGCGGCACCAAAGTTCAGCGTCTTACCGGCGATCAACTCTGCCACGGTGTCGACCGACATGGACTCGGTCTCGCCCAAGTGCGGGTGCACCCGTTCGAGCCCTTCGAGCGCCTGCGGTCCCGCTTCCGGCGTGATCACCGCTTGTACGTAGCGCGAGTACGCTCGGTTGTAGCGGCCTTCGAGTTCGTAGAACCGGGCGAGATTCAGATTGATCCGGCCGTCTTCCGGTAACCCGAACGCCGCGGACAGCAGATGCTTCCACGCCTTCCGACGGCTGTCCTTTTCGAGGTACTGCTCGCCGAGGCGCGCGTGAATGCTGTGGACCGCGTTCGGATAGCGATCGTCGCGCCCGAACGGGACGCCGCTCTCGCCGGCCAGCAACGCTTGCTCCGGGTATCCACTTTCGAGCAAGTCCTCCATGAGGTCGAGCGCGGTCGTGCTGCGGAGATCGTCGAGCGCCGTGTTGGTCACCCACTCGATCGCGCGCTTGAATCCCTCACCGGTGTCGTCGAACGACAGTCGCAGATCGACCAACTCACGCGCCGCTTCCCGCGCAAGCCTCGAGTCGGCGTGATCGGTCAGGAACGCTTCGATCGGCTCAGGCGCCTCTTGCGCACGAGCGTCGAAGTATTGGAAGTCAACTTCCGGGTACTCCGGTGTCAGCACCCGGTCGAACTCGACGCGACGGTTGACGAGGTCGACTCCGATTCGAAAGTTTCGTAGCAGGTTGATACCGGTGACCCCGAACGCGCCGTCCGCGTGGACTTGCATGAGCTCTTCCGGGCGGAAGGCGACGATCTCGGAGAGGTTGATCGTCCCGGCGTGGACCGGGCCGACATTGCCAGCGGGGTAGCCGAGGTCGTACACCAAGTCTTCGTCGACGATGGTGTCGTACGTCGAGCTGCCGATCGCCATCGCCATCGGCGATCCGTCCGGCATGCGGACGGAGATCCAGACGAGCTTGTTGTGCACGGTCGCGTCGAGCACTTCACGACCTTCGACGGCTGCGGGCGACTCTTCGGCGCGTTCGCGCGGCGCCTCGAGATGGATGAAGCCCGCTTCGATGTCGAACGTGACGTGGTACCGACTCAGCACCTCGGCCCCGATCGAACCGACCAGCGCGTTCTCGCCCATCTCTTTGGAGTGGTACTTGGTGAAGTCGTTGTAGAGCTCTTCGGGGCCGTGCTCGCGCGCGGGCACCACAATCTCCAAGCCCGGGAAGTGAATCGTTACGGGAACCGAGACGCCGTTACGCTCGGCGCGGATGCCGCCGGTCGCTTGGTTGTGGAGACGCAATCCCCACGGCCCGTCGTACTCGATCAGTAGATTGACGGGGATGCGCCGAAAATTGGTCGAGATATCACACGCTGCAACCATGCGACCCTCGACGAGACGAACGGGAATGCTGCCACCTTCGATGCGAGGCGCGCGGGATTCGGGAGCAGTGTCCGGTTCGCCGCCGAGTGGCGGCACGTCTTGGCCGCGAAGCGGCGACGCGAAGAGGAACGACCCGGCGATGAGCAACGGCAGAAAACGGTGACGCATCATGGATGTCTTCGTTCGTGGGCTAACTTCATTTGAGCGCGGGTCCAACGCAGGGTGTTGTTTGTCTCGATCGAGGTCGAACACCCGCAACGCTCTCGCGGCAACAGAGTTTGAAGCAAGTTTGCGGCGCCCCTCTCGGCGCGAGCACGCTTCGCGGCTCAGCAGCGACTCTGATGCGGCGCCGCATTTTGGACAACGGGGTCGGAGCTTATGAACCTCGTTCGTCGTAGAGACGAGCTGAGGAAAGCGCCGACCCCGCAGGTCCGAAACAGAATGTCGTAGACGACTGGGTTGTTACGGAGCGCTAGCCGTGCGCGGAGCACCGCTAAACTTCTCGAACGCCCAATTGTCTGCCTTCAGTGAAACCTTGATCTCAGCGTCTTTCGGTACACTCACGGTGACCGGTCCAAAGCCGGCGCCTCAGCACCCGCCGAACTTGGCGACGACAAGTTCACGACCCTCTTTGGCGTCTTTGATGACGAACTGAGGGGACTTGCCGGGTGGCGACCAGTCGTGGTACTCCTCGCCTGCCGAGCCGTAGTACCAGACTGCGGCCGGAGAGAACGAGACGTTGCCACCTTGGCGACCGTAGTCGAACTCGACGTTGATCGGACCACCCCACGCGACCTGCGTGGTGTTGCCCGCTTCGACGGAGAACGGCTTGGCGCGCCCGGTTCGCATGGAGACGGTGACTTGACCGAGTCCGATGCGTCCCGACTGCAAGACGTAGGTGCCAGCCGGAACCTGCACGTCGCCCTTGGCGCGTGACAACTCGAACGAGTGGTTACCGTCGGCGCTGCGTACGACCACCGAGGCGATCTTCGCTTTGGTATCGAGCTTGTCGGTGACGTTCAATCCACCCGTCTTGCCCGCGTACGGCGTGAAGTCGAGCTTCGAGCCGTCGGTCGTGACGTCGATCGAGTAGAGCGCGTCGTCGACGCGAACCGTCTTCGACAGGAAGGACGCCGCACGTCCGCGACCGACGACCATGGCGTCGACGCCGTAGTCGTCATAGCGACCGTTGTTGTTCTGATCGATGATCTGGATCTTGGTCGATTCGATCTTTCCGACCATGGCGCCGGCCGGAGCGAAACGCCAACCGCGCTTCGAGTCGAGCCGCATGGCGTAGGTGAACTTCGCGCCAGCGTCGGTCTTGCCGCGCAAGGTGACCAGCGCACTATCGCCGTCGGCGCGCACGTCGGTCTCGCCGTCACCGTCGGTATCGATGGCGAGCGCAGTGCCATCGAGCTTGGCGATGTACTTCTTGTGCGCACTGATCGGCAGGTCGAACCCGTCGCCGACCGGTTTCATCTCTTCCGACGGAAGGAGGATGTCCCACTTCCGGTACGTTCGGTAATCGAGCGTCACGCTACTCGCATCGGAAACACCGGGGCCTGTGGCGGCCGGTCCCTCCGTGGATAGCCCGCTCACGGACAAGGTCATCGCAAGCGTGACCGTGGCCAGAATCGCCTGGACCATGATTTGAAATCCTCCCAATCTGGACGTCGAAGTCGGCGTCCGGCTCGCGGGTTCCACGAACCCAGCCCGCCGACCCCGGATGTATCGACACGATTCGTCGATCACCGTCCCTGAGGATATCCGTAAGTCGGCCGCGCCCCAAGCGGTAGTGGGACGAGAGGGCCGAGCCGCGGGCTCGATCGGACAGACCCGGGATCGCCGAAGATCGGACCGCCGAACTGTCGGTCCAGAAACGGGTTGAGGCAGGACTCGGCGTTCAAAACTGACACGCGAAAGGGGGCCGGTCCGGTCGGTCATCACCCGTCGATCGAGTTCACTCCAGTTCCGCGGTCACACTGCCCGCGCAATCCGGATCTGGGATTGGGCGAGAGGCTTCTCGCTCAACAACCCCATCCGCCTTTCCCATATGCGTCTCACGGGAAAGCCCAGCTCCAGGAGCATCAACCATGTACTCCATCTTCAAACTCGCCACCACGGTAGCTTTCCTTCTGAGTATGGGGCACGCCGCGTTCGCGCAAGACGTGCTGTTGCTCGACTACGGATCGATCAACCATGTCGCCAAGACCGCACTCAACGACCAAGGTCTAGCCCACACGGAAACGACGGACAGTGTGGGATTCGAGGCGGCACTCACTAGCGGTTCCGACTGGGACCTGGTCGTCGTCGACAGCCCGTGCCACCCCATCGACGAGTCAGGGCTGAACGCGCTCGCCGACTACATCGATACCGGCGGACGTGTCGTTCTGTCTTACTGGAATCTCGATGAGACTCCGACTTCGCTGCTCGATGCGCTCGGCGTCGCCGGATCAAGTAGCCTCGCACTTCCGGCCAGAATCTATGACCTGGGCGCAGGCTCATCGCTCTGGACGACACCGAACACGATCAGCCCATGGATCGATCCGGGAGCCGACCTATGGATCGACAACGGAGACTTGCTCACCGCGGGTCCCGCTGCGTGGGCAATCGGCGGCTACGCCCCGACTGACGTCGCGGGCGAAGCGGCGGTTATCGTCGCTAACGCTGGTCGCACCATCACTATTGGACATGAACTAGACTCGCTCGACACCGGCCCGGCCACCGACTTCGTCGAGAACGCGATCGCGTTCGTCATGCAGGACAAGAAGGTTCTCCTTCTGGAAGATCTGAACTTCTCCGTGCAAACGACAGCTCGTGACGCACTGCTCGCGGAGTCGTTGATCCACGACCGTGTCGGAGTCGACAACTTCCCCGACGCAATGTCGATCGCAATGCCGTGGGATCTCGTCGTCGTCGAATGCGCTTACAATGAGCTACCGGACCCGGCCAAGCAAATGTTGGCGGACTACGTCAACAATGGCGGAAAGTCACTCATGTCGTATTGGGATCTCGACGAAGCCCCCCTGCTCGCCGAAGCTTTCGGAGTGACCGTGGATAGCTCCTTTACAACACCGGAGACTATCTACGACTGGATCGCGGGCAGCCCTTATGACGGTCTATGGACGACGCCCAACACAGTCCCGAGCACGATCGACGCGGACGCGACCAGTCCCTTCTTCGACAATGGAGACAAGTTCATGGCGGACCTTGCGGGCGGGGTCGCGCCCATCGCGGGATTCACGGACCCTCCCCTGCTCGGTAACTCCGCTGTCGTGGCGGCCAACGACGATCGCACGATCGTCATCGGACACGAGTTCACGAGCCTGGATTCGGTGGCAATCACCGACTTCGTTCAGAACTGCATCCACTTCCTCTGCTTTTACGCTCCCCCGCCGGCCAACGATCTGTGCGTCGACGCCACAACGGTGAGTCACGGGGACACCGTCGTCGGAACGCTTGTCGGCGCGACCAACGACGGCTCGGCGTCATGCGGGTTCTCGTCCGCCAACGGCGACGTTTGGTACTCGTTCGAGAACCCGCTAGCCGTCGCGGTTTCACTCGTGGTCGACACGTGCGGAACCCACGACTTTGGTGGCACGGATGATGGGGTCAACACGGTGCTTTCGATCCTCAGCGAATGTGGCGGAGTCGAGCTCGACTGCAACAACAACTGGCCAGCCGGAGCACCGGTTGACCACTGCGCTGGCCTCGACGAAGGCAACACACGCGACTCCGTTTGCCAGACCAACGTGGCCGCCGGTGCGACGGTGACCATTCGCGTCTCCCATGCGGGCAGTTCCGACGTAGGACCGTTCGTCCTTCACGTCAACGCGACCGCACTGGGAGTTCCGTTTCGACGCGCCGACGCCAACGGGGACGGCATGGGCGACGTCGCCGACGCCGTGTTCTTGCTCAACGCACTGTTCGTCACGGGGTCGCCGATCTCGGAGTGCGCCGACGCCGCGGATGTGAACGACGACGGAATGGTCGACATTGCGGACCCGACGTACTTCCTGGGCTCGCTCTTCGTCAGCGGCTCGCCGCCCCCGCCCGCACCGTTCGCTGGCTGCGGAATTGACCCCACGGCCGACGGACTCGACTGCGCGTTCTACCCGTGCCCGTGATCGCACTTGCGTAAGCCTAGTGTTAGGCGACCGTCTCGCCCAACATCGAGACGGTCGCAACGATGGCAGAGGCTCTCCCGACCAGAGGCTCTCCCGACCCAGGGTCATCTTTGGGCCAGCCCTCCCTGACCCAGGGTCATCTTTGGGCAATCGAGTTGCTCCGCTCGGCGCTGCGATCACCGCAGCCCGAGGAGCTTCCCGTGACCCTGCCCGT
>JAJFFE010000033.1 GCA_021776775.1 Planctomycetota bacterium | reverse complement strand
CGCGCGAGACCTCGAGCTTCCGGCGGCCAGCACATCCGGCGAAACTCGAAGTATGAGCAATACGACTGCGTATCGCCGGGCGCACTGACCTTGAAATCGCGACCTCTCGCATCAACAGCACTTTTCGGCCACACCTCTAGCTCCGTGCGCTGGCAATGCCCTCACGACACCAGCATAGGCGGAGTTTCCGCTTGGGGCGGCCTTATCCCAGCGGCAGAGAGACGGCCCGCGTTGTTGAGGCACCATCTCCCACTCACCGACTCCACTTTCGTTCGGCAGGACCGCTACCATGAACAATGTCATCTCGTTCAAAGAGACGCCCACTCTACGCGGAGACCGGGTCTTGCTCCGGCCGTTGGGTCCGTCGGACACCGACGCTCTGTTCGCCACCATGGACGACGAAGAATTGCGCCGGCTGACCGGGACGCACACCAACTTCACGCGCGAGCAAGTCGAGCGTTACTGCAACACGCGTGAAGGGCACGGCGACCGTTTGGACTTTGCGGTGCTCGATCCAGATACCGAGCAGCTCGTCGGCGAACTGGCGATCATGGATCTCTCACCTGAGAATCGTGGCTGCGCGTTTCGCATCGGTATCCACGCGAGCGCAACCGGTCGGGGGATGGGTACCGAGGCAACTCAACTCGTCCTCGCCCACCTCTTCGCGATCGGTGTTCACCGGGTGAGCCTGGAGGTCTTCGACTTCAATCCCCGAGCGCGGCATGTGTATGAAAAGGTCGGCTTCGTTCACGAAGGCACGCTCCGCCATGCACTCCGGTGGGACAACGAATGGATCGACGCTCATGTGATGTCGATCCTCGCTCCCCACTGAACAGTTGCGCTCTTGTCCGGGTTGGGGAGCGTGCTGCCGGCTCCCGTTGTGGCACGGTCAGCATCATCCGGTACGATCTCGACACCTTTTGACTCGTGTGGAAACGGCTCACCCTATTCCCGAGGCGGCGACTTGCGATCCACGGCCCGGGAGAACTCTGGAGGAGGGCACCGGTGAACGAACCGAATCCCATCGACATTGCGATCGCGCTGCATCGCTCCGGCGATCTTGCGGCAGCCGATCAGCTCTATCGTTTTCTTTTCGAAGACGCTCCGGAGGATCCCCTGATCACTTACAACTTGGGAGTTCTCCAGGGACAGATGAACAAGCTACCGGAGGCGATCGAGTTCCTGCGCAAAGCGCTCGATCTCGACCCGTCCAAGGGGATGGCGTACCAGTACCTCGGTCAGGCGCTGCGTGTGATGGACGAGCCCGACGAAGCGATTCAGGTTTACCAACGCGCCCTTGCGGAGCTTGGCCCCTCGGCGTTCTTTCAGCAGCAACTCGGCGACACGCTGCGATCGGTCGGTCGAGCCGATGAGGCGATCACCGCGTACCACGCCGCCCTGGCGGAGGACTCGGAGCTCGTCGACGTTCATAACAACATGGGCATCATGCTCAAGCAACGAGGTGAACGGGAAGCCGCACTTCTGCACTTTGAGAAGGCCGTCGCGGTGAAGGCTGAAGATGCCAACGCGTGGTTCAATCTCGGCAACACGTTGCTCGAGGTCGACCGACCGGGGGAGGCCATCGCGGCGTATCGTCGTACGCACGAGCTACTCCCCGACGATGCCCATGTGACTCGAGTTTTCGCCCGCGCGCTTCAAGCAAGTGGTGAGGCCGACGCGGCGATCGCCATGTTCGCGGCCGCTCTCGTGAGCGAACCCGATCATGTCCGGACACACATCGATCATGGCGTCGCTCTCCAGACAGTCGATCGTCTCGAGGAGGCGGCGGAGGCGTGCCGAGCGGCACTCGGTCTCGACCCGGACAACGCCAAGGCGCACAACAACCTGGGCACGATCTACCACCGACAGAAGCGAGTCGAACAGGCGGTCGAGTGCTTCGACCGAGCCCTGGCCAGCGATCCTGAGTACGGTGAGGCGAGCTTCAACCGGGCGACCGCGCTTCGGGACTCCGGTCGCGTCGAAGAATCGATGGATGGATTCCGCCGAGCGATCGAGCTCAAGCCAGATCTCGGCGCCGCCTACGAAAGCCTCGGCGCCCTGCACTACGCGCTCGACCGTGTCGATGAAGCGAACCAGACCTACCGTCGGTGGCTCGAGGTCGATCCCGGGAACGAGGTTGCTCGGCACCTCTTCGCTTCGACGTCCCAAACGGTCGAGGTGCCAACGCGGGCGTCGGACGAATTCGTGCGCAGCACGTTCGACGAGTTTGCCGAGAACTTCGACGCCAAGCTGGCGGAGCTCGAGTATCACGTTCCAAATCGCATCGGCGAGCTGATGCGTGCGCGCGTCACCGCGACCGACCTGGATATTCTCGATGCTGGGTGCGGGACCGGACTCTGCGGGGTCGAACTCCGTCCGTTCGCGGCGCGACTGGTGGGGGTCGATCTCTCGGGAAACATGGTGCAACGCGCACGCGTTCGTGAAGAGTACGACGAGCTCGTGGTCGAGGAACTGGTCGCCTTCATGGCGAGCCGCCCCCAACAGTTCGATCTCATCGCCTGCGCCGATACCATCCTGTACTTCGGCGATATCGCGCCAGTCCTCCGCGCTGCCGCCGATGCCCTTCGCCCCGGGGGACACCTCGTGTTCAGTACCGAGAAAGCTCCGAAGGAATCCGAGAGTGGTTATCAGCTCAACCCCCATGGACGCTACAGCCACCGCGAGGACTACCTCCGCTCTTCTGCCGCGGAAGCGACGTTCACGATTCTCGAGTTGAACGAGGAGCCGCTCCGGACCGAGAATCGTGTCCCGGTCACGGGTTTCATCGTCTGGCTTCAAAAGGCGTGACGGGAGCGCCCACTCGGCTAGCGCCCTTGCAAGTGAAGGAGGCTGGGGCCCAACTGCCAAGTCAGCAGTTCCAATAACCCACCCTCTGCGCCGCAAGGTGTACGCAACTCCCCCCTCAACTTGCTCTCCGCGAACACCCGATACAAAGAGATAGCAGTGTCCGTGCGACGCCGCAGTCTCTTCTAGGAGATCGTGTGACCACCGACGACCATGGCAGCCCCCCGAGTGTCGATGAATCAGAGCGCCTCGAGCAGATCTCGGCCGAGAACTGCCAGCTGATGGCGGAGTGCCACCGACTTTCGCGGGAGAACAACCAGTTCCAGGCGCTCCTTCGAAACGCCAGCGAAGCGATTGTCGTGCTGTCGCCGACCGGCGAAGTGCAGAGTTTCAACCGCGCGGCGGAAAAGATGTTCGGGTTTCGTGAACGCGACATGATGGGGAAGTCGTTGGATCGGTTGATTCCGTGTCCGGAGCACAACGGCAACGTCGGAACGTACGTGAAGGAGTTCGCGGCCAAACACCAAGACAGCGCATCCACTCCCCCGTTGCCGGGCCAGCGCTGGGACGGGACCGAGCTTCACTTACGGGCCGCATTCGGCGAAGTGCACTCGAACACGGAACTTTGGGATAACAAGGGTTCACCGGCCGTCTCGGAATTCGTGCTCTGCATGTTCCGAAACGTGACCGAAGAGATCAAACTCGAACAACGGCTGCGGGAGAACACGCGTCAGCTCGAACTCAAGAACTACGAGCTCCGAGAGGCCAACGACGCCAAAGATGAATTCCTGGCGAACATGTCCCACGAACTCCGCACCCCCCTTCACGGCATCCTCAGCTTTGCCCGCTTTGGTATGAAGAAGTGGGAGACGGCGGACCGCGCTAAACTATCGGACTACTTCCAAACAATCGAAACGAGTGGGCGGTCCCTGCTCAACCTTGTCAACGACCTGCTCGACCTTGCCAAGCTCGAGGCTGGAAAAATGTCGTTCGACATCCGTTCAGTCAATCTCGGCAACTGCGTCACCGAGGTGCTGCACGAGCTCTCCCCGTTGATGAAGGAGAGCAAGATCTCCTGCGACTGGGATCCGCGAGACGTCGACCTGGATATCCCGGGAGACGAGAACCGCATGAAGCAGGTTATTCGCAATATCCTGTCGAACGCGATTCGTTACTCGCCACGCGGCGGAAAGATCACGATCGAGCCGTCCTGCAACTACGGGCACTCCAGAATCACGGTACGAGACACCGGCCCCGGTATCCCGACCGACGAAATCGAGACGGTGTTCGAGAAGTTCGTGCAATCGAGCACAACCAAGTCAGGGGCCGGCGGAACCGGGCTCGGCTTGCCAATCTGCCGCCAGATCTTGACTACGCATGCGGGACGCATCTGGGCGGAAGAGTCGGATACCGGGGGCGTGGTCGCCTTCGAGGTTCCGACCAGTCAGCATCTGAAGGCTGTGCTGTCGGGTGAAACAACGCTTCGCCCCGACCAGGTCGTGTAGCTGCCGACACAGCCCGGATCATTCATCAACCGGGTATGACGGTAAGACGAAGTGTACCGTCCGGGTGCGGCGCATCGTGGCGTGGCTC
>JAJFFE010000320.1 GCA_021776775.1 Planctomycetota bacterium | reverse complement strand
ACTCTCGTCGGTTCCGTCGCCATTTCGCATCGGCTCAGGTTCGGTTCGGGTTCAGCGCGCGCCCCACGCTCCGCGCGGAACCCGCGAGTGATTCCACAACCCGCTGTGCGTACACTCCTTGAGTCGAGACTTCCTATCGGTTTCACTGCGGACGGAGCGTACGATACGACGGCCGTGTACGACTTGCTGACGACTAGGAGTGCGGAGGTCGTTGTGCCGCCGGTGAAGAACGCTCGGTTGTCAAAGAGCGAAGAGCCTGGTAGTAGCGCACGAAACGTCACCGTCGAGTGGATCGCCCGGGTTGGCCGACGAGACTGGAAGGAGACCGCCGGATATCATCGGCAAGCGCGGGTTGAGAACACGTTCTACCGGTACAAGTCCATCATTGGCGGTCGGCTCCGAAGTCGTGGTGCTGCTTCGCAGGCGACCGAAGTCAAACTTGCGGTGAAGGTCCTCAACCGAATGCTCGAGTTCGGGGCACCTCAATCCGAGCCCGTTCTGAGTTGACCGAGCATCGGATAGAATCGGTACGTTCACAGGGGTCGTGCAACAACGCCGGCCGCGCCAGGCTTGCAACAGGCCAGCCTGGCACGACGGCCAGTCGATTCTGGACGACGCCCTTGCCTCCTTGGTGACGGGTTCCCTCTGTCAGGGTCCCGGGCTAGGACTCTCTTACTTCGTAAGATCACCTCCAAGTTGAGTGCCATGCCTGGCACACGCCTTCGGCGGTCGCCCTTCGGGCTCCCCGGCTCCGCCCACCGTCTCGGCCCCACCAACCACCTCGGTCTCCCGAGCCACCCCCGGGTCCGCGGCCCCCCGGACCTCCGGGTACTCCTGGCCTTCCTGGTGCTCTGGCATCTCTTGCCTCCTTCTGGGCAGGCTTGTGCCTGCCCCTCTGCAAGGAGACAATTCGTCCAGGTTTCATGCGAACTCGGTGAAATCGTTTCGGCAAACAGGACAATTGGTCCTATGGGTGATGGAATCGGGCTCACCGTTCTCGCTCGTCGGGAGGAACGCCATGGCCGCTCGATCGAGCCTCACGCCGGAGTTTCAGCGTATGAACCTCGAAGACTGGGACCGGCTGGAAGAACTCTTCTCGGAGCTCATCGGGCTCGCACCCGGCGACCGTGCGGCCCGTTTGGAGGACATCCGGGTCGAGGATCCGAAGCTCGTCGAGGAACTGGTCAGCCTCCTTCCTCACGATGATCCCGACTTCGAACGCTTTCGGGTGGTCAGTGTGGTTCCCGGTCCTCGAGGAAACACGATCGGCCCGTACCGGATCGTCCGCGAGCTCGGTTCCGGCGGAATGGGTGTTGTCTATCTGGCTGAACAGCAGACGCCGGTCGAGCGACAAGTTGCCCTCAAGGTCATCCGCGCGGGTATGGACACAGAGAGAGTGCTCAAGCGCTTCGAACTCGAGAAGAGTACGCTCGCGCTCATGAGTCACCCCGGGATCGCACGCATTCTCGAGGCCGGACAGACCGAGGATGGCCGACCCTACTTTGCGATGGAGTACGTGGAGGGGACGCCGATCCTCGAGTGGTGCGACGCGGGGAGGCTGACCATCCGGCAGCGCGTGCGTCTGTTCGCGCAGGTGTGCCGCGCCCTCCAGCACGCACACGATCGCAGCGTCGTCCACCGCGACCTGAAGCCGGGGAACATCCTCGTCACCGCGATCGACGACGTCGCGCTGCCGAAACTCATCGACTTCGGCATCGCCCGTATGGCTGAGCCGGACGCCACCGCCCAGACCTTGGCCGGCCAACTCCTCGGCACGCCCGAGTACATGAGCCCCGAGCAAGTACGCTTCGACGCGTCGAGCGTCGATCACCGTTCGGACATCTACTCCCTGGGTCTCGTCCTGCACGAACTCCTGGTCGGTGATCTGCCCTACGATCGATCCGAGCTGCGAACGATCGGACCCGTGGAGCTGCAGCGACTGGTGGGGGAGCGTGAAGCGTCGCGGCCAAGTACTCGGACGGATCTGACCGAACGGTTCGCCGAACTCCGGTCGACGACCCGAGCGCAGCTCTCCCATGAACTGCGGGGAGATCTGGACTGGATGGTGCTCAGAGCTCTGGAGAAGGACCCGGATCATCGGTACCCCACCGCCGCCGCTTTGGCCGACGATCTCGAGGCGTGGCTCGAACATCGTCCAGTGTCCGCCACCCCGCCGAGCCGCGTGTATCTCGCCCGCAAGTTCGTGCGACGACACCGGAGCGCGGTGGTTGCCGCTTCCTCCATCTTCATCGCGCTGCTGGTCAGCCTCGTGGTATCGCTCGTTCTCTACCACCGAGAGCGCGACCGCTACCAGAGGGTGCTTCTTCTCGGAGACACGCGCCGATTGGCCGAGCTCATCGCGGGAGCGGGTGCGTTGTGGCCCGCCTCCACGGCGATGATCCCCGCGCTCGAGACGTGGGTGAATGACGCTCACGACCTCGTGGCTCGGCTTCCGCTCCATCGCCAGGGGCTCGCCGAGTTGCGAGCTCTGTCTCTTCCCTACCTCGACACTCACCGCGAGCGCGATGCGGACGGTTTCCCTCTCCGCAAAGAGCTCGAGGAGGCCAGACTCGCCCTCGCGAACTTCCAGAAGGAGCTCGACCAGGGGGCCCTGAGCCCCCAGCGGGAAACCCTGACTCGGGACTTCATCGCCGAGCAGAAAGCACTGATCACACGGTTCGAGGCGGAACTCGCCTCGCACCGGGCGTGGGAGTTTCCGACCGCCGATCTTCGCTGGCAGCACGATGTGTTGTCCAAGCTCGTACGGGATCTCGAGATGTTCGCCGACCGCGAGTCGGAAGCGTTGAACACGGTCGCCGAAGTGTCCGAGCGCCTGACGTTTGCTCGCCGGGTCGTCGCGCGAGACTTTCCGGGCTACCGCGACGCATGGGAGCACGCCACTGGGGCGCTGCGCGACGCCGGCCATGGCGAGATCGTCGAGCAGCCGGGTTTGCTTCCGCTCGGTCCGGATCCGCGCAGCGGCCTCTGGGAGTTCGCGGTCTTGCAGACGGGCACCATACCCCGGCGCGATGACAGCGGTGACCTCGTCAACGACCCGACGAGCGCCATCGTGCTGGTTCTCGTTCCCGGCGGGCGCTTCAGCATGGGCGCGGAGCCCCTCGACCTCGGAACCGAGTTGGACGAACGGCTCACGGTCGACGCAGTCACTCCGGGCGCGTTCGCCGCGCAGTTCGGGCTCGAGGTCGGAGATCGGATCACCCACATCGGTGGGCAGCCCGTCACCGAGCTCGATCCGTTCCGCGAGACCATCGCCGCAGCCGTGGCGAGCCAAACTCTAGAGTTCCGAGTCGAGCGAGGTGGTGGCTCCCTGGTCCTCAGCGGGCGGGTCCCGGACAACATCGATCCCCACGCCAAGCCCGAGGAGGGCCCGATCCATCCGGTGGAGCTCGAGTCCTTCTTCATCTCGAAGTACGAAGTCAACCAGGCGCAGTGGTACCGGATGGCCCGCGAGCGTCCCTCTCACTTCGGCCCGATGACCTTGTACGCAGATCAGCGTTCGACCGAGCTGCATCCCGTGGAGCGCGTCAGCTGGACGGACTGTCGGGACACCCTCGCCCGCTTCGGTCTGGCGATCCCGACCGAAGCCGAGTGGGAGTACGCCGCTCGCGCAGGGACCGGGACCCCCTGGTTCACCGGCGCCGAGGCGGCGAGCCTCGCGGGCTTTGCGAACGTCCTCGACCGGACGGCCCGGGGCGCCGGGTATCGGCAGTCGGCGAGCTTCACCTTGGCGATCGAGGACGGTTACCTCATCGACGCTCCCGTCGGCCGCTTCGCCCCGAACGCCTTCGGTCTCCACGACACGGTGGGTAACGTCTGGGAGTGGTGTCGTGAGTACCTGGCCTATTACGAAGATCGAGAGGGCTCGCGGAAGGAGGCACCGGGTCTGCGACGAGTGATCCGCGGCGGATCGTGGGGGCTCCCGGCTGTCGACTGTCGCAGCGCTTCGCGAGCGCTCGCCGGTCCCGAGCTCCAGACCACCGACTTCGGCATCCGACCGAGCCGCGCCTTGCAGCGCTGACCATGCTGACCTCTGACCGGCTGACCACTGAAATCGCTCCCGGGGAAGCCGCGGTGGACTACAATCGTCACGGCTCTCAGACGAGGTTCCCATGATCCACCCCGAGTCCACTCCGGAAATCGCTCGCCTCATGGAAGGCGAGATGGGGCCGGAGTCGACCACCCGGTTGTTCTCGCTGGTCTACGATCAGCTGAGGAACGTCGCGTCCCACAAGCTACGGGAGCTTCCCCCGGGTCAGACCCTCGAGCCGACAGTCCTCGTGCACGAAGCCTTCCTTCGCATCTCCGGCAAGGGGACGATTGCGTGGGAGAACCGAAGGCACTTCTTCTTCGCGGCGGCTCGGGCCATGCGCGATGTCATCGTGGAGCACGCGCGGCGCAAGGCGGCGAAGAAACGTGGCGGCGATCATGAACGGGTCGAGCTCGACTCCGACGGGCTGGCGGTCACCCTGCCGGACGAGGACATCCTCACGCTGCACGCCGCCCTCGAGCGACTCGAGGAGATCAACCCCGACGGCGCGCGATTGATCCTGCTCCGCTTCTTCGTCGGGCTCGATCCCGTCGAGGTGGCGGAGATGCTCGAGATCTCGCCCGCCACGCTGCACCGTCGTTCGCGCCTCCTGTGGGCTTGGCTCCGCCGGGAGATGGACTCGGACTGATCCGGGGCACCCGTGCCTCGCGGAGTTCCGCGCGCGGAAACCTGCGCCCGGAAGTCCGCAGTGCACGGTGCTTCCCTTGTTCGCTGTTACTGACCGGCATCTAATCCTATACTGATTAGTCGCTTAGATCAGGAATTCCGTCCGGGAATCACAGGGAGCCTGTCGTGTCGCGTCCAAACAGAGGAGCGTGTCCCAACAAGGAGTGCAAAGACCACGGCATCCAAGGGCGAGAGAACGTTGTTCCCCACGGCTTCTTCAAGTCCAAGATCGGAAAGCGAAGACGGTACCGCTGCACGAGCTGCAGCAAGACGTTCTCCTCGAACACCGGGACGCCGTATCACCGTATTCAGCACTCCCGCGATGCGTTTGACCACGTCGTACAACTGAGCGTCGAGGGCGTCAATCGATCCGCCATCGCCCGCGTTTGCGGCCGGTCATGGGATACGGTCGCCCGATGGATCGAGAGAGCGTGTCGGAGCGCGGCGAACTTCAACGACAAGCACACTCGCGACTTCGAACTCACTGAACTGCAGGCAGATGAGATTCGGACCTTCGTCCAGTCGAAGAAGCGCGTCCGCTGGATCTTCACGGCGATGGAGGTTTCGTCGCGGCTGTGGACTTCGACGGTCGTTGGCCGTCGCAGTTACCGCAACACAAGGGACTTGATCAGCGATACGACGCGCAGAGCGCGGGACCCCGAGAGTCCGCTGATCACGACCGATGGCTTTGTCTTCTACTCCCGCGTTGTGCGAGAGATCTATGGTGGCGCGTGCGTCTATGGTCAGGTCGTGAAGACCTGGCGAAAGAACGGTGTCAGCACGGTCGATCGCGTCCGCGTGATCGGATCCCGGCGCCAGTTTGCGAACGCACTTGCGACATCTGAGGACTCCGAGAAGCTGAACACGTCGTTCATCGAACGACAAAACCTAACGATTCGACAAGGCTCGGCGTACCTCTGTCGTCGATCGCTATGCCACGCGAAGTCCGAGGAAACGCTCGCCGAGCATCTCGAGCTACAGCGTTGCTACCAGAACTTCATCCGCCCGCACAGATCCCTGAAGTTCGGGAAGATCACGCGGACGCCAGCAATGCAGGCCGGCTTGGCGACGAAAGCGCTGACGTTCCGAGAGATCTTCTTCCTCGCGATGGTCGAGCTGCTTTTCGACTTCAAGAGTCGAACGTCCGATCTATCGAACGTAGGAAATCGGCTGAGAATGGCTGCGTAGCAACAGCGGATGAGGGAAGCACCAGAGTCGCTGTCCGAGGCACCCGAGTTCCGCAAGCCGTCTCCTGTCCCCACGAGTCCAGCCACGATCGTCGCACGACCCCGGCCCGACACCAATACGTCGATCACAGGGACGGCGGGGACACTCGATTCGATTTTTCCTTCCGCTTATCCATAGTGTCCTGGGTCAGCGAGTTCAGGAGGTGCTGACGCACAGCACGGGTGAATCTCAATCGTTGGAAACGCGTCTGGCGGGACGCACACCGAGATTGAGGTGGCGGGCCCCTGCCGAGTTGCTGAAGCGAGACGAGACTCGTGCATGGATCGCGGGGTTGCTGTAGCTCCCTCCCCGGTTCACTCGGTTGGGGGCGCCGGGAACGATCAACTCCGCGTCGTCACCCGCGCGCTCGTTCTCCTCGTACGCTCCGAATCGATCGCGGCACCACTCCCACAAATTGCCGTGCACATCGTGAAGTCCGTAGCCGTTTGGTCTGAACTGGCCCACCGGCGCGTGGACAAGATAACCGTCATCGAGCCAATCCTCGTATTGCCACGACGCCGGCCCCCCGTTGTGCCGCGCGAAACGGTCCGTCACGTTCGCCACTCCGGCCAGGCTCTGCTTCTCCGGTCCCGTCCACCACGGCGTCGTCGTCCCCGCCCGCGCCGCAACCTCCCATTGCGCCTCGGTTGGCAGCACCAGGTCTAGCTTCTCTAGCGTCGCCGTGCAGTCGAGCCAACTCACTTGCTCCACGGGATGTCTCAGATCGTGCTGCTTGCCACCGAAGTTGCGGTGCGGACCGTACGCACTCGGGTTGGCGCCAGCGAGTCGATTTCCGCTGCCATGTTGTCGTCTTGCCGCCTGAGCGCGGCGAGCTTGGTGTGCTTCTCGTCCTCGGTGAGGACGTGCGCACCGGTCGCTTTCTCAGAGGAGGCGGGCTTCTTGGCTGCGGGCGTAGCGAGCTCCTCTTCCAGATCGGTAATCTCCCGTCTCAGCGTCTCGCTGCAGCGTCTTCTCTTCGTGCGCTGCGCGGTTCGGGTGTGTCTTGCGGTCGACGTCGGCATCCGCGTCGTCGTACGGAAGCGCGTTCGAGCGCAAGCGCTCGAGCGTCGCGCTATGATCCGACCGATGCCCGGCGAGCTCGCGTGCCTCGGAAAGCCACGCCTCCAGGTGGGTCCGCGCCCGTGGGCTCGACGGTGGTCGGTCGTCGGAGCTATCACAATACGAGATCGCTGATTCTCGACACGGCGAAGCGTGGTCGATGGGACCATCCCTCTTGATCGCGACCGATAGTTGCAAGCACTACGGATCCGTCGTGCAACGAACCTTCGGGATCAAGTGCGTCTACGGTCAGGCCATGAAGACCTGGCGGAAGAACCGAATCACGATGTTTGAGACGAAGGTCGTGACCGGTGACGAGTGGAGCTCGAAGACGCGTTGGTGGACTCGGAGGATTCAATAAGTTGAACACGTCGTTCATCGAGAGACTGAATCTCACGGTTCGCCAGGGATCTGCGTAATCTCTGCCGACGGACGGCTTGCCGTGCCGTTTCCGGAGAGGGTCCTTCAGATTCCCGAACTTGATCCGCATCGGAGCGTTCAAGCGTGGTCCGGACTGGGGGCTCATCACTACGGCAACGCTTCCCTGCACTCCTGGGCTTCGCGGCGCAGCAGGTCGATCACGCTGGCGTCTTTGCCGGCGATGAGGGCTCGGTCGCGGAGGTCGACCATGATGGCCTCGCTACGTTCGAAGGCGGCGAGGGCGGCTCGCCAATGCTCGGTCGCGGTGTCTGACTTAGGCGCCATCGCCTTCTCAGCCAGGCCGATGTAATAGCAGCAGACGGCCAGATCTCGACGCGCTTCGGCTTCGTCGGTGGCCTTTGCGACGAGCTGCTCACAGTGGGTGAGCGCTTGTCGGTAATGGTCGAGAGCTTGTTGGTGGTCACCTTGGAGACTGAGGCACTTTCCGATGAGGTCGGTGCTGCGGGCCAGTTCTTCCAGTCCTCCGTAGAAGTGCGGATGGCTGTCGACGATTTCCTGGGCGGCTCGGGCTGCGTTTTGGTAACTCTCGAGCGCAAGCGTCACGTCGTTGCGGGCCATCGCTGCGTCGCCTTCGAGCCGGAGGGAGTAGGCGATTCGGTGCTTGCCGCGGGCTTCCTCGGGAAGTGAGCTTGCGATCTTGGCGTGCTGTTCGCGCGCGGCGGCGATGAGGGTCGCCGCTTTTTCGCCGTCGCCGAGTTCACCGGTGACTCCCGCGAGTTGGAGGTAGGCGTAGGCGAGGTCGTCGCGCCAGCGGGGATTGTCGTGTTGATCGAGGGCCGCGCTCAGGAGACCGACGGATCGTTCGAGGAGCACCACGCCTTCGTCCTTGTTGCCTTGGTCGGCGACCGAGCGTCCCAGTTTTGTGAACGCGCTTCCGAGTTCGGCGGCGGTGACGGGTTCGGGAGGGTCGGTGAGTGTTTGGTAGGCTTCTTCGAGCGCAAGCGCTTCACTCTGCGAATCTCCCCGTGCCTTTTCGAGTCGCGCGAACGCATGCATGATCTGTCCGGCGGTGGGATGGCCGAAAGACTTCGCCGAGCCGGGGTCCGACGAATACGGGTGGTCGCGGAGGGCTGAGGATAGGTGTGACTCGGCGTCCTCGAGCGCTCCGGATGCCAGTTTGTCGAGCCCCAGTCGATAGCGACCGGCCACCGCCATTTGAAGAGTGCGAATGTCGTCCGGGAGGGGGGCGGACTCGAACAAGTCGAGGGCCTGGACGCGCATCGACTCGGCCCGCTCGCGCAACTCCACAACTTCGGTGCGAAGGAAGTGGTAGTCGAGCACCTCGGCCAGTCGGAAGTATGCGGCGATCACTTCTCGCCGCAGCTCCGGGTTGTCGACGGCGTCCATGGCAAGAGCTTGGAGTTGTCGCTCGGCGGTGCGCTCGAGCACGGTTCGCGCCGGTGACTCCGGATCGAGCTGGCCGATCGCTTCGTCGATGTCGTAGACCAAACGTCGGGCTACCGTTTGCAAGCTGTCGAGACGACGGTCGGATTCGTGTTGAGCCGTGCGCACTTGATCGAGCAACACCAGGCTGACCACTAGTCCAGTGGTCAATGCGATGACGACGAGCAGCGACGCGATCACCCCGGTACGGTGACGACCGATGAACTTCGCGGTGCGGTAGGACCACGTGTCGGGCCGGGCCGAGACGGGGTGACCCGCGCGATGCGCACGGAGGTCGCGGGCGAAGTCGTCGACCGTCGCGTACCGACGGTCCGGCTCCTTGCGTAACGCCGTGAGCAAGATGGTGTCGAGATCTCCGTGCAGTCGCCGGGCCCACGTTCGGCTTCCGGTGCTCGTGGCGCTTGTCGAGTTGGCCGCCCTCGTGCTCGGTCGCGTGGGTTCGCGATCGCGGACCGCGCATTCGATGTCTTCTGACGTCCCGCGCTCCCCGTACGGCCAACCGCCGGTGAGGAGTTCGTACAGCACCACGCCCAGGGAGTAGACATCGGTCGTGGTGGTGATGGGTTCACCAGCGAGTTGTTCGGGACTCGCGTAGGCGGGGGTCAGGGGACGATGTCCGTCAGTGGTGAGTTGGGTTGTGTCGTCTTGTTCCAGGAGCTGAGCGATGCCGAAGTCGAGGAGCTTCACGCTACCATCGTCGCCGACGAGGACGTTCGACGGCTTGAGGTCGCGGTGCACCACCAGGTTGCGGTGCGCGTAGGCGACGGCTTCGAGCACGGGCTCGAAGAGGTCGAGTCGTTGCGCCAGGCCGAGTGAGTGTTCCTCGCAATAGCGGTCGATGGGGACGCCGTCGAAGTACTCCATGGCGAGGTACGGCCGACCGTCCTCGCTCACGCCGCCATCGATGAGTCGGGTGATGCCCGGGTGCTCGAGCTTGGCGAGCACTTGTCGCTCGCGCTTGAACCGCGCGATCACTTCGTCGGTGTCGAGGCCGCGTTTGATCAGCTTCACCGCGACCCGTTGCTCGAAGTCGGCGTCGCGCCGAGTCGCCGACCACACCGCGCCCATGCCGCCGGCCCCGATGCGATCGAGAAGTTCGTAGGGGCCCACGGTCGTGGGCTCCTGCGCTTCGATGAGTGCCAGCGCGGGCGGCGCATCGAGGAATGCCTCGAGTTGCGAGTCGAACGGAAGTAAGCGCTCCACCTCGTCGCGAAGCGCGCGGTCATTCGCACACTCCGCGTCGAGGTAGCGCTCGCGCTCGTGGTCGTCGTCGATGTCGAGGGCCGCGAACAGCACGGCTTGGACTCGATCGAGGGCGTCGTCACTCATTCAGATCTCCTCGGTCCTCTCGTCACTCTTCGACGTCTCGATCGTGTTCACTGCCCACAGTCCGGAACGGGCGGATCGAACGGTAGCGGCTGTCGATCGCGCGGGTCTCCCCGTGGATCCGGAGTCGGATCGGTCGATGGCCCCGGACCTCCCGGCGGATCGAGAGCCGGATCGGGTCGGGGAGTAGGAGTGTGTGGCCCCGGATCGAAAACATTACTATCGTCGGGATCTGGCCACTGCGTGTCCTCGTCTGGCGCATTGATGGGACGGGGCGGTCCGAAGTTCTGCCTGGGCGGATGGAGAAAAGCGTCCGCCACCTCGTCGAACAACTCGCCGGCCAGGTAGCCGACCGCGCCTTGGACGGCCCCAGTGACCGGGTCCCCCTCCACTGCCCCTTCCGCGGCCCCCGTGGCCGAATCCTTCAAGAGTTTTCGGAACGAGAAGTCCTCGTTCTCGGGTTCGAGCCCCCAGGGATCGATGAAGTTCACGGGGTCCCCGTTGCAGTACGCATACAGTCCTGGCCCACCGGCGAGTCCTTTCGGGTCACGACTCGTCCAGTTGGCGGCGTCAGGATCGTAGTCCCGCGCGCCAAAGCGCACCAGCCCCGTATCCGGATCGTACAGGCCTCCCGCGAAGCCGAAGGGTTGGAAGCCTGGCGCCGTATCGATGAGAACTCGACCGCACGCATCATAGTCGAGCCGTTGAGCGACGGCTCCGGTGTCTGCGTCGACGACCAACCGAACACTGCCCAGATCGTCCGTGATCATTCGGTAGATGGTGGCGTCTCTCATCATGTAGGCGGGCGTGTAAGGGTGGGCGCCGTAAACGAAACGATGGGTCACGACTCCTGCTTCATCGAGCTCGGCCATCGGATTCAGTCGATCTCGATAGAGGAACGACTGCACGCGGGCACCGTTGACGCTTTTTCCCATGCGACGTCCGAGGCCATCGAGAGCGTACTCGATCAGCGTGCCGGCCGGGAGTTCGACCGCAAGCAGCGCACCGCGAACGTCGTAGGACGTGAGAGTGACGTCGCCGGTGGCGGTGTCGGTCCGGATCGATCTGGCGCCGACCGAATCGTACGCGTATTCAGAAGCGCCGAGTGAGAGAAGCCGGCCTCGGTCGTCGTAGGTGGCCGCCAACGTGGCTCCCCCGATCGTGGCCGAAGTTCGCTGTCCCAGGATGTCGTACTCGTAGGTTTCGACGACGGCTCCGTCCACCGACACTTCGACGAGCCGTCCGAGCACGTCGTAGTCGTACTCGACGACGCGCGCGATGGAGTCGACGGTCTCGGTTCGTTCGACGATCCGGCCGGCAAGGTCACGAACCATGCTCTCCGAGAAGAGCAGGCCACCGGGTCCGGTCACCTGGCGATCGTGTAGCTGTGCGAAGTCATCGAACACCAGCGCCTCGGTGATATTGCTCAACGTTGATGCGATGACGATCCCGGTGGCCGGATCCCGCTCGATCGAGAGCTCGCCGGCGCCGATGAGAAGCCCGTCCGCGTCGTAGGCGTACGGGACACCGATGCCGTTGACCTGACGCTCGATGACTTGCCCATCGTTGTCGAACAGTTGAGTGGTGGTTCCCAGGCCGCTCCAGGTGCGATCGATGAGCAGGTTGCCATCGTAAGCGAAGTCGAGAGTCTCTCCGTCAGTTCCTTGGATCGACGTGAGCTGCCCGTTGCCCAGGCCGCGCGAGTAGGAGATCGTTCCCGATGGCATCGCCCACTCGGTGATCCGGCCCTCCGCGTCCCGATCGATGTTCACCGCTATCCCTCCCGGTCTGTCGATTCGTTCGAGTCCTCGATCATCATCGTAGACGTAGGCTGTCGATTCCACGCCGCTCCCCACGTCGGGATGATCGACGGCGGCGAGTTGCGACGAGGGTGTCCAGGCGTAACCGTGTGTCACACCGTTCGGCAATGTGATTCCGATCGGCCGGCCCGTCGCATCGTAGGCTACGGCCGTGGTTCGTTCGCCCCCGGTGCCGACCGCTTCGGCCATCGCGACAAGCCTATCCTCCTCGTCGTGGACGAACGTCGTGACGAGCCCTTCGAAGTCGCTCGTCGAGGTCAACCGGCCCAGAGGGTCGTAGGCAAGCGACTGCGATCGAGTCTCCGCGCCGCCGAGTTGGGAGATCTCGACCGCACGCCCGAACTCGTCATAGGTGAACACTGTGGGCGCGAATCCTCCGACCGTCGACTCGATCGGGCGGCCGACCTCGTCGAACACGAGCGACGCCACGCGCCCCTCGGCCGTGGTCGAGGTCACCGTTTGAGTCGCAGCGTCGTACACCGACGTCGACACCGTCGAGTTGAGGTGTCGGTCGTAGGTCAACGTGATCAGCGACAACGGGTCATCCGGATTGTCGAGCTGCACGCTGCCCGACTCGTACACAGTCGTGTCGACTCCTCCCGGCGTCATGACGCGTATGCCCGACAGCGGAGCCAGCAGTTTCCACCGGGGATCCGCGGTCTTCCAGCGCGTGATCACCGTGCCGTCCGGCTTGGTGATCGTGCGCTTGCTCGGCGACCACTCGCGGAAGGTCTCGACGCTGGTACAGCACCCGCCGTTGATGATCGAATGGGTCCACGTGCCTTCCGGGGATCGCACGTGGGTGTAGATGATCTCGCGGCCGCTGGGATACGTCTGGGTGATCGAGAACCCGGTGGCGGAGAAGAACTCTTCCCGAGCAAGCGTGATCGTGTCGCCGGTGGAGCTGGTGTCGGTGAGGAGACGTCCCATCGCGTCGTAGCCAAACGTCGAAGTCT
>JAJFFE010000319.1 GCA_021776775.1 Planctomycetota bacterium | reverse complement strand
CGCCGCAGTCGACCTAGTGGTCTTCAAGAAGGAGTAACGCAGAGATTCGCGGGAAGCGCAGCCTGCGCGGCTTCGCCTGATGAATAGTCCGGGCTAGAGACCGCTGGTTACGGTGAGCATGGATTTCTCGGGACAGTTTGCGTTCGTGATCGAGACGGCTTCCCTGCTCCACTCTTTCTGCGTCTGATCGTGACGAGTCCGCGATAACGTGTGCTGCGTGCACGATGGCGGCGCAGAACACGAGCAAGCCGGAGACTAGTGCAAGCGGTCCATCGCGATCATCTCGTTTTGCTATGGTGACGCGGAGACGGAGTACCTTGCACGCAACGCAGTTTCGATCGCCGTAGCTTGATCGCGTCCGAACGCCGTCTCACCCATTCAATCGCGGCTCCTCGCGCGAACTCCGTACGACGCGAAGCATTAACGGGAATCATGACGTCGCTGTCGCCCTTGCTTATGGAGATAGCCGCGTGGCTCAACCCGCGCCAGTCGTAGACGTGAACCACTAGTCTTTTTGCCGATCGATTCACAAGAGAGGGCGCCGCTGAACATCAGCGGCGCCCTTTTCTGGATGCGTCCGACCGTTTGCTTGCGATGGCGACCGTTGCGTTGAGTATCGGTGATCGACCGAACGCTATCCGGCCGATTCGTTGTCGACAAGCACCGCTCGAGAAGTCGAAAAAGGGAACACACCAGATCACGGCATGAGCCCCTGTTCCCGGATCCAGCGGCTGAGGGACACCGCCAACCGAGTTGATCCGCGCAGGCTCAAGTGCGCGTAGTCACGAAAGTCGTTTGGCTCTAAGCCCCAAGCGTCCGGAGAGTGCATCCACAAGAGTGGCACGGTGAACTTCGCCGCTATGTTTCTGAGAGTGCTTTCGTACATGGCGAACTCGGCGGGGTGGTTACGGAGCACGGCGTCGTAACAGTGGTGACGATACGGAAGATGGACGATCGCCACACGAACACCATCTTCGCGAGCCATAATCATCAGTTCGTCCCACTCCGCCTCGAGGTGAGGCGCGATACAGTACGACGCGTAGAGTCCGGCCATCTCAGCGGCCAGAACGTCGGCTTCTATCTCTTCGGGCCCGGCACCGATCCGTCCCTTCAACCGACCATTCTCATCGCGCTGTGGAGTGCGATCGGGCCGTACACCGAGTTGCGCCAACGCGACACGGCGCAAGTCTCGCCAACGCGAGCGCGACTCGAGCAACCAGTCCAACAGGAGTCGCGATCTGAATCGAGCCATTTGCTCCCGAATCCGGCGACGCTCCAGCGAGGTGATCTCAACTGGGAAGCGCAGTTCTTTACGGGCGTAGCGTAGACGTTCGTCGAGCGTCGCCAACAGCGAGTGACGAGGGCTCCCTTGAAACGAAGCGTTGAACGAGAAGTCGTCTGCTGCGAACACAAGGAGAGAGCTCTTCGACAACCGATCTCGATGCGATCGGTAGAGACGGAGCGCATCCCAGCTACGACCCGAACGAAGCCCAAGGTTTAGAACCGTAGACTCCGCAACGCCCAACTCGCGAGCGATAACCGTCGTTGCAATGTTGTCGCGAACGCGAGAGCTCCCAAACACCACGACACTCGGCGCTCGGTCAGACTCGCGAAGCGTCGCGTGGACCGCTTCCATCTCTCCGACCCAACCTCCAGCGACGATGTACACATCGTCCGGAATCGAGCGGACGCCGAGTTCGACTACGACGATCGTGACGATGACCCACAACGCCGTGCGCGGGAGTCTCGGGCGAAAGTCGGACAAGAAGCTAGAACTGAAAATAGACGAACGCATGCTGCGCCTGAACTTTCAGTAGGATCCAAGAAACCAGCACCAAGCAGACAACGTACCGCACGCTTCCGTGAGCGCCGACGAACCAGTCGTCCCGTCGCACTCGACTCTGTGGCAAATCGATCAACAAGAGCATCACTCCGGCGCCGGCCAGCGCCACGGTGAGGCTCTCCGGCAGTCGACCGGAGACAGACAAACCGTCAAGCCCGACTAAGCTCGTCAGATACATCCACGATTTTGGGATGGACTCTGCTCGAAAGAGAGCGAGGGAAATTACAAACAAGTGAAACGTCACCAAGCTTGAAAGCACGCGACGCCAACCTCGCGCCCACTGCTCCGACGGGGACGAACGAAGCCGAATCACACGTTCGGCGACTAGGTACACGCCGTGAAGCGCTCCAAACATAACGTAGGTCCAGGCCGCTCCGTGCCACAGTCCAGCGAGGAGCATCGTCAGCATCAGGTTCCGATGGACGTTTGCCCGACTTCCCCCCAATGGGAAGTAGACATAGTCGCGCAACCAGCCCGACAGACTGATATGCCACCGCCGCCAGAAGTCGGTGATCGAACTCGCGAAGAACGGTTGCCGGAAATTGAGCATCAAATCGAAACCGAGAAGTCGCGCCGCCCCCCGAGCGATATCGCTGTAACCCGAAAAGTCACCGTAGAATTGAAACGCGACCGCGTACAGCCCGAGCATCAGCTGCCAAGGTTCGTACGACGTCGGAGACTCGAAGAACCGATCGACGGCCGGCGCGAGATTATCCGCGACCGCACACTTCTTGAAGTATCCAAGCATGAGAAGGGAACAGCCCTGCGAAACTCCGTCCCACGTCAATCGCCGAGCGGACTGAATCTGCGGCAACAAACGCTTTGCCCGCTCGATTGGCCCGGCCACTAGCTGAGGAAAGAAGCAGACAAACAGCGCAAAGTCCCAAAGCTTCCGAACAGCGCGAACCTCACCGCGGTATACGTCGATCGTGTAGCCCAACGTCTGCAACGTGTAGAAACTGATCCCCACCGGCAGCGCAATATCGAGCCGCCAGGACCCCGCCGAGAAGCCCAAGGCCGCCAGCGCTTCAACCGCCGACTCCACAAAGAACCCGAAATACTTGAAGAACCCCAGGATCGATAAATTCACGCCGACGCTGACCCAAAGCCAACGCCGCCGCGCTCCACCGGCCTCCATGCGCTGCGCAACATAGAAGTCGACCAGCGTCGACACCGCGATCAACGCCAGGAACCGAGCGTCCCACCATCCGTAGAACAGGTAACTAGCGATAACCAGGAAACGGTTCTGCCACCGGTGCCGCAACACGCAATAGACCGAGAACACAACAGCAAAGAAGATAATGAAGGACAGTGAGTTGAAGAGCATGACGCCCGGGGCCCCAGATAGCCGACTCGAAACCCTAAACCGAAAACCGCCCAGAGGTGCAGCCCCGACCCACAGCTCCTAGTCCGACAAGATTGCCCCGCCCCCCCTTGGTTCGTATCGCCACTCTCAGCCAACGAGAACCCGTCGGCCGTTCAAGAACCGCCCAACATACGAACTCAGCAACCGCTTCTCAACACGTCCGCAACGAGCCCCGGTAAGTGTCACGACACTCCCGACCTCCCGCGATCTGCTTGCGTTGGGTCACGGGAACCGAGACTCTCCACGCTCACTCGCTCCAAAGGGTAGATCGCATGAAGAATCGAACGGCTTGGCTCTTGATGGTGTCGGTACTCTGCGTTGGATGTGCGACGGCGCCGCATCCGGTACCCGACGACCAACGGTGGCTGACGTATCGAGCCGGCGAAGGTCCCGGCGAGGGACGTCACGTCGTTTTGATCTCCGCCGAGCAGGAGTATCGCAGTGAGCAGTCACTGCCGATGCTGGCGCGAATCCTGGCCAAGCGCCACGGCTTTCACTGTACGGTGCTGTTCGCCGTCAATGAGGACGGACTCGTCGATCCCACTCAGAAAATCCGGTGGGAGGACGAGACCGTCGTCCACGACATTCCCGGTCTTCAGCACCTCGCGTCGGCGGACTTGCTGATTCTTCAGAGTCGCTTGATCACCTTGCCGGACGAGCAGATCCGACACGTCATCGAATACATCGATTCCGGTCGCCCGATCATCGGGATCCGTACCGCCAACCACGGTTTCCTAGAGAACTTCCCTTACACCCTTGAAGGCAAGACGGTGGGATTCGGGGAAGACGTGCTCGGCGGTTCGTTCCGGAGCCACCATGGCAACTGGCACGCCGACTCTACGCGTGGGTCACCCGTGCAGTCCCAGCGCGAACACCCAATCCTTCGAGGCGTGGCCGATGTTTGGGGACCGTCCGACGTGTATCGGACCTATGACACCGGCGGCTCCCTCCCCGCCGGCTGCACCCCGCTGATGATGGGACAACCACTGACCGGTCGTAAGCCCGACGATCCACCGAACGAAGAAAAGATTCCGCTCCCCATCGCGTGGACCAAAACGTGGACAGGTTCCACGGGGCAACCGGCCCGGGTGTTCCACGTCACGATGGGAAGCGCGCGGGACTATCAGAGCGCGGGCCTTCGACGGATGACCATCAACGCCGCATACTGGTGCCTGGGACTCGAAGATCAAATCACGCCCGACCGCTCCGTGAACTACGTCGGCCCCTACACTCCGCTCGAGAGCGGATTCGCCTACCCGAAGCTAGGCGTGATCCCAAGACCCGTGTCCGCCTATCGCTGACTATCGTCCCAGCGAGACACTCAGGAACTCAAGCGCCGCGCTGGCGGCGCTTCCCGCGAATCTCTGCGTTACTCTGGACGTTCACGGCGTTGGCGCTTGCTCCGCCGCCCCGCAGTCGACGGTGGTCTCTGATTTCGCTTCGCCTCTTCATCCGGCCTTCAGGCGCCAGTTCGTTTTCACCGAGATGCTGGCGTGCGTTCCGCGGTTCGCTTGAGTACCGACCGCGGAAACGAAAAGACGAGCGCCCCGGGATCCGGAGCGCTCGTCCTACTATGTTCGGAGACGGATGGCGATGAAGCCAAATCTTAGTCCTCGTCGTCGCTTCGAATGTCTCGATCGACCCCGGTGCCGCCCTTCTTCATGTCGGCGCCGAGAGAGATGAAGACCGGCCCGTACTCCTTCGCGTCCCACTCCACGAGGAACGGCTTCTGCGTCCACGGGTCGACCGGAAGCGTCTCGAGATAGGTCTTACCGTTGGGCGCTTTCCCCGTGAGTTCATCGTAACTAGTCGGCCAACGGTCGTGATCCGACTCGAAGCGATCGCAGGCAAAGGTCAGATCCATCATGACGAGTTCGACGTCCAGCCCGGTCGAACCTCCTCCCGACACTCCCGCGACCTGCGCCATGGCCGCGATGGACGCCGCGGGGTAGCGAAACGCGCCGCGAAACTCACCATTCTTGGAGAAGGCGGCAAGGGTCACCGGGTGTCCAACACCGGCCTTTATCGCTGCGCCGAGACCTTCAGCGCCCGGGATGGATCCGAGCACCGACATGATCACCGCCGCCATATCCATGTCGAAGTACATGAACCCACCGGCTCCGTGCGCGCTCACCGCCTGGAGCGGAGCGACCGCGGTGGGCTTGGCCAAGCCCTGGAGTACCTTCTCGACGGAGGTTTTCCCGAAGACACCCACCATACCGCCGGGGCACGGCGCGAACTCGATCGTGAGATTCGTCAGTCCTTCGAAAACCGCCTGACTTGTTTCGTCGAGCATCGACTCGTCGGTGACCTCGAGGCTCATGGTCATCCGATGGACCGGCGTATCGCCGATCTTCCGAACGTTGCGCTCGAACGTCGACTTCCACTTCTGCCCCAATGCAGAGTACATGTCGTCGATCACGCCATCGGTCATGGCGCGCGAGTACGCCTCGTACATGTCCAGCGTCTTCTCCACGCTGTCGACCTGCAGGACGAAGCTTCCATCCATGAGGCTCGCATCACCGCCGCCATACATGGACAGGGCGAAGCCGTTCCCGGCCATCCCTGCGGTCATCCCGGCGAGCTGGCGCAAAGAATCCCCGACTTCGGCGTCGACGTTCATGTCGGTGAGCACCGCGCTGAGTTCATCGATCGCGAACTGGGTCACGATGTCCTGCGGGGCCGTCATGACACCACGCACTCCGCCGGCGGACGACAGTCGGTTGAGCAAGCTCATGTCAGCCGCGCCCTCGCAGCCAGCGATAACCTTGGCGAGTCGGGTTCCCGCGACCGGGCGCATCACTCCATCGAGCATGAAACCCTTGGCGTCGATATCGAGGGACAACGACATGGTCTTCACCTGCTCCAGAACATTGAGCATGAGACGTGCTTCGCCTTCGAGGAGGCGCGCCATCGATGCCATCTCGGGAGCTAGCGACCCGTAGAAGCTCGGTATCGACCCCGCCATCAGCTCGAGGCGCGGAATATACTTCTTGGCGACCGTCACCATGTCGAGCTCCAGCTCGACGCGCCCGCGATTGGCCGCGGCCAACGCCTTGATCGCGGCGGCCTTGGCCGCGCCGTCAATCATGTCCGGCGCCGTCGCCCCCAAGAGCGGCCCCTCGGCCTCCGGTGGGCTCAGCTCCGTCATGCCGAAGCGCGTCAACATGCCAGAGTACTTCTGTCGCGCCTCGCCCGTGACTTCGAGCGCCACCAATATGCGGTCTAGATCCTCGACCACCACGGCGATTCCCGCCCCCTTGGCGAAAGCCTTGAAGCCAGGGTCTCCGAACTGAGCGCCGGATTCGCGAAGCGTGGCCGCGTTGGCCGAAGGATCGATCTGGGCCCCGAAGGCGCCGGCCGCGTCGATCATCGCTTGGAAGTCGCCGATCGTCGCCACCAGCGGCTGAGTCGCAGGAGCAGACTTCGGTGTCGACTCTGCCTGCGCCCAGGTCAGCGAGGGAATCAAGAGGGCGACGGCGAGCACGGCAGTCGCTGGCAGCGCCCGGAGGTAGAACCGATGCATGAGGAGACTCCTGTGTTCAGATATCGAGCTTAGAGGAAAAGTGGTCTCGCGAACCCCGGGCACGGCGCACTCACGGCGCACTGTGTCACGTCACACCGAGTCGCGTCATGCCGCATGGCTACACAGCGTGACCGCACCTGGTGTCGCGCAACGGTCGGTGATCGGGGTTCGGCGTTTCGAACTACAGAGAATCTATCCTGAGGCGACCCGGGTCAAGCGAGTTCTCGGCGGAGCGGATCGGCCTCGGCGACCATTCGCCAACACGCTTCCGACGAACAACTGGATATGACGCCGTTCCCGGAACCACCCAGCGTCGCATCCCATTCAATCGGCGAGCAACTGGTACACGAGTTGAAGAGACGACGACATGAACACCAGATCCAAGTCGCCATCATCGTCGAGGTCGGCGGGCTTGATGGAGCTGGCGTTTTCGTACCCGGTGTACTGCGGTCCGAGCAAGAAGGTACCGTCTCCGTTTCCGAAGAGCACGCGGAGTGAGTCGCTTGCCGCGCCGAACGCAAGTAATGCCTCCAACGCACCATCGCCATTGACGTCAAGCATCGTGATTGCGCGGGGATCAGTGCTGAAGCCATAGACCTCCGCTTGGGTGAACTGACCGCTTCCGTCGTTCTCCATCACCACGAAGTTGTCCGGGTTGCGCGTGCAAACCAGGAGGTCGGGGTCGAAATCTCCGTCAACATCGGCCAGCGCAGTGGACGTGATCCAGCCTGGAGGAGCCGGGATCAACTCCGCTGGAGAGAGCCCTCCCAGACCGTCGCCACGGAGCAAACTAAAGCTCGATATGTCGGCCGTGATAATATCGATCGCACCGTCGCCATCGATGTCTCCGTGAACCAGCGGTTGTGGCGATCGGTCGATGGTTGGGTACAAGGTCGGCGCGTCGAACGTGCCATCACCGAATCCGAGGAGGATACCAACCGTTCCCGGGTACCCGTTTGCTGTCGCGATGTCCACGTGACCGTCGCCGTCGAAATCATGAACAAAGCAGTCGCCCGGCCCATCGTCGCCGACAAAGATCGACGTCGCCGGCGCGAAAACGCCATCGCCCAAACCAAGTAGGACGCTGATGCTGTCATGATGGTAGTTCACCGTGACCAGATCGAGAAGTCCGTCCTCGTTGAAGTCTGCGATCTCGACCGCTTGGCTCCCCAATCCCGTCACGTAGGTCGTGGGGGATTCGAAGTCGCCGCCGCCGGCTCCGAGATGAATCTCGACGAAGCCTTCGTTGGACGCGATGACGAGATCGATGTTCCCGTCACCAGAGACGTCGACCGCTTCGACCTCGGTCGAGTCCTCGTTGGCGATGGGGACATCAGGGTCGGGCGAGAATGTCGCACCACGCGGAGGACAGATTGCGGACCAGATACAGCTCAGGGAGTCCGGTGTCGGGTCGATCTGACACGTCGGGTAGGGCGACGGAGGGATTGGACCGCCGGAGAACAAGTTCACTAGAACGTACACGACGTCGGACAAGTCGATCGTGCCGTCGTCGTTGACGTCCGCCGCATCCAGGCAGTCGAGAGGGACGCCCTGAAACAAGTAGCCAAGGCCGGTCGTGACGTCGGAAAGCAACAGTGCGCTGTCTTCGTCGAGGTCGCCCCGCACAAAATTGCTCTGTGCGCACGCCGGGTCGATGGCGGTGACGAGCAGCGCAGCCGCTAGCACCGCTGCGCGCGCGAGAAGTTTCGACCAGGGTCGTGGGGTAACACCACTCACAGACACGCTCCTTCGCAGCCAAGGACGTCGGCCGTCGGGTCTTCGGCACAGGTCCCCGTCGGTGGCGGAAGAGGAGGTGTCCCGGATACGAACAGCATCTGCAGAAGCGTGATACTGTCAGCGATCGGGTCCACTTCTCCGTCGTCGTTCGCATCCGCTGCATCATCACAAAGCGGAGCCGGACTCCCCGGGACGAAGCCGTACGAAAGAAGGAAGGCCGCGTCCGCCACATCCGTCGAGGCGTCGCCATTGACGTCGCCCCGCTGAAAGAAGTCGAGGGGGATCGTCGTGTCGACGAACACGCCGCCGAACGCGTCGGCGAGAGCGATGAGAGTCGTCGGATCAGCACTAGGAGTGTCGACGTAGAACGAGTGAATCACGACGTTGTCCGCAACGACGCCCTGGAGCTCGGCTATGATGTCCGGGGGAGGGAAGCCTCCGCACGCGTCAGCGGAGTCGCTCACGAGGAGCACCGCTCCGGTCCCGAGGGAATAGCTCGCGAGCATCGTCGCGAATTCCAATGCGTTAAGTAGGCAGGTGCCACCTTCGGCGTTGAGAACAGAGACGTAGTCGATCGCATCCTGGACATTGTCCGGAGTCGCATGAATCAAAGTGCCCGCGAGCACAGTCCAAGAAGCCCCGAACGACATGACCATGAACTGATCGTCGGGTGACAGCTGCAGGAGCGAGTCGATGACGGCAGGCTTGACGAGCTCCAGGGCCCCGGTCCAACCCATGCTGTCGGAGCGGTCGATGCACCAGACGAAATCATCGCCCTCGACGCACGCTCCGTAGAAATCGTGGCCCGTTGCTGCGGTTGCCACCGGGAGTTGCAAGGCTGATCGAATGCGGTTGGGAGCGCTCGCCGCGGCGATCCAGAGGCCTAGAGTGACGACGGTGACGAGCATGAGCTTAAACGTGAGATGCATCGCGTTCCTCCTCCTTGACTCATTCTGTAGCACCGACGACGAAAGGCAAGCGAAGAGTCACGGCAGGCGCACTCTGGAAAACAGAACAAACGCGGGCGAGAACGACGGACAAGCGCATCGGGGCATGAACGAGCCTGTTCGGGGCGAGGGGCAGCGGGGTTGCCCGGTGCTTGCAGATGTGTGTTGGGCGACGAGAAATGTAAGCTAGGCGGCGTAATCCGTACCGGACCGTGTGCGGTCTTTATGGGCAAGCGCGAGGCATCGGCGCAGGTTGATCTCGTCGTTCGAGCCGTCCTTGC
>JAJFFE010000318.1 GCA_021776775.1 Planctomycetota bacterium | reverse complement strand
GCCTGTACCATGGGCTCTCCCCTGGACGGTCGGAGTGAACACGTGCGATGCCTGATTCTCGCTTTCGTCGCGCTGGCTGCGACGCCTTCGTCTTCCGACTCAGCGTCTGACGCGGACGGCATCGAGACGATCCGTGTGTTGTCGTTCAACGTTCGATACATGAATCGCCGCGACGGACAGAACACGTGGGACTACCGCAAGCACCTGGTCGCCGGAACCATTCGACTGCACCGACCTGACGTGTTCGGCGTGCAAGAGGCGCTGGGGCCGCAGATACGATATCTCCAAGGCGTGCTTCCTTATTACGAATCGTTCGGATCGGGCCGCGACGGCCGCGCGGGTGGTGAGCGGAGTTCGATCTTCTACGATCGTCAGAAAGTCGAAAAGCTCCGTGGTGAGACGTTCTGGCTTTCGCCGACCCCGGAAAAGCCGAGCGCCGCTTGGGGAGCTTCACTGAGGCGTATCTGCACGTGGGGCGAGTTCAAATCCCGAGCGACCGACAAGACGTTCTTCGTCTTCAATACTCACTTCGACCACAAGTCCAGGCGCTCACGACTGGAGAGCGCCAAGTTGATCCTGACCAAGATTGAAGAGCTGGCTGGAGATCATCCGGTCGTGTTGATGGGCGACTTCAACTGCGGCGAATTCTCGAAGCCGTATCAGGCTATCGTGCGAGGCGATTTTTCGAAGAAGCAGGATCGCGACGGAGAAAACGCTGGGGAGCTAGCGTTGTACGACGCTCGGCTTTGGACGATGTTTCCGTTCGGTTCGTCCGGTACGTTCACAGGGTTCGGCGACGCCGCCGTGCGTGGCTCGAAGATCGATCACATCTTCGTCAAGAACGCCGTCAACGTTCTGCAGCACGCCGTTCTATCGGACGCGTGGCAAGGTCGGCTTGCGTCGGACCACCGGGCGGTCATGGCGGAGTTGGAGTTGCATCGCCCGTTTGAGCCGCACACCGTGAACATCGGCCATCTGTGGCGGTTTCGCCCCGATCAAAAACTCGTCGGCCATAAGCGAGGCTACACGGATCCAGCCCACGACGATTCCAAGTGGTCGTTCCTCGAAGCGGGCGAGCCGTGGGAGAATCAGGGACATGCAGATTTCGACGGCGTCGCGTACCTACGCAAGCGGGTGACGATTCCTGAGTCTTGGAAGCGCGAGGCGGTGTGCCTCGTGTCCTACGGGATCGGGGATGCGTTCACGCTCTTCGTGAACGGTATTGAGGTGGCCACGATCGGTGGCGCGGGCGACAGTGTTTGGAATCGGTACGTCGCACTGCACGTGCCCGCGTCCGTGCTGAAATTCGGCGAGGACAATTCGCTCGCGCTCCGCGTTACAGATACCGGAGGCACGGGAGGCTTGATTGGTTTTCCGTTATTGCTCACCGTTTCGGACCGAGAGCCGACGCACAACGGAAATCAGTTTGAGTTCGCCGACTTGATCTCGCGCAAGGACTTCAAGATTCCGGAGGAGACACGTCGCCTCGAGTGGGCGGTGGAGATTCCGGCCGAACCAAAGGCAGCGTCGTGGTTACGCGTCGGGGTTGGGCACGGCTACGACGACTCCGGCGATCGCGGGGTGAAGTACCAGTTACTCGACGCCGAGAACAGGGTCGTCGATCACAGGTTCGCGAACTCCAAGGCCGTTGTTTGGTTTGAGCACACGGTCGCACCCGGCACGAAGTGGACGATCGTCATCACGGATCACGACACGATTTTCGGCGGCAAATTTTCCGGGAACGGGTGCAACCTTCGAGTGGTCTTGAAGTCCGACCGAGGAGTCGCGAAGTAGCGGCAGTTCACGTTACTGTCGAGGGAAGCTTGTCAACCCTCGTTGGGTTTGCGTTCCGCTCCTGTCACACTCATCGAGCTCCACGATTCCACGTATGGCTGCTGCTCGCCGTTCGTGAGCCGCCGGCTTTTCAAATATTACATTGAAGAGCTTCATTCTCTCTTTACACACTCTTCACACCAGCCGGTACCCTGTGCGCGTCGCCGGTGGTGCAGGGGGAGGGCGTAGGTCGTCCAACACCATTCGCGATCGGTCAATAACGACCACGGGAATGTCCGTCGGAAAGGCCTTCTCATGCAGACTCGCCTTGTTATGGCGATGGCGTTGGCTATCGGTGCGTTTACCCCTGGGTTTGCCCAGGACGATCTCCAAGAACGGGTGGAGCGGCTCGAAGAGACGGTCGGCCAGCAAGCCGACTTGATCGAGCAGCTGCAAGGATCCAAGGGCGGGCTGCCCGACAACGGACTCTGGGGGCTATGGCGTAACGGATTCCGCTTGGACTCACCCGACGGAAAATTCCAGCTCAAAGTTGGCGGTCGTGTGCAAAACGACTGGGCGGTCTTCAAGAGCAATCGAAGGCTCAACGCTGCTGCCGGTCGAGCAGAAGACGGCACCGAGTTCCGTCGCGCACGGATTCGTTTGCAGGCGAAGATTCACAAGCGGTTCATTGCGAAGTTCCAGTACGACCTCGAGGACGGAGTGGCCGACTTCAAAGACGTGTATGTCGGAGTCACCGATCTTCCCTTCGTTGGCACGTTCACGGTCGGACACCAACGCGAACCGTTCGGCCTCGAGAATCAAACCAGTTCTTTGCACTTAACCTTCATGGAGCGTTCGCTGCCCGCCGTTTTTACGCCTGGTCGTAATACCGGTATGCGCGTTTCAAACTATTGTGAGTCGGAGCGGTTCACGTACTCCTACGGTGTTTTTCGCGAGAGCAACTCGTTCGGTGAAGATCAAAGTAACGGTGACTACAACGTCGCTGGCCGAATTACGGGCTTGCCGATGTATGACGCCGATAGCGGGAACCTGGTTCACGTCGGCGTCTCGTACAGCTATCGCAACGGAGACGGCAACGCCTGGCGCTACCGGTCACGTCCGGAAGTGCACCTGGCCAACAACGTGGTGGATACCGGCGGTTTCTTGACCAACGGCGTGCACACGTACGGAGCTGAAGCAGCGTGCGTCTTTGGGCCGCTCTCGGTGCAAGGCGAGTACTACCACGCCGACGCCGAGGATCCGCGGACCACGGCAGGTGCTTCAGCCGGTAACGGCGTCTTCCACGGACACTACATTTCCGCGTCGTACTTCCTCACCGGCGAGAGCCGCCCCTACAAGACGAAGACGGGCACGTTCGATCGAGTGAAGCCGAAGAAAAACCTCTTCGAAGAGGACGGCTGCGGCGCATGGGCGATCGCGTTTCGTTACTCGACCCTCGATCTGAGCTCGGGTCCGATCATGGGTGGGAAAGTCACGGATCTCTCAGCCGGTGTGAACTGGTACATGAACCCGAACGCCCGAGTCACTCTCAACTACGTCAATACTGACCTCGAGCGTGGCGCCCGAGGCGACATGCTTGCCTGGCGCTTCCAGCTGGACTTCTAGCCTGTCGGAGCGCGATCAACAAACAGCCAATTTTGGTCAACACTGGAGGCCACGATGAGATTTTCAACAACGTTCATAGCACTCTGTTCGGCATTGTTGTCGATCGCGCTCACGACCGGCTGCGGTGGCGACAAGGTCACCATCACCATCGACGGTTCGAGTACCGTCTTTCCGATCACCGAAGTGGTTGCTGAAGAGTTCAACAAGCAGCATCCGGGTGTACGCATCGCCGTGGGAGTTTCGGGCACGGGCGGCGGATTCAAGAAGTTTTGCATCGGCGAGATCGATATCAACGACGCTTCGCGCGCGGTCAAAGAGAAAGAGATCGCGAAGGCGGTCGAGAACAAGATCGAGTTCATCGAGATCCCGGTGGCCTTCGACGGTCTGTCTGTCGTGGCCAACCCGAAGAACACCTTCCTGGATGCGCTTACCGTGGCTGAGCTCAACAAGATTTGGGAGCCCGGCAGCAAGATCACCAAGTGGAGCCAAGTCCGCGATGGGTGGCCGGAAGCTGAAATGAAGCTGTACGGTCCGGGTACCGACTCTGGAACGTTCGACTACTTTACCGAGGCGATCAACGGCGAGGCCCAAGCTTGCCGGGCGGACTTCACCAAGAGTGAAGACGACAATGTACTGGTACGCGGTGTCGCTGGAGATCAGCACTCTCTCGGATTCTTCGGCTTTGCCTACTACATTGAGAACAAGGACAAGCTGAAGGTCGTTCCGATCGACCCTGGAACGGGCGGTGTCGCCCCGACCATGGAGACGATCAACAACGGAACCTACACACCACTCTCACGACCGATCTTCATCTACGTCAGCAAGGCCGCCGCCGAGCGAAAAGAGGTACAGGACTTCGTTACGTTCTATCTGAAGAACGCGCCGAAGCTCGTCAAGGAGGTCGGTTACGTCCCGCTTCCGCAGGCTGCCTACGATCTAGCCCTCGAGCGGTTCGAAAAGCGTGTCACTGGATCTGTGTTCAGTGGCAAGAAGACGGCAGGGACGCCGATCGAGTCGTTCCTGAAGATTCAGTGACTCGAAAACGCCGAAACCGACGGAGCGTGAATCGATGAGCGAAGCACTGGTCGAATCACTCGGCCTACAGCGACGCAAACGGCTGGGCGAGGAGGGTGTAAAGGTCGTTCTGTTCCTTTGCGCCTTTCTCTCCGTGGGGACGACCGTCGGCATCATTACGGTTCTCGCCCGAGAGACGTTCCTGTTCTTCCAAGAGGTGAACTTCTTCGACTTCTTGTTCGGCACGGACTGGGCTCCACTTCTTCGCCCTCAGAAGTTCGGCGTTCTTCCGCTGGTTTGCGGCACGCTGCTGATTGTCCTGGGTTCCGCGGCTATCGCGATTCCAGTCGGACTCGCCAGCGCGATCTACCTCAGCGAGTACGCGAGCCATCGGGTTCGAGATATCGTGAAACCGGTGCTGGAGATCCTCGCCGGTATTCCCACCGTCGTGTACGGGTACTTTGCGCTCACGTTCGTGACGCCGGTCTTGAGGATCTTCTTCCCCGGGATCGACTTCTTCAACGCGGCGAGTGCTTCGATCGTGGTCGGAGTCATGATCCTCCCCATGGTCGCTTCGCTCTGTGACGACGCGTTGCGAGCGGTTCCGGCTTCACTGCGGCAAGGCGGAATCGCCTTGGGTGCAACACGGTTCGAAGTTTCGACGCGTATCGTTGTTCCGGCCGCGCTGTCGGGAGTGAGCGCGTCGTTCGTCTTGGCGTTGTCGCGGGCAGTTGGCGAAACGATGGTGGTGACGCTTGCCGCCGGTGCCAACCCTAAGATGACGCTCGATCCGTTTGTCAGCATTCAGACCATGACGGCCTATATCGTGCAAGTTAGCTTGGGCGACACCGAGACCGGCGGGATCGAGTACAAAACGATCTTTGCGGTCGGATCACTTCTCTTTGTCATCACGCTGATCGCAAACGTGATTGCCAATCGAATCATGCGCCGCTTCCGGGAGGTTTACGAATGAGCCTCGGAACTTCCGACTCGAACCTCACGGCACGGCGTCGCAAGGCGGCGGCGTTTCGTTGGTCTTGCGCGGCGCTGACCAGCGCTACGATCGTCCTCTTGGCCATTCTGATCTTTCACGTGTGCAAGCAAGGGCTCGCCTGGCTCGACTGGGACTTCTTGACCAGCTTCCAGTCGTCGCGACCCGAGAACGCGGGGATCAAGCCGGCGCTCGTCGGAACCCTGTGGTTGATTAGTCTCACCGCGTGCATCGCAGTTCCAGTCGGCGTTGCCGCTGCGATCTACCTGGAGGAGTACGCGAGACCGAGCCGGCTCAATACGTTGATCGAGGTCAACCTTGCGAACCTCGCAGGGGTGCCGTCGATCGTCTACGGGATTCTGGGCTTGGCGATTTTCGTTCGGGGATTGGGACTCGATCGGAGCATCTTGTCCGGTGCCCTGACCATGGCGCTTCTGGTCTTGCCGGTGATCATCATGGCTTCCCGGGAGGCGATTCGCGCCGTGCCACCTTCCTTGCGGCAAGCGTCGTTTGCTCTCGGAGCGACGCAGTGGGAGACGATTCGCCACCACGTTCTCCCCAGCGCACTGCCCGGAATCTTGACCGGAGTCATCTTGGCGTTGTCGCGGGCGATCGGCGAAACTGCGCCGTTGGTCATGGTCGGAGCGGCGACCTACGTGACGTTTCTGCCCGACGGACCGATGGACTCCTTCACCGCACTTCCCATCCAGATTTTCAACTGGGCGTCTCGCCCGCAGGCTGAGTTCGAGAAACTCGCCGCGGCTGGGATCATCGTCCTCCTTGCAGTCCTTCTTGTAATGAACGGCGTCGCGGTTTTTATCCGGCACCGCTCCCGAAAAGGTGTCTCATGATCGATACGAAGGTGGACTCGGCCCCAAGAGCGGCGGCCGGGCCGTCGGTCCCAGCCGAGGTCCCTATTCTCGAGGCTCGAAACCTGACGATCTATTACGGCGACGTTCCGGCGGTGAAGAACGTTTCGTTGGTGATCCCGAATAAGAAGATCACCGCGATCATCGGTCCGTCCGGCTGCGGCAAGAGCACGCTACTAAGAACGTTCAACCGGATGAATGACTTCGTCCCGTCGGCGCGACACGAAGGAGAGACTCTGTATCAGGGTGTCGACATCTACAACAAGAGCGTCGACCCGGTGGAGGTACGCCGACACGTGGGAATGGTCTTTCAGAAGCCGAATCCGTTTCCGAAGAGCATCTTCAAGAACGTCGCGTGGGGGCCGCTGATCAACGGGTACGACGGTGACATCGACGCTCTGGTCGAGAAGTCGTTGCGCAAGGCAGCGTTGTGGGAGGAAGTGCACGATCGGCTCGGTGATCTAGCGCTGGGCCTATCGGGCGGTCAGCAGCAGCGACTCTGTATCGCTCGAACCATGGCAATGGATCCCGAGGTCATTCTCATGGACGAGCCGTGCTCGGC
>JAJFFE010000317.1 GCA_021776775.1 Planctomycetota bacterium | reverse complement strand
CCTGATCAAGGACTTGCCAGACGAAGAGTGGCCGGTGGGGGAGATCTTCTACCGAGTCGCCAACCGTCGAAACGATGAGCCGACCATTGCGTACTCAGAGAGTCACGACCAAGCCATCGTCGGCGACCAAGCGATCATCTTCCGGTTGATCGGCACCGAGATGTACTCGTCGATGTCTGTCTTCGAGCAGAGTTGGCGTGTCGATCGAGGGCTACGGCTGAGCAAACTCATTCGGCTCATCACTCTGGCCGTCGGTGGCGATGGGTATCTGAACTTCATGGGCAACGAGTTTGGGCACCCCGACTGGGTCGACTTCCCACGGCGTGACAATCACTGGTCGCATCGCTATGCCCGCCGACAATGGCACCTCGCTGACGACACCAACCTGCGCTACCGATTCGTCGCCGAGTTCGACCGCGCCATGCTGGAACTCGCCGGTGAACACGATCTACTCGAGCAGTCCCCGGCCACGCTCCTGCGCGAGCACGGCGAACACAAACTGCTCACGTTTATCCGCGGCGACTTGCTGTTCTGGATCAACCTGCATCCCGGACGCACCGCGACCGAGCCGTTCGAGGTACCCCCGGGGCGCTACCGCTTGGTCTTCGACACCGAAGCGACGCGATTCGGAGGCGAGAGCCACCGATCGACCGACTGGCTGAGCCCGATCAGCACTCAACGCGGCGACCAACTCTACTGGGAACTCCCAGTCGAACTCCCAGCACGCAGCGCAGTGGTGTTCCTGCGTTTCAGCGGCTAGCGACCCGGATCATTCAGCAAGCGAAGCCGCTCAGGCTGCGCTTCCCGCGAATCTCTGCGTTGCCTGAATCGCAAGGCTATGCGTTGGTCACGATAAGGCGCATCGACGGCGCCCTGGAAAGATGCGCCCGGCAATGGGGCCTTCGAGGCGACTTACCGGATGACGGACCATCTTCGCGTGTGGTTTAGCCGCGGGGGGTCACGGGGCAAGAACCTGAACGCCATGCCTGGCTACGCCTAAACTTCGGCCTATCGGCGGCGGCCAACGCGGTGTGCTGTGGGTACTGGTCCGGTCCGGCCAGGCCAAAGTGGCGGCCATCGTCGGCGTCAGCTCTTCTTCTTTTCGTCGAACAGTACCTGGTCGATGACGATGCACGCACACAGAATAGCGACGCTGTCTTCATGGTCAGAGATGTCGACTCCGTAGCTATCCGTCCAACCCCAGAACGACTTGCTGACGACCGCGACTTCCTTTCCCTTCCGCTCGAACACGAACTCGTGGTTCCAGAACGACCCCGAAATGGAGTAGTCGTTCGGACCGGGGACGTCGAGCACAAACTTCTTGTTGAACCAGCTCCACTCTTTGATCACTTCGGCGAAGAGTTCTCCATCGATCAGGATTTGATAGCGCGGCTTCCACGAGAGCATTTTTTGACTGATGAATGCGAGTTCGTTGCGGGCAGAGTCCTGGAAGGAGAGCTTGTCTCCCCACGAGAACGCTTTTCCGTCGACGTAGTATCGTTCTTTTCCGTTGTCGTCATGGATGGCGAAGTCGTCGCCCCATGACCAAAACTTTTCGCGGATTCGATAGATCATGGCCGCCGCTCAACGTTGGAGGTTCACCGGGCTGGCTCGATTGCGGGCCAAAGCGCAGTGTACACCTCGGCCCGCGTTGCGGTCACGGCGCAGCGTGAATTCGACCGATCGTCGGATAGCTGTCACCAGGCCAGCCGGAGGCCGTGGACCCTCTTCACCGAACATTGTAATCTAGATCTATGCAAGCCATGCTGCTGGTGCCCGCGTGTCTCTTTTGTGCCAACCTGTCCGAGAGCCTATTTTGACCGTTCGTATCATGACCGCGTGCTCGCTGATTCCAGCGACCAGTCCCGCCTCGATCGCGCTAGATCCTGGGCCCAGTGTGCCGCTGAGTCGCACGCGGTTTGGTTTACCGGAAGGTCCAGCGAGACGTCCGTTGTTCAGGACTCCATGGACTCGGAGCGCGTCGTGACTGACTACCAACGCTTTTCGGAGTCGAAGCACTTTTCCTGCTTCGACGGGCTGCGTGCGTTCGCGGTCTTGTGGGTGCTGCTGTATCACGCCCCGCGTACGGGATTCCACACGGTCGATTTGTGGCTCGGAGCAGGTGATCTCGGTGTCGACCTGTTCTTCGTGATCAGTGGATTCTTGATCACGACCCTCATCCTTCGCGAGAAACCGAGTCCGTTGGGTTCGCGCTTGAAGCGGTTCTACATTCGACGGTCGCTTCGAATCTTCCCGCTCTACTACCTGGCGATCTTCCTCTACTGGGTCGCCTCGGCTCGTTTCGGCCAGCCTGAAGTCGCTGAGGTGTACACGGAGTACCTGCCGTCTTTACTGCTGTACTACTCGGACTACAAGCTCGCCCTCACTCCGCATCCGTATCCACCGTTCGGGCACTCTTGGTCGCTAGCCGTGGAAGAGAAGTACTACCTGTTCTGGCCGGTGATCGTCATGGTGTTGTCGGAACGACGCGCCTTGCAGGCTAGCATTCTGTGCATCGTTGTCGCGATTGCTCTGCGCTTCGGGATCGTGAACCTGTACGACGGAGATGTTACCGGGCGGCTGTACTACGCGTTCGACACCCGGTTCGACTCGATCATGTGGGGGTCGCTCTTGGCGTTTCTCTTACGACAACGTCGAGCGTATGAAATGATCCGCCGCGCTCTGACGCCGATGGTCTTGATCCTGGCCGTTGTCGCGTTGAACATTTACGGTCCCATGGCTTCGAACGGATCGCAAATACGCTACGTCGTGGTGCCGATTCTCGCGTCGATCATCCTTGCGACCTACCTGACCCGCCCACAAATGTTGGGTTGCCGGCTCTTGAACTCAAAGCCGCTCGTCTACATCGGGCAAGTGTCCTACGGGATCTACGTGCTTCACCCGCTCGCCGCGTCGGTCGTGAAGCGACTCATCGGCGGCGACGAAGGCTGGCGCGTCTACGGCATCATGTTTGGGTACACGCTGCTTAGCATTGGGCTGGCCGCCTTGTCGTTCAAGTTCTTCGAATCGTGGTTCCTGAAGTTCAAGGGACGGTTTCGCTGATCGGCGCAAAACTTTGATACGCGGGCGGCATCGGCTGGTGAAGTTCGATGTTCCTCGGTCCGCATCGGTCACCGGCAAGAAGGTCGCTCGCAGGTGACGGCGCCTACGGTGCTTCTGTAGTCGTGGTCCCGAGCTGCTGATCACCGACGTCGTGCTTCGCAAGAAGAACGGTCGCGAACTCGCCGACGCGCTGAGGCGCATCTCCCCGAAGCTCCCAGTGCTCATTTTCGGGCTACGCCGGCAATGACCTCTTGCGACGCGGAATACGATCGGGGGGAAGCCGACTTCCTCAGCAAACCGTTCGCGATCGGCGAGCTCGCCGCCAAGGCAGTTCGACTGATCGATCTGCGGTTCGGACTTCGGTGAGCGACTGAGGGCAGCATCTCTTCGTCGAGACGCGCCCCGCGGCTTCGAAGGGCACCTATTTGGGCGGCCCGAGCGTCCCACAAGTCTTTGTTCAACGGCAACTTGGTGAGATTCAGGCAGTCGCGTCTGGTCTAGGTGGTATAGATGGACTATACCAATGATATGGAGTTGATTCTCGATTCCTCTAGCGACGAGCCGCTGTTCGAGCAGATCGTCAGCCTGATCCGCTGGCGGATCTCGGTGGCGACGCTGCGTCCGGGCGAGGCGCTTCCGTCTACTCGCGCCGCCGCGGATCGGTGGGCGGTGAATCGTCACACCGTCGCTCGGGCGTATCGATCCCTCGTCGACTCGGGACTTCTCGAGCGCGGCCCGCGCGGTCAGGTCCTCGTTAGTGCGGTCGGCTCGCGCACGCGAGCGCGCGACGAGGTGGCCGCAACCCTGATCTCCGAAGTCACTCAAAAGGCGCGGCGTCTCGGAGTGTCGATCGATCGATTGATTCGGGGGCTAGAAGCGGAGGCGGTTCGAGGTCGCGTCACCATCGTCGAGTGCACGGCGGATCAATGCGCCGATTTACGGTCGCAGGTCGAGCGTTCGTGGGCCGTCGACGCCGAGGAGTACTTGCTGTCCGAGTCAGGCGAGCCGCCCGCCGGTCCCTTCGTCGCCACGTTGTCGCACTACGAAGAGATCCGACGCCGCTGGCCGAGTCGCCGGGACGACGTGCACTTCGTGGCGGCCGGACCGAGCCCCTCCCTCGGTCCCGTCCTCTCGCACCTGTGTGCGCGTTCGTCGCCGTCGCGGTTGACCGTGGTCGTCGACCACGACCTCGTCGCGGGGCAAGAGATCGCTCGGGAACTTTGCAAACTTGCGAGCTTGTCGACCGCCGCGGTCGACGTTCGAACTCGACCAGACGCTGAACTCGCCCTAGCCGAAGCGGTCGGCGGGCGACGAGTCATCATCGCGACGCCGCACGTTCACCGAACACTTTCCAGCGAAGCCAGGGAGTCGGCGTTCGTGATTCGACTCCGATACGAAGCCGACGCTGACTCTCTCGAGAGTTTAGCCGCCGAGTTGAGCTGGAGGAAACTACCGCCCGCACCCACTGTCGAGGAGCCACTCGAATGAACAAACTCACCTGTTCTTGCTTCGCGTTGTTCGTGTTCGTGTTCGTCATCGTCAATCTCAGCTCGGCGCCTGTGTGGTCGGCCGACCGTGTGCCCGACTCCTGGCGTGGCGATTGGACGGGATGGGCGTACGGATCCGGCCTGGACTTCCCCTTGCGCATGACGATCGGTGCGTCGGTGCGCGTGTGGTCGCCGGCTGCGGAGTCGCTACTCGCGTCACCCACCAAGGTCGAGGATGCCGGCACCGCGGGTTGGTCGATCCACGGTGACGCACCCGGACGCGGAGAATACGAACTGACGCTTCGGGAGGAACCGAGCGGAAGGATCACTGGAAGCGGTCGCATCGGATCGAAGATCGAGTTCTCGCTGGAGCTGCTCAAGTCGGCGGTCGAACTCGACCCTTCTCCGACCGCGTCCACGTCAAAGCGATTGCCGGCTGGCGACTATGTCGGTGACAACGGCGATCTCATCCGCATCCAACCGCGCTCGTGGGGAGAGGCCGTCGTCGACTGGAACGGAGCTCGACGGACGCTGTTCTGGACCGGAAAGCGGTCGTTCATGATCGGGTCCGCGCTCTACGCCGCCAACGAGGTGTCGGCAACGGGTGAGATTGTGGAGCAGTCCGGACAGCCGACGTCGATTCGACTCAACCGCAATGGGGCGGAGATCGTCGCGCTTCCGACGACGTTCGCCGTTCGAGCGGTCGAGACCGACAGCGACGGTCGGATCCTGCGCGGCTCGCTGTTGATTCCAAGTGGTGAGGGACCGTGGCCGGCGGTTGTGATCATCGGCGGATCCGACTGGACCACGAGGGCCGACACCGATCGCTACGCGCGACACTTCGCGGCGATGGGGATCGCGGCGCTGAGCTACGACCGCGCGGGTGAGGGGGAGTCCGAGGGTGACAAGCTCGAGTGGCTCGTGCAAACGGGGCGTGACGCCGCGGCCATGGCGCGACAGCTCCGCGGACGTTCCGAGATTCGGACCGACGCGGTTGGAGTAGCGGGCATCAGTCGCGGAGGATGGTCGGCGCCGCTGGCTGCGGTGATAGACTCAGAGATCGCCTACGTCATAGGGTTCGTCGCACCGTCGGTATCGCCGGAGGTGCAGGAAACGACTCGACGTTTGCACGAACTTCGCGCGACCGGTCGCAGCGAGGAAGAGCTGACGTTGGCGCGCACGTATCTCTCCGCGTTCTCCGACTACGCCGCGCTCGGATCCGGTTGGGAACGGTACGAGAAACTGCACGCTGACATGTGCGCGCGCGGCTGGCACGAAACGCTCGGCGGAACCGCTGATCGCTACGAACCAGGGTGGGCGTGGAGTCGGTTGAATTGGCGCTACGACCCTGTTCCGACGATCGAACAGCTCGTCTGCCCGACTCTGGTCGTGCTCGGGGCCGAGGACCCGAACGTGACCCCCGTTGAGAACGAACCGCGTTGGAGAACGGCGCTCGAACGGGCGCCGACCGAAGCGTGGTCTGTCGTGCAGATCGAGGGAGCCGACCACGGTTATCGGCTGGACGGATTGGTCCCGGGTCGCGCCGCCAGAATACACGACTCGCTGGGGCGCTCACCGCGCGTGTGGACGACGGTTCGCGATTGGCTAGAACGAAACGGCGTTCGGCGCTGAACTCGTCCCGCGCTATCCGAGTCGGCACTCCCGCTAGAGGCCCGGCCGAAAAGTCAGAGGCACGGTGCGCGGCGGTCTTCGACGGAATCTCACCATTCGCAATCCTCAACGAATCCACCAATTCGCCTGCGAATTCCGAACGGCAATCTTCCGCCGAACTCCACCACTCACCGCACCTGCACTTTCCGGCCGCACCTCTAGCCCCGGCAGCGCCGCCGTTCGACGCGCGATTTGGCCCGCGCGGCGCGCTGGTTGGGGGACGCGGGCGCCGGTGAAGCGTGGCGACCGCTACTTCACTTCCATACGAAAGGTGCCATCCCAGTCGTCGGGGAGGGAACCTCGGGCACGCATGATCTCGATGCGTTGCAGGTGGAGGTGGGCGACGACGTCGTCGAATTGTTCGAGCACGTTTCGAAAGGCGATCTCGGCGGCTTCGAATTCGCCTTGCCCGAAGACGGCCAACCCTCGCTCAAACTCCGCGCGAGTGGCGTTCTTGACCACCGCGAGTTCCGCTGGGTCGCTCTCGAACAGTTCGAAGACCTCGATCCCTTCGACCC
>JAJFFE010000316.1 GCA_021776775.1 Planctomycetota bacterium | reverse complement strand
ACGACGTGTGAACTTGGTTCACCGTTGCGCCACACTCCACCAAGAGATCTCGGTACCAGTCGAACACCGCCCGAGAGTATCCATCGAGCGCGTTCGTCCCCCAAATCACCGACAAGGTGTGAGTGGTCTCAGCGTTCGTCTTGGTTCGTTGGCAGTCTTTCACGCCGTTGGCGCACGGCCCCTGCGCGTCGTGCAGAGAAAGCAGCCCCTTCAGTCCGATCTCTTGACCCGAGGGGTTGAACACGTAGCTCGCATCATCACCAGCGATACCGATGCGAAACGGTTCGGAGGCGAGGTTCAGATCGACGACGCTGATGGGAATGCCACTGTGGAGGGAGACCGCGTTCAGAACGTCGACCGCGGGATTGATCGACTCGAGGGTGCCGGACTCACTCGCCTTGACCAGATACTCCGAGGCCGGCTTACCCCGTCCCGTCGGCTTATAGCCGCCGTGGCGCAGGATATTGCGCGACGCCGCCCGAATGTCGTCGCTGCGCTGAACGGGCGCGACGGCATCGAGAGCGAACAGCTCGAGAATGCGAGTGGGCGTTTCGATTTCGCCCAACGGTCGGGCAAACTCCGTGACGAAGACAACAGCGTCCAGAAGCGGATGGTCGTCGATGTGAAGCTCCATCAGCCGACCTCGCTCCCCGGCGGGACCTCACCATCGACGGTCACGACCTTGACGACGCCATCCGCCTTGGCTGCGAGCAACATGCCGTTGGACTCGAGCCCACGTATCTTGGCTGGCATCAGGTTCGAAACCACCACGACAAGCTTTCCTACCATCTCCTCGGCCGAGTAGTGCTCAGCGATACCGGCAACGATCTGTCGCCGTTCGTCACCGAGATCGACTTGGAGCTGAAGCAGGCGGTCCGCTTTCGGAACGGGCACCGCCTCGACCACCTTGGCGACGCGCAGTTTCGTCTCGAAGAATTGGTGCACGTCGATGACACCCGGCGCAAGCTCGACCGGCTTCGCGGGCGCTTTGGGCTTCGCCTTCTTGGGTTCCTTCGTCTTCTTTGCCTTCTTGAGCTCGATCCGCGGAAACAACGCCTGGCTCGTCGGAAGCTTGGAACCGGCGGTCAACGTCCCCAACTGGCCGAGCTGCTCAAAGCTTGGATTCGCCGCCGCGTCGCCGAGCCCCAATGCAGTGCGAAGCTCCGCCATCTTGGTCGGCATCACCGGAAACAACAGGCCCGACACGATGCGCAGACACTCGGCCGCGGTGTAGAGCACAGTCCCGAGACGTTCGGTGTCTCCCGACTTGACCAGCCCCCACGGCTTGGTGCGATCGAAGTACCGATTACCGGCCCGGACCGCCTCGAGCACACTCGACAAGCCACGATCGAGAGTCATCTCGCCGAGGTGCTCAACCATGCCGTCGACAGCGGCCAGCGCCGCGCGTTCGAGTTCGCGATCGTCATCGGTGAGTTCACCAGGAGCCGGAACGACGCTGTCAAAATTCCGCTGAATCATGGTGACGACGCGGCTGACCATGTTGCCGAGATCATTGGCCAAGTCCGAGTTATAACGCTTGATGAAGCTGATCGGCTGCCCGTCCTCATCGATGGTGAACGTCGAATCTTGGCCCAACGTCATTTCGGCCATGAGGTAGTAGCGCAGCGCGTCCACACCGTAGAGATCGATGATGTCCATCGGGTCGACGGCATTGCCGTCGGACTTGCTGATCTTCGCCCCGCTCACCAGCCACCAACCGTGCGCGAAGACGGTCTTGGGCATTGCGAGGCCCATCGCTCGCAACATCGTCGGCCAGTAGACGGTGTGCGTCGTCAGAATGTCTTTGCCAACCAAGTGGTAGTCCGCCGGCCACCATTTCTCGAACTGCGCGTCGTCGCGTCGATAACCGACAGCACTGATATAGTTGACCAGCGCATCGAACCAAACGTAGCAGACGTACCCATCGTCGAACGGCAGCTCGACGCCCCACGGCAAACGCTGTTTCGGTCGCGAAATGCAGAGATCACCGAGCGGCTTCTTGAGGTATCCAAGTGTTTCGTTACGACGCGTCGCCGGCTGAATGAACTCAGGGTGTTTCTCGATGTGGTCGATCAGCCACTCTTGATACTTGCTCATCCGGAAGAAGTAGTTCTTCTCGACGATCTTCTCGACGGGCTTGCCCTCTGGACTCTTCCCGTCGACCAGCTCTTTCTCAGTGTAGAACCGCTCTTCGCTGACCGAGTACCAACCTTCGTAGTCCCCGGCGTAGATCTCGTCGCGGTCGAACAAGTCTTGCAGAATCTCTTGTACGACCGCCGTATGTCGAGGCTCGGTCGTGCGAAGGAAATCATCGTGGGATATGTCGATGCGTTTCCACAGATCTTGGAAGCGCACCACCGTGCGGTCGGTCTGTTCTTGGGGAGAGATCCCGGCCGCGGCCGCAGCGTCGTACACCTTCTGCCCGTGCTCGTCGCTACCGGTGAGAAAGTGCGTTGGCACCCCGAGCAAGCGGTGGTAGCGAGACAGGACGTCCGCGAGGATCGTCGTGTACGCGTGACCGATGTGTGGAACGTCGTTGACGTAGTAGATCGGTGTCGTGACGTAGAAACGGTCGCGGCGGGCGTTCATCGTAAAGCTCACTATTCGGGCCGTGGAAGTCTTGAAATAGCTCGACCGCCAGGTGTCCGCGAAGGGTCAACCTTGGCGATGAAGCCAAAGCGGTGCGCAAGTGCGCGCACCGGTCGAGCGGGATCGATCGATCGTACTACGCTTCGGGGTCGGGTGGAGGTGCAGCCTGAGCTGCGGAGGCCTCGATCTGAGAGTACGCGTCGCGAAGCGCGGTCAGCATCTCGGTGAGCACTCGGTCTTCCTGCTCGTCGAGGCGGCCGGCAGTCTTCGCTTCGATCGACGACAACATGTCGATCGCGTACTGGGCCATGTCGAGATCCAAGCCTCGCATCCCGGTTCGATCGGGAACCTGACCGAGCCCCATCATCGCCTGGGCGCCCAGCTGCTCGAAGATGGGAATGAGGGGGATCGCTCCCGGCGGAGGCCCGCCTGCGGCGTCGACGTCGTCGGCGATGCCCTCGCGACGACGACGAGCAGCTTCCTCCTCGAGTGCGATCTTCTCTTTCTCCCGCTCGGCCTGAACCTTCCAGTCCTCGTCGACGCGCTTCTTCCTAATTTCCATCGGACTTCTTCTTGTGCGCTTTCGCTGCCGCGACAAAGTCGCGGAACAAGGGGTGAGGTTTGATCGGACGCGACTGGTACTCCGGGTGGAACTGTACCGCCACGAACCACGGGTGATCGCGGAGCTCGACGATTTCGACGAGTTTTCCCGACGGAGACAACCCTGACAGCGTCATGCCCGCTTCTTCGAACGCCGAACGGTAGTCATTGTTGAACTCGTACCGGTGGCGGTGTCGCTCGTCAACCTGCTCGACACCGTACGCCTCGCGTACCCGGCTCCCGTCGACGAGCGTGCACGGGTATGCGCCGAGCCGCATGGTACCGCCCATGTCCGTCACGTTCATCTGCTCATCGAGCAAGGTGATCACCGGATGGCTCGTGTCTCCCACTTCGGTGGAACTCGCGTCTTCGTGGCCCAGCACGTTACGGGCAAACTCGATCACAGCGGCGTGCATGCCGTAACAAATCCCGAAGTACGGCAGCCCCTTCTCGCGGGCGTACCCTGCTGTACGAATCTTCCCGAGTAGCCCGCGCTCGCCGAACCCGCCCGGAACCAGCACTCCGTCAACGCCAGAGAGCGCGGCATCGAGATCACCGTCGCTCAGGTCTTCTGCTTGAATCCTACGGAAGCGCACACGAGCCGAGTTGGCCGTACCGGCGTGAGTTAGTGATTCGTAGATCGACTTGTAGGAGTCCATGAGCTCGACGTACTTTCCGACCACGGCGATCTCGACGTCACCGGTCGGGCTCTTCATCTTTTCGATCATGGCGATCCACTCGTCCATGTTGCTACCGGGTGTCTCGATACCGAAGCGGTCGAGAATAATCCGGTCGAGCCCCTGCGCACGCAGGATCAATGGCACCTCGTAGATCGTGAAGTCGACGTCCTTCTCTTCGAGCACGGCCTTCGCCGGGACGTTGCAGAACAGGGAGATCTTCTCGCGCATCCCCTCCGGCATCGGTTTCTCGGTTCGGCAGACCAACACGTCCGGAATGATCCCGATCTCGCGCAGGCGACCTACCGAGTGCTGCGTCGGCTTGGTCTTCAACTCACCCGACGCGCGCAGATACGGAAGCAGTGTCAGGTGAATGTAGAGACAGTTCTCGCGACCGTTCTCGTGCCCGAACTGACGCAACGCTTCGAGAAACGGCAAGCTCTCGATGTCGCCGACCGTCCCGCCGATCTCGGTGATCACGACGTCGACGTCGCTCGTCGCCAACCGCTTCACGCCGTCCTTGATCTCGTCGGTGATGTGAGGAATCACCTGCACGGTGCTCCCCAAGTAGTCGCCGCGACGCTCGCGACGAATCACCGCGTCATAGACCTTGCCGGTCGTGATGTTGCAGTGCTTCGTCAACTTGGCGTGGGTGAAGCGTTCGTAGTGGCCAAGATCCAGATCGGTCTCGGCACCGTCGGCGGTGACGTACACCTCTCCGTGTTGGTAGGGGCTCATAGTCCCCGGGTCGACGTTGATGTAGGGGTCGAACTTCTGGATCACAACCGTAAGACCGTGACTCTCGAGAAGCGCGCCCACCGCACCACAAGTAAGCCCCTTGCCGAGGCTCGATACCACACCACCCGTGACGAAGATGTACTGCGTCATTCCATCGCTCTCAAAGCACGAACTGACCGCGCCGACGGTGCACGAAGCACTCGGTCGGGCAGCCTCCATTGTACGTCCCCACTCGACCGACCAAACGGTCGCGATCAAGTCGGACGTCGTTCTTCCAAGGGTCATCGCTTGGCGGGCATTGCCACTGGGAATCCGACTGACGAACTACCCGTCCCCATCGCTGCGTCGTCGCAAGACTCATCTCGAACCGAACCGCTCACAGAACTTCGCATAGTCCTCTGGCGTATCGATTCCGGCGGGCGCCGGTCCGGTCCCCCCGGAACCGCTCGGTGTCTCTTGTCCCGCCCCGATCCGTTCCACACGAATGCCGAGACCCAACTCGAGAAAGCGCAACTGCTCGAGTTTTTCGGTCCGCTCCAGGATCGAAGGTGCGGTACTAGAAAACTGCCGGAGGGCTCCGGGACGAAATCCGTAGATCCCCACATGACAGAGCCATGGTACGGCCTGTCCCCGAGGAAAGGGAATGCCCGAGCGCGAAAAGTAGAGCGCGAATCCGTGCGAATCCACCACCACCTTGACGCGGTTTGGATTTGCGAACCCCTCAGCGTCGTCTCTTACGGTAGCTAGAGTCGCTACCGACGCTTCGCGCCCGCCCGACCCCGTCGCCTCGAGCATGCGGAACAGAAGATCGACCTGCGCGGGATCGATCTCTGGTTCGTCCCCCTGCACGTTGACGATGACCGCACCCTCAGGCAGGTCTGAGCCGAGGGCGCCAACGGCGGCCGCAACTCGGTCCGTCCCGGAGGGAAGCTCGGGGTCGGTGAGTACCACTTCCCCGCCGAATTCTCGGACCGCGGTCGCAATCTCGTCACCGTCGGCGGCGACGACAACTCGCTGCACTCCGGGCACGTCTCGGCAGCGCTCGACTGTGTGCTGGATCAGGGGGGAGCCGGTCTCGCGCAGGAGGAGCTTCCGTGGCAGTCTTTCGGAAGCGAGGCGGGCCGGGATGACGATGACGCGGTTCATGGATCGGGAGGATAGCGAGGTAGGCACGATCCGTCGAGACGTGCCTGTCGGCGAGAACGAGAAAGCCCGAGCTCGCCGCACCCCGGAGATTCGGCCGAGCACTGGAGGGCAGAGCGCTGGCGGGACGGGAAGTCGGCGAGCCCGCGTGCAGCGCTTCGGTGTCACACGGTGATCGAATACAACTCTTCCAAGCTGTGCAGATGCGCATCTAGAGGGTAATGCGCGAGAACGTGCTCACGGGCGTTCGTGACGAGTTCCTGACGACGAGACGGGTCTTCGAGCACCTCCACGCTCCCCTCCGCGAGCTTCTCCGGGGTCGTGCTGTCGACCACGGCGCAGGTGTCCTCCTCGGTCAGAACCGAGAACACCTCGCTACCCCCGGTTGCAAGTACCGGGCAGCCGTGGGACATCGCCTCCAAGAGCGTCAAGCCGACGCCGCCCCAGTCGGGCAGCACGACCGCGAGATCGAGCACCGAGAAGATCTCCGCGGAGCTGTTTGGTTGCACGAAGGTGAGCGCATCCTCGAGCTTGAGCTGTTTGGAGAGTCGACGAAGCCTACGCTCGTCTGGACCCGAGCCGGCGACCACGAACAAGGCCTCGGGCAGCCGCTCGCGCACCAGCGCGGCCGCGCGAACGAACTCGTGGTGTCGGCGCCCTTCCGCGAGACGTCCCACGGTCCCGACCACCGGTGCGAGAGAACCGGCGATTCGGCTGGAAGGGCTCGCGGGCAGCTCGATGCCGTACGGGATCACTCGGATCTGACTCTTCGGTACGTTGCGGTCGTTGACCAGGTGTTCTCGAAGCGCCTGGTTGACCGTGACCAGCCCGGCGAGGTCTTTCGGGTAGCGCTCGTCCTGATCCTCCCGCAGCCAGGAGTGAACCGTGTGGTAAAGCGGCGCCTCACACGCTCGGGCAAACTTCGCGGCGGGTTCCAACGAGCCGCGGCCGCCCGTCGATTGCACGACGTCGGGTCCGAATTCGCGGATGAATTGCGTCAATCGGCGAAACGGGAGGTACCCGTGCTGTATCCGGTAAACTTCGATTTCCAACGGATCGAGGAGCCGTCCGAGCGCGCCGGCGTCGGCCACGACTTGAACCTCGTGGCCGCGCACAGCGAGGCCGCGAGCCACCGAGATCGTGTAGATCGCGGGGTTCGAATACGAAAGCTGACCGGCTACCAAGAGCACCTTCACGCGTCCACCTCGACCGCCATACTAACGCGGACCGAGCCAGAACCTCCACTGGGAACCGACGATCCGTCAAGCGCTGGGTACCGATCGTGCCTAACTCGCGATACCCTCCTACGACTCGGAGAGGAGGCAGACGGTGAACACAACACGTGCTGTCGTCCTGACCAGCGGTGGGCTCGATTCCACGACGGTCTTGGCCATCGCTCACGATCAGGGCTTTCGACCGGTGCCGCTGACGTTTCGATACGGTCAACGCCACGACGCGGAAGTGCGACACGCGCAACATATCGTCGACCAACTCGGACTCTCAGCTGACGCCCTGGTGCTCGAAGTCCCGTTTTCCGCCATAGGGGGTTCGTCGCTCCTCGGAGAGGGCGAAATCCCCGATGAGAGTCCGTCGGGGGCCGGGTCCACCCCGGCAATCCCGTCGACGTACGTACCCGCGCGAAACCTGGTATTCCTGTCACTGGCAGTCGCAACTGCCGAGGCACGCGGCATTCGTGACATTTTCCTCGGCGTCAACGCGCTCGACTACTCCGGGTATCCCGACTGCCGTCCGGAGTTCATCGAGTCGTTCGAACGCACCGCTCACCTGGCGACGCGGACGGGCACAGAGACGACCGCCGACGCTGCGTTTCGCCTGCACGCACCGCTGATCCAAATGACGAAAGCGGAGATCATTCAGCGCGGGACAGAGCTGGGAGTCGACTACGCGCAGACCGTCTCGTGCTATCGGGCAACGCCAACGGGCCTTGCTTGCGGCCGCTGCGACGCCTGCGGCCTGCGGCGGCGCGGTTTCGAACAAGCAGGGGTCCCGGACCCGACTCGCTACTCGGCATGACCCGCCGCCATCGCCAACACGACGTCGATCTGCGTAAAACCCCTGGAATACCGGGTGAACGACAGGAACGTTCCAGCCGAAGAAAGAGGGGACGGGGCCTACGAGCAACCCAATCCCGTCGACCGCTCGGCAGGAGGGCGCAAGACATGAGTAAGACGATCCTAGTCACCGGTGGAGCCGGCTTCATCGGCAGTCACGTCGCGGCAGCGCTTCTCGAACGAGGAGACCGCGTGGTCGCGTACGACAACTTGGACGACTACTACGACCCCGATATCAAGCGGCAAAACCTCGCGGCATTGCTCGAACACTCGAACTTCGCGTTCTATCGCGGCGACATTCGCGACGCCGAAACACTCGACGAAGTGGCGTGCCGCCACGCCTTCGACGGCATCATTCACCTCGCCGCTCGGGCGGGAGTCCGCCCGTCGATCGCTCACCCGGCGCTCTACGCGGAAGTCAACATCGGTGGAACGTCGAACGTGCTCGAACTCGCCCGCGAACGCGAAATCCACTCGTTCGTGTTCGCGTCGTCGTCCTCGGTCTACGGCGAGAGAACCAAAACACCGTTCCTCACCACCGATCCGGTCGATCGCCCGGTCTCGCCGTACGCGGCCACGAAACGAGCCGGCGAACTCATCGCGCACACGTACCACCACCTCTACGAGATGGATGTGGCCTGCCTGCGCTTCTTCACCGTGTACGGTCCGGGGCAGCGTCCCGAGATGGCGATTTCGAAATTCACACGCGCTCTCGCGCGGGGCGCGACGATCCCCGTGTTCGGCGACGGCTCGTCGCAACGCGACTACACGTACGTCGGTGACATCGTCGACGGAGTGCTCCGCGCCCTCGATCGAAACCGGGGTTACGACATCTACAACCTGGGAAACCATCGCATGGTGGCCCTGAACGAGCTCGTGGAACTCATCGCGTCGGAGCTCGGCGTCGAACCCAAAATCGAATACCTCCCCCAACAGCCCGGCGACGTGTCGAGAACTTGCGCAGATATCGAGCACACGCGGGAGGCTCTCGGCTATAATCCCGCCACTTCGATCGAGACGGGCATCTCGAACTACATCGCCAGCCTGGCCATTCAGCCGAGCCGCGGAGTCGTCACCGCTTGATCCCGATCGACGCCGTACGGTCCTGAGCTTCGACCGCGCCGACCTGCAAACCCACTTGGTGCTGCAAACCCTCGTCGCGACTCATATCTCGGGACCCATCGTTGGGACGATCGTCGGCTGCCCGCGACGACGTATCGCACGTTGTCGTTTCTTGCCAGAAGTGTTCGCCAGACGTGCTCTCCATGTCTGGCGGGTCGGTTCTGGTAAGCCAGACTCGTAGGGTGAACCGAGTAATGAAGAGCCTGCGTGCCTATGCCGCGCTCTCGATCAAACTGCCGCTCGACCTAGCGCTCATCGCGGCGGCCATCCTCTCGGCGTACTACCTCGCCGCAGAGTTCGACTTTCCTCGTCCCCTCTCCAAAGGCACGCCGGAAGTAAGCGTTTACATCAACGTGCTGCCCATCTTGTGGATCGCCTATGTCTGGGCCGCGCACTCGTTCAACCTGTACCGCCCGCGACGCGCCGGTTCGTACGGCAGCCTGCTGATCGACTTGGCCAAGGTCCACGTGCAGATGGGGTTGATCGCATTCTTCGTCGGGTTCTACTTCCGCCAGCACAGCTACTCGCGCGTGATCATCAGCACCTTCTTCGTGATCAACCCGATCGTGATCTTTCTTCACCATCTGATCTGGCTCGCTCGTGAGCGCCGACTGTTCATGGAAGGCGTCGGGACCCGACGCTGCCTGATCGTCGGCCGCGGGTCGATGGCCCGCAGCATCGCGAAACGAATTCGCAAGCACCCCTGGACCGGCCTCGAGATTCGCGGCTTTCTGGACGCCGGAGAGCAGTCCGACGGTGTGACTCAGAAGAACGACGTGCTCGGTGACCTCGACGACCTCGAACGCGTCCTCGAAGAGCACGGCGTTCAAGAAGTCATCGTCGCTCTCCCGTTTCGCGACTTGGGTGTGCTCCCGGAAATCGATCAGCGGCTGTCACGAACGAATGTCGGGGTCCGATCGGTTCTCGACCTCGAAGCGTTCAACACGTTCTCGCGCGAGATCGCCGACTTCGACGGACTACAAGTCATCAACTTGCGCGGGGTTCGCGCCGACGGCGCCAACGCGGTCATCAAGCGGGCGCTCGATATCACGTTGAGCGCAACGCTACTCGTGCTGCTATCGCCGGTCCTGCTCGGCATCGCGCTGACGATTTGGCTGACGTCGGGCCGTCCGATCATCTACGTCCAAGACCGCGTCGGCCTCGACGGCATGACGTTCCCAATGCTCAAGTTTCGCACCATGGTGCATGACGCCGAAAACAAGACCGGACCGGTCTGGGCCGACGATAGTGACAATCGTTGCACGCCCCTGGGGGCGTTCCTCCGACGCACGTCGATGGACGAACTGCCGCAACTATGGAACGCTCTCAAAGGCCAAATGTCGTTGGTCGGACCGCGACCCGAACGACCAGTATTCATCGAGGAGTTCCGCAAGACGATCCCTCGATACATGCTGCGTCACCGCATGAAGGCCGGCCTGACCGGCTGGGCGCAAGTCAACGGCTGGCGCGGCAAGACCTCCCTGTCGAAGCGAGTCGAGTTCGATCTATACTACCTGCGCAACTGGTCCGTCTGGCTCGATCTCAAGATCCTGTTCTTGACGCTGCTTCGAGCGTGGCGACGGCCCAAGGAGAATCCTTACGGTGAGTCGGGCGCAATCACCGGACCGTAGTCACATTCGGCACTGCCCGGCGCTCGGATAACGATCACACGGAGTCACGATCACACGGTGTCGACCGGGTCGACCGCCGACGCCTCACCACAACACGTCACAGACTGAACGCGGCGGACTCCGCCATCACGACGTTCAAGGGGAAGAACAGCATGTCGATTTCGATGGTGGCTTTGGGGCCCGACGACTTAGAAGAACGCGCCGAGTGGCTGACGGCGCTCGAGCGCACGGTCGACGCGACTGCGTTCTGCCTCGGCAACGAAGTGACGAACTTCGAAGCGCAAGCGTGTGAGTTCCTCGACGTCCCCTTTGCACTGGGCGTTTCGAACGGTACCGACGCGTTGCGCATCGGCCTGCAGGCGCTCGGTGTCGGGCCCGGCGACGAAGTGATCGTTCCGGCGACGTCGTTCTTCGCCAGCGCGTCGTCGGTCGCGCACCTCGGCGCCACGCCGGTGTTCGCAGACGTGCTGCCAGAGACGCTTCAACTCGATCCGGCCGAGGCCAAGCGCCACATCACCGAACGCACCAAAGCGATGATGCCGGTGCACCTCTACGGCCAAGCCGCGCCCATGGGGGAGCTGCTGGCGCTCGCCGAAGAGACCGGTATCGAGGTGATCGAAGACGCCGCGCAGAGTTTCGACGCACGGTACGAAGGACGCGCGCTCGGCAGTCTCGGTCGCTGCGGCACGTTCTCGTTCTACGTCACCAAGAACCTCGCCGCGGCTGGCGACGCCGGAATGATCGTGACGCGCGACGAAGCGACGTTCGAACGCATGCGTTCACTGCGAGTACACGGCGATGCCGGCGGTTACCAGCACGAGCACTTGGGCTGGAACGCGCGTATGGACGGATTCCAAGGAGCCATCCTGTCGATTCGCCTCGAACGGCTTCGCGCCGTGCACGCCGCGCGGGCGAAGAACGCCGGGCGATACCACGCCGCGATCGAAGCGCGTGGGCTTTCGGACATCGTACGTCCGCTCGGACTCACGGACGGGTCGGACCACGTCTGGCACCAGTACATTGTGCGAGTGCCGAATCGCGACCACGTCATGCAGTCGCTGCGCGATCAGGGAATTGGCTGCGCCGTGTACTACCCCTCGACCCTGCCGAGCCAACCGGTCTTCGCAAACCTCGGCCACCGCGACGGTGACTTCCCGGTCGCCGAAGCCGGGTGCCGAGACGTACTCGGCCTGCCGATCCACCACCGCTTGAAGGATGAAGATCCGGACCGTGTCATCGCCGCGATCGCCGAGACCTTGGCGTGAGCCCGCACCGGCTACCGGACGGCGACGTAGCGAGTACCGCGACTCCGCCGGTAGCCCTCGTGCACGACTGGCTGACGGGGATGCGCGGTGGAGAACGGTGCCTCGAAGTGTTCGCGGACCTGCTCCCCGACGCTCCTATTCTGACTCTCGTTCACGAACCCGGGTCGGTCTCCGAACGCATCGAACGTCACTCCGTTCGAACCAGCGCGCTCTCTCGGCTGCCTTGGTTGCGTCGGCACTACCGCAAGCTGCTTCCGTTCTTCCCCTACGTGACCGCGGGACTACCGGGCGACGAGTACGCCGCTCTCGTGTCGCTTTCTCACTGCGCCGCCAAAGCGGTTCAGAAGCGACCCGGCGCTCGCCACATTTGCTACTGCTTCACACCCGCGCGCTACCTGTGGGATCACGCCGATACCTACCTCGACCCCACCCGGGCGTCGTGGCCGGTTCGGCTCGCGGCGCGTAGCTTTCTCCCGGAACTCCGCGCGTGGGATCGCGCCGCGGCCAAGCACGTCGATCGATTCATCGCCATCTCGCACTATGTCGCAGAGCGTATCCGGCGACTGTACGGCCGCGATTCCGAAGTGATCTATCCGCCCGTCGACACGGAACGGTTCACTATCGCAAAGGGCGAAGCGGTCGGGTCGCATTACCTCATGGTGACCGCGCTCGCCCCGTACAAGGGCGTCGACCTCGCTATCGAGACCTTCAACCGTCTCGGCAAACCGCTCGTGATCATCGGCCGTGGGCAGCACGAACGTCGGCTGAAAGCGCTCGCCGGTCCCACGATCGAGTTTCGAGGTTGGGAGTCCGACGACGCGGTGGCGCGCGCCTACTCGACCGCCCGCGCCTTCCTGCTCCCTTGCGAAGAAGACTTTGGAATCACTCCGCTCGAGAGTATGGCGAGCGGCCGACCGGTCATCGCGCTCGGCCTCGGTGGCGCATGCGAGACGGTGGTGGCGGGTCGAACCGGGAGCTTCTTCGGGGAGCCCACAGTCGACTCTCTCGCCGACGCCGTGCTGCGTATGGAACGCGACCACAACAGCTACGACCCCAAGGTACTGCGCGAGCGCGCGTGGGAGTTCGACGTCGCCAACTTCCGGCGCAACATCGAAGGCGTACTTCGAGACGAACGGCTCATCTGAACGGCTAATCCGAGCAGACGCTCGACCCGGCTCATCCATCCAATGAGTACCGAGCTTTCCACCCAGGCGGGATGGGCAGATCCAGCGCGTACAAGTATCGAATGAGCTGACCGTGGTGCGCCGCTTCGTGCTCGACCTCATCCACGATGAGCTGATACTGCGCGTCTGAGAATTCGTCGCCGGCGACGGCTTGGAGAAGGCGGTTCCCCGAACTCTCGAGTCGGCTCTTCACCGCGGACTGAGAACCGCAGTCGCCCCACTCCAATGAACAGGTGAACCCAGACCACTGCCCCGACTCGATCGCCGCCGCGTAGCTCTCTCGCGCACCGACCACGCACCACAGCTGCTGACCGATCGTATTGCAACGGACTCCGGGGATCGAATCTTCGAGTGCCGACTCCGGGACTAGTGCGACAAGCTCAGCGTAGAGATCGATCGACCGCCGAAGGCTCGGGCGAACCACGTCGAGTAGTGCCATGACAGGTGCCTACTTCTCCCAGGTCCCGCGAAGCGCCGGGTAGAGTTCGCAATATCGCTGATACACGGCATCGTAAACAGCGCGATCCGACTGCGGTGCGATGGAGTCGACGACTCGCACGCAGCTCGAAGCGGCCGCCTCGACGCTATCGTGCGCCCCCGCCCCCACCGTGGCGAGAAGCGCGGCGCCGAAGGCAGCGCCATCGGCACTGCTGACCGTGGCGATCTCGGTGCCGAACACGTTGGCAAGCATCTGCCTCCAGAACGAGCTCTCCGCACCGCCGCCGGATGCCCGGACGACTCGCGTCGCGATTCCCAACCCTCGCATGAGTTCGAGCGAGTCCCGCAGACCGCAGCTAATACCCTCGACGACCGAACGCACCAAGTGCGCGCGCTGATGCCGTACGGTTAATCCGACAAAGGCGCCGCGGGCGTCGGGGTCGGCGTGCGGAGTTCGCTCGCCGGTGAGATACGGGAGGAAGAGCAGCCCTTCGCAGCCGGCGGGAGCAAGAGCCGCTTGCTCCATCAGCGCGTCGTACGGATCGACCTGCTGTCGGGTCGCCGCGGCGACCTCGGAATCGGCAACGACATCGCGATACCAGCGAAGACTGCCCCCGGCGGACAACATCACTCCCATGAGGTGCCACTTGCCAGGAACGGCGTGACAGAACGCGTGCAAGCGACCTTCGGGCTCGACCCGGTACTCATCGGAAGCGGCGAACACCACACCAGAAGTTCCGAGCGTGCACGAAACGACTCCTTCGTCGATGATTCCGGTGCCGACCGCTTGCGCTGCTTGATCGCCCGCGCCGGCGACGATCGGAGTTCCCGGTCGAAGCCCCGTCACCCCCGACGCCTCTTGCGAGACTTCCGCGCACACTTCACTCGATTCGAAAACCTCCGGTAGCCAGGACCGTTTGACGCCAACCGCCTCGATCATGACATCGGACCAGCGTCGACGCGCCACGTCGAACAGTGAGGTCCCGGAACAGTCGGAGACATCGCCGGCGCGAACGCCGCTCAGTCGATAGCGCACGTAGTCTTTCGGCAAGAGCACCGATGCGATGCGCTGGTAGACATCCGGCTCGTTGCGTTCGACCCACAGGATCTTTCCGGCCGTGAACCCGGTGAGAACCGGATTGCCGGTCGTCTCGATGACGCGAGACGCACCGACGCGATCGGTGATCTCGCGACACTCGGCGGCGGTGCGCTGATCGTTCCAGAGGATGCACGGTCGCAGCACGTCACCGGCGTGATCGAGAAACACAGAGCCATGCATCTGCCCCGTCAGCCCGACCGCCCGCACCGCGTCCGCATCCACGTCTGCATGGTCGAGCACCTCTCGCAAGGCGAGGCACGATGCCGTCCACCACTCTCGAGGATCTTGCTCGGACCAAAGCGGGCGCGGCGTCGACAACGTGTGCTCTCCCGAGGCGCGGGCGATAACCTCACCTTCGGCGTTGATCACGATCGCCGTGCTAGCGGTAGTGCTGATATCGAGTCCGACAAACAGATCGCTCACGTCACTCCTTAGCGGGATTTTCTTCGAGTCATTTTGTTTCGCGCTGGCGCGACAGGCCTCAGACGATCACCTACGAACTATCGGCGTCCTTAGGCAGCGCCGGCGCTACGGTCAGCACCTTCTCGCGACGAATCTGCACGGTGCCGGGCTTCGCCCCCTTGGGCTTCGTAACGTACTTAGCCCGCGTGCACGAGACCGGCACCTTGCCGCCCCCGCGAGCCTTGGAGTGGTACGCCGCGATCGCCGCTGCACCGCGCACCACCTCGCGGTCCGGTTCGACGTCGTCGACGCGGAGGACGACGTGACTTCCCGGCATCCCTCGCACGTGGAACCAGAAGTCGTTCGCGTTCGCGAGCCGGGTCGACAGGCGGTCGTTGTCCGACTCGGTGCGTCCGGCGAGCACGCGCCACCCCCCGGGCAGTTCGTACTCGTAGAGCTTGGGTTCGGCTGGCCTTCGGTCGTTCAAACGGTCTCTTTCATCGCTGTCGTCGAAGGGTGTCAGCCTACCGATTTTCGCTCTCTCTCGGTAGAGTCGGCCGCTTGCCTCGACACGGCCGCGCCGGTTTGCAACACTCGTAGGCTACTTCTGACAGGCCGATTCCCAACCCCATGATGATCACCTACAGAAAGGGTCCGACCATGAGCACCGAGAAGGATGGCCACACACCGCGGCCAACCGGCGAAACGAGCCGACGTGAGTTCATCAAAGTGTCGGCGCTCGGCGCGGCGGCCGCTGCCGTGGCGGTTTCTCCCGTGCAACTCTTCGCCGCTGGGCAAGACACGTTGAAGGTCGGATTGATCGGTTGCGGCGGGCGCGGGACAGGCGCTGCCTCCAACTGCGTCGAATCGTCCGACGGGATTCAAATTTGGGCCATGGGTGATCTGTTCGGCGACCGCCTGCAGGGATCGCGCAACAACCTAAAGAACCTCGGGGACGGTTACGCGGTTACCGACGAGCGGTGCTTCACCGGCTTCGACGCCTACCAACAAGTGATCGATTCCGGAGTCGACCTTGTCATCCTCGCGACCCCGCCGGCGTTTCGCCCCATACACCTCGACGCGGCGATCAAGGGTGGCGTCAACGTCTTCATGGAGAAACCAGTCGCGACCGATCCGGCGGGCATCCGATCGGTGATCGAGTCCTCGAAGCTCGCCAAAGAGAAGAAGCTGGCGATCGTCGCGGGAACTCAACGTCGACATCAGACTTCGTACCTCGAGTGCATGAAGCGAATCCAAAACGGAGACATCGGCGACGTCGTCGGCGGACAGGTCTACTGGAACCAAGGCGGACTCTGGGTTCACAAGCGAAAGCCCGACTACACGGACATGGAGTACCAGCTGCGCAACTGGCTCTACTTCGCGTGGGCTTCAGGAGATCACATCGTCGAGCAACACGTACACAACCTCGACGTGATGAACTGGTCGATGGGTGGACCGCCGGTCAAAGCGTACGGAATGGGTGGCCGACAATCGCGAACGGCCGAAGAGTACGGCAACATCTTCGATCACTTCGCGATCGAGTACGAGTTCGCCAACGGCGTTCGCTTTCAAAGCATGTGCCGACAAGCTCCGGGCTCCGATAGCCGAGTGGCGGAGAAGATCGTCGGGACCAAGGGGTGGTCCAACCCCGGTGGACGCCTCGAAGGCGCCACGCCCTATCGCCACAACGGCCGCCAAGATCGAAACCCATACGTTCAAGAGCACACCGATCTGATCGCGAGCATCCGATCCGGCGAACCGTTGAACGAAGGCCAGCGAATCGCCGAGTCCACCTTGACCGCGATCATGGGCCGAATGAGCGCCTACACGGGCAAGGTTGTGACTTGGGACTTCGCCATGAGTTCGGAGCTCAACATTGTTCCGAGTACGTGGGAGTTCGGCGCGCTGCAGACGGATCCGGTAGCGATCCCCGGCCAAACGCCACTCGTCTAAGCTCCGAGAACCAAACTAGGAGGCGGCGCAGTTCAGCCTATCGCTGAGTTGCGCCGCGTTCTTTTTTGGGGACCGATCAACGGTCTCAGGGATCGGCCCATACGCGCTTGGGGACGTTCCGGTCCAACACCCCCCCCCTCGCTCTATCGAATCACCGTCCCGATCACCCGCGCCCGGATGCGAACGACCTGGTTACGGCTTTCCGTGCCTCTGACTTTTCGGCCGGGCTAGCCATACCCTGCAGCTGCTGACGCACGGAGCGGCCCACACTTCCATCCGCGGCTCTTCCGAGCGGAAGTCCTCCGAGGCGGCCTTCCTTCCCTCCGAGTAGGTTGCTACGCTGTTAGATCGCCGTCCGGCGACATCGAGTGCTCCGCGTCGACCCGTGTCCGCGTGAGCCACTGAACCCACGAGAGGGAAAACCATGCTCGCGACTTTCTTCATGGTGACGTCGACGTTGCTGCACGTGATCGCACCGTCTGCGCCCGCGAATGCCAACCTCCTGCCTAATCCATCCCCCGCCGCCTTACAGGCGCCGCTGTCGGGCAAAGAACTCAAAGCGCGGTTCGAAACACTCGACAGCGCTGACAAGCACGACGACGTCGTCAAACTGTTCCGCGACAACCCCAACGGGGTGATGTTTCTCATCGACAGCTACCTCGAGGGAAGCCTCGGATTGTTCGAGAAGGAGGGTAACGCCAAGGCGGCGGACATCAAAGCGATGCACGAGCGCGCGCTCCGGGGAGCGAAGGCGGCGTCGCAAGCGTTCATGTCACCGGACATCTACGACTACACTTCGAGCTTCGTGGGTTGGAGCGACGATCAGAAGAAGCAGTTCCGAGTGGGTCAGCGGGAGTGCCGCGCTTCGTCGAACGCATTCAAAGAGAAGAAGTACGACGAAGCCGTCACGCACGCTCAGGCGGGACTCGACGCAGCGTGGCCTCTCGGCGACTGGTGGGGAACGGCGATGGCGATGTCCGCGCTGGGTCGGGCGCACGGCGGACTCGGCAAGCACGAGGAAGCGTTGAAATCGATCTCGACGGCACGAATCCTGTACCACGGGTTAGCGCTTCACCGAAGCGCCAATGGGCTCGACCTACAAATGGCACCGATCCTGATGCAACTCGGCCGTCTCCCCCGCGCGACCGTCACCATCGAACGTGGCTTGATGAACGCAGATCGCTACAATGACGCCCGATCCAAGCTCAAGTTCTTGGAGTTGCGCGCTGACCTGGAAGAGCTCGAAGGTAAGAGCGACGCAGCGACCAAGACCCGGGCCGAAGCGGAAGCGTTGAAAGCGAAGCAGCAGAAGAAGAAGTAAGTGCCGGGAGTTCCGAGGCGGCACAGTAGGGCACAGTAGAGCGATCGACACGACTCGGTGACACGATTAGGTGACACTCGTCGTGAGACACTTCAGCCACGCCGCCTCCACACCCCAAGTCCATCCAGGCGAGCGACGCGAAAGAGAGCGCATGATCCACACGACCGTGATCCTAGAGCGGCTACCCGACGCCCGAAATCGCAACCGGCATCTAGCTTCCGCGCTCCTGGCCGCGGTCGTCCTGACCGCGTGTGGGCAAACGGTGCCGCGCGATGTCGACCCCGACCCAGACCAGCCCACTTCTATCAACACCGCCCAGGGAAACGCCGGGGCGACGGATCCGGGGGGCAACGCCGCGCCCCACACAAACAACGGGCCTAACACGACCAAGAAGATGAGTGCGGAGGAACTCTTGGAGATGCTCGGCGGTGGCGCGGAGCCGGAGAGCAGCCCCGAACGCGACGCGGCGCTCGAAGAGTTACTGAAATCGACGGATGAGCTCGGCAAGGACCCGGATGGTTTGGGCGCACTTCTCGGCGACGCTCCACCGTCCACGTCTGAGTCCGCGAAGCCACGGACGGTCAAATCGAACGAGCCCGTGGTCTCGCGCGATGTGCACGTTCCCGGCGATCTGTACGACAGACTCGTCGCATCGGCAACACTCGAATCGACACTGCCGGCGGACGATTCCAGCAAAGGGCTGAAACGAATCACCACGGATCACTGGCGAGGGTCGATCTTCGGCACGGCCGCCACGACGGCGTCCGCGAACTATAAGCACCGCAAAGCGGGTCGCGTCCAACTGCACATCGCCGACCTCGGTCGCGAGTGCGCCGAACTCACCCGGCGAGCGTTGCTGTGGCAACAAGCAGCCACCCGTGAGCGGGCGTCCGACGGCCTGGAGTTCGAACGAGCAAGGATGTTCGGCAACCACCCGGGATTCGTGCGTTACAACGGTCTAGCCTCCACGGCCTCGGCGGAAGTCGTCGTGCGCGGACGGTTCCACGTATATCTCGTCGGAACGATGACGCACCTCTCCACTCTGGAGACACTCTTCGCGTCGATCGACTTCGATTCGCTCGAACGGTAACGATGCACGATCACCTGACCTTCCGCTGGCCGACTCACGGCCACAACACCGACCTGAAGAACAACGACTCGCGAGAGATCGTCGCCCGCACCTTCGTCGATGGCTTGACGGAGCGCGGCGCCGACGCCGTGACCCTCACTCAAAACGCGCATTCATGGACAGTGAATGTTCGCCTCGGAAAGCACCGCTTCGCCGTCTTGGTCGGCTGTGTCGACGAAGAGAGAGATCTCTGGCTCGTCGTGGTCGCATCGAAGCTGTCTCGCCTTCGCCGGCTGTTCGGCACCGACGACACGCCCCATCTGATCGGCCTGTTACGCTGGATCGAAGAGATCGCCTTCTCATCGGAACACTGCGTCGATCACGCGTGGCACACGAAAGACGCATGGCAAGAGTCGCTCGAGCGCGACGCTAGCTAGCCCCTTCGCATCAGCCAAGCTGATGATGGGATACCTGGAACTTAGCCGCCGTGCTGAATCTCTCGACGCGAGTCCAGCCCAACAATTGCACGGCTACGAGGGTCAAGTTCTTGGCGGCCTTGGCGGTCCTTCGCGGCTTGGCGAGAAAGCGGCCAAGAGACGAAAGCACAACGAACAGCGTTCCCAATCGCCTAGACGCATCGCCAGGCTGAAGATGGACAGCCGTACTGAGCGGCGCGCCGAATCGTTCGAAGCGCGAATCTAGCCGAGTCGTGTCTGCCGCAAGCGCCGTTGAGTCGAAACCTCCCGCCGACTATCGCCCGGTGCACCCAACCCCTTGACGGCCAATCCAAACCTCGGTGGACTACAGCTCCCTGTCTACCAAGGAGCCAGTCATGCGGAAGTTCTCCACGAGTTCGATCACCATCGCTCTGCTGCTCGCGGTCGCATCCCTATGCGGCTGCCAATCCGCACCGAAGGCAGAGTGGGCACTCGCCATCCATGGCGGCGCGGGAGTGATCTCACACGATCGCCCGGAGTCTGAGCGAGTCGCGTACCGAGAGTCTCTTACCGCCGCGCTCGAAACAGGAAGAGAGATCCTGGACGATGGTGGGACCAGCCTCGATGCCGTCGAGGCGGTGATCCGGCTCATGGAAGAGAACCCGCTGTTCAATGCTGGCAAGGGCGCGGTGTTCACGAACGCGGAGACGTGCGAACTCGACGCCTCCATCATGAACGGCGCCGATCTCAACTGCGGCGCGGTCTCGGGAATCACGACTGTGCGTAGCCCGATCACGCTCGCGCGGCGCGTCATGGAGAATTCACGGCACGTCTTCCTCATCGGGTCTGGCGCAGAGCAGTTCGCCCGTGAGCAAGGTCTCACCTTTGTCGACAACACGTACTTCCAGACCGAGCGTCGTCGCGAAGCGTTGAAGCGGGCGAAGGCGCGGGAGGCGAACAACGCCGCCATGCTGCCGAATGACGCCTACGGGACGGTAGGCGCGGTCGCGCTCGATCGGCACGGGAACTTGGCGGCGGCCACGTCGACCGGCGGAATGACCAACAAGCGTTTCGGTCGGGTCGGGGACTCGCCGATCGTCGGCGCGGGAACCTTCGCCGACAACACCACGTGCGCCGTGTCGTGCACCGGAACGGGAGAGCTGTTCATCCGCCACGGCGTGGCTCGGGACGTGGCGGCGCGAATGCAATACGCGGGCGCGTCTCTTCGAACCGCCGCCGACCAGGTGATTCACGACGTACTCTCACCCGGCGACGGCGGATTGATCGCGGTCGGCTCCGATGGAGCGATCGTCTTCTCGTTCAACTCTCAGGGGATGTTTCGCGGAGCCGCGGATTCGAACGGCCGGTTCGACGTTGGCATTTGGGAGGCCATGAACCGACCGTAGTCGCGCGGCGGGCCGAGTCGCGTTGGCTACGCCTTCAGCATCTCTTCGACAAGCGGGTCGGTGAAGACCGTGACCTCACCACTCTCCAAATCGTAGATGTTCACGTTCGTCAGATACGGCGAGTAAATGTGCAACGTGACGAGTCCCACGTCACCGTTGTTGCTGATGTCGTGAACGTCGGCGTCGAACGATCCACAAACCCCACCCTGCGGACGCTCTTGGACTGAGTCGACGACTAGCTTCTCGTTCTCCCAGCGATAGGTCGTTTCGGTCGCCACGCCCTGCAGGACTCGAACCCCACAGGACGCTCCGCGATGGTCGTGCACCGGACTCGACTGCCCCGGCTTCCAACACATCACGATGGCGTAGAACTGGCGTCCGTGAGCGAGCAGGTTGCGCTGATAGGTTCTCTCTCCAAACTGAACCTTGTCCGCGACATCGTCGATCGCGATCGGCGTTTCGATGAGTCGAGCTTTCAACTCATCGATCGGGATTCTCTCTTCGAATCCTTGCAGCCACGCGACCAGGTCTTTCACCGCGGTCGCGCCCATTGCTCGCTCTTTTGGCATCTGACTACTTCTTCTCTCGGCTCAAATCAAACAGGAAGCTGTACTCTTTCGGCGAAACACCTTTGTTGATGAGAGTGAGTTCCGACGCCATGATTCGGTGAAACTTCTCTTCCTTGGACTTCTTGTGGAATCGACCGCGGACGAAGACAGAAGTCTTCGCCTTCATGAGTTCGTCCCGCTTGCACTTGGAGAACACGGCAACCCCGCGCTTACCACCTGTGGTCAGAGTTGCGCCGCCGAGCTTGAGTCGCTTGCCGTCCATCTCGAGCGAGCCGCTGATCCACTCGAGCCCTTTGATGCCTTTTTGCTTCTCCGGCAGATCCGGGGAGTCGAACTCGCCGCTGGCAATCGCGATGATCCCGTTGATCGCAGCTTCGACGCGTTCGTTGCCTTCTGTCTTTTTACCGAGCACAAAGAGACGATCGCCCTCTTTGAACGTGCTGAACGGCTTGACGTCGACCTTCTTGAAGGCGGTCTCTTTGTCGTCGAAGACCAACGTCTTCTTGACGCCCTTGGCGCTGATCTCGAACGACTTGCCGTCTTCGGATACGGATTTGACCTTGCCGACGACGCCGAGCCCGATCGGGGCGAGCGCGCCGGTACAGACGAGCACCAGCACGACGCTGGCGATGATTACGGACGGGATACGCATCGGAGTACCTCCCAGTGTTTCTTCGATTTCATGACGGTGAGGGATGGCCCTTGGCGACAGAGGAGACGCCAACGGCGACAGCGCCCGGGCACGGCCGGTGATCCGCCAGAATTCGAGGCTGAACTATAACGGGCGAGCCCCCGGCTGGCCAGATCCGAACTGTGGAGCGCCATGGCCACAAACCATTTCGGAGCAACGTGTTGGCCAGCTCCTACCGATGAAATCGGGCGCCGAACTCTCGGTGGAGCGGCACGTCATCCCACCGACTCTCCTCGTCCCCCCGAAGCACCGCGTCCGAGTAGCCGGTTCGGATCGCGGTGATCACCACCCGCGCGACACGATCGTCGCGATCAAAGTCGAGACGCCACGTGCGCAGTGCGAACTCGCAAAGGACCGTTTCGCCAAGGACGGACCGCTCTCGCACCCGATGACTCGGGGCCGGTCGGGGCCGGAGCGTGAGCACCCCTTCCGCCGAACCGAGATCCACGCTTCGATCACGAAGCCACTCGAGCTGCTCGCGGGCGTCGGCCGACCACTCTACATCGTAAACCTCACCGTCCGCGTCCTCGACCCAACCGGCCCGCGCGTCGGGATGCGCATCGGCGTACGCTAGGTACGGTTTGACGTCGAGGATGGGAGTGCCGTCGAGAAGGTCGTGCCCTCTCACGTGCAAGACGGAACCGTCGAGGCGCAGCACTCGAACCGCGGACAGCCCGATAGGATTCGGCCGGTGCGGTGATCGGGTCGCGAACAGAGTTTTCTTTGTTCGCGAACGTGGTGGACGAAGAGTCGGACTCCACCCTTCGGCCCGATCGAGCCACGTGATGAGCCAGACGAACTCGAATCCCTCGAGATCAGAGATCGCTCCGGCGTACTCGGGAAGAAACTCGACTCGTCCCACGTTGTCCGGCAGCAGGCCCGGTTGGCGAGGCGCCTCGACTTTCGCTTGCGCAGCGCTGCGAAAGTGCCCGACCGGAACACACTCAAAAGCGCTGCTACTCGGCACGCTGGAATCCCTCGTCCTGCATGCGAAGCAGTCGCGCGTAGTGACCGTCGGTGGCAGCCAACTGCTCGTGATTGCCGACTTCGACGATGCGGCCGGCATCCATGACGAGGATGGTGTCCGCATGCTTGATCGTCGATAGTCGGTGAGCGATGACGAACGTGGTTCGCCCGCGCATGAGGTTCTCGAGGGCTTGCTGAACCTGGCGCTCACTCTCGGAGTCGAGCGCCGAGGTCGCTTCGTCGAGGATCAGGATCTCGGCGTTCTTGAGGATGGCGCGCGCGATCGTCACTCGCTGCCGTTGCCCCCCGGACAGCTTCGCGCCGCGATCGCCGATCACCGATTGATACTGCTGGGGCATCGCCATGATTTCGTCATCGATTGCGGCAGCCTCGGCGGCCTGGCGAATGTCGTCGAGCGTCGCATCGGGTCGACCGTAGCGGATGTTCTCTTCAATACTGGTGTTGAAGAGAAACGCGTCCTGGCCAACGATCGAGATCTGCTCGAGCAGCGACCCCTGCGTCGCGTCGGTGAGCTTCACGCCGTCGATGAAAATCTGCCCTTCGGTCGGATCGTAGAACCGCGCGAGCAAGTCGAGCATGGTCGATTTCCCCGCGCCACTACGGCCAACTAGCGCCAGCGTGTTACCGCGAGGAACCTTGAATGTGATGTCCCGAACCGCCCAAGCCGCGTTCTCGTCATAGCGAAAACTAACGCCATCGAACGTGATCTCCCGAGCGAACGGCGCCAACGCTGGTGCACCCTCTCGGTCGACGACGCTCGATCGACTACGCAATATCTCGAACACGCGGTCACTCGCGGCGACCGACTCTTGCATGGTGTTGTACGCCCGAGAGAGCGACTTCAACGGCTGGTACATGGCGGAAATTGCGCCGAAGAACACGGTGAACTCACCGAACGTCAACGGGATGAACTCGGAGATCAGTAGCCATGCGGCGAACAGCATGGCGAGGGCGGCCAGCAGGTTGTAGAGCCCCTCGGCGAGGCTCCGCCCCTTGACCTTCGCCTTGACCATGCGCAGGTTGCTGCGAATGAACTCGGTGTTGCGCTGTTCAAACTCGCGGTTCTGTCCCTGCTGCATCCCGAACGCTTTGATCACCCGAATCCCCGACAACAGCTGACTCATGGCCTCGGTCACCTCGCCGAGCTTGGCCAAAGATCCTCGGCCGTGCTTCTTGACCTTCTTCCCCTGCCGAACAATCGGTATCACCAGCAGGAGGAACAGGGGCAACAACATGATCGTCAACTGAGGCGAGGCGTAGAACGCGACTCCGAGAGAAATCACGATGTTGAGCGGATGCTGAAAAATCTCCCCGAATAGGTACCGCAGCGAGAGCTGAATTGCGCCGACGTCGTTGGTCAACCGCGAGATCAGATCTCCCGATCGTCTCGCTTGAAAAAAGTCGACGGACAGGTGTGAAAGGTGACGAAAGATCCGACCCCGGATCGAAGCGATCACCCGAATGACCAAGACCTGCGAAAGATAGAGTCGCCCATAGTTAGACGTTGCAATGGTGACCGCGAGAAACGCGCCGAGGACCGCGAAGCCGATCAGGAACGGGATCAACCCTTTGTCGTCTCCCCCACCGCGTTCGATGTTCACTCGAACCGAGGGCCCGGAGTACTGATAGCGACCCTCGACCGCCACGAGCGGAGCCCTCGTCGTCACTTCGAGCCGGGTCAGCTTGGAGTAGCTGAAGGTCCCACCGTCGGACGCGCCGCGCAGTGCAATGTCCTCACCCTTGACGGGAACGAACACGGCTTTGTACCGCTGGCGGCTGGGATCGTCGATGGTCGCGTCTTCGTTGAGCACCACGCCACTGAATTCGAGCTCAGTGGCCGAGATCGAGTGCCGCTCCACGCGCGGCAAGTGCCACTGCTTCGGCGTGACGCTCTCGTACGCTTCGACGATCTTGCTCTTTTGCGTGGCGTCCTCGGAGGGCACCAACAGACTGTCGAAGATCACGCCCATCATCACGACGCGGACACTGTTGCCGCTCGCGTAGACGGCCATCAAGAGCAGAACGCACAGGAACAAACGCCAATACGGCCGAGCGAAGACAAACAGCCAGCCGAAGAGCGAGCGAATGGTGGCCGACTCCGGAGTTGCGATAACCTCCGGCGGCTCGTATCGACTTCGTCGGTCGGGTTGGGAACTCGCGCTGTCGCGACCGTCAGTCATACGATCACCCCTGAGGAAACGTCTCGGTCAGAATCAGACACTTGGGTTTCGTACTCCCACGCCTTGACCTGCTCTACGAACGTATACATAGAGAGCATCACCGCGACGACCAGCCCCGGCACGCCGTCCCGAAACCCCGCCGCCTTGATGTAACGGTTCCAAAATACCGAAGCGGACGCTCGAAGCCAACGAAGTCGCGACACCGGAAGTCGCGGTCGGTTCCTCAGTCCACCACGACCGTGCTCGACAAACAGCGGGGCGTCTTGAGATGTGTAGCGATTCATCTTCACCCAAAACTCGTGGATCGTCGGGTGAGCAAAGTGAACGACCTCGTTCTCGAGGAGTCCGATGGTTCCCGCGACCTCGAGCGTGGAGTGGGCTCGATCTTCTGGGTAGGTTGCTTGACCGGCGCGATACAGCCTGCGGTGGGCACCTTGCCATCCGCCGTACTTCAACCAGCGGCCAAAGACGTAGTGCCTAAACGGAATCGCGTAGGCGTTCACTGGCGAGTCAGCCGTGGTGACTCGTTGGATCTCTTCGATGGTTCGGTCGGGTAACCGTTCGTCGAGATCGAGATCGAGAATCCAGCCTTGCGTGACCTGGGCGATGGCCCGGTTCTTCGCGCGATGCACCACCGCGCCGACCGACTCAGTATCGCCAGCGTCGACGGTCGTGACCTCGACTCCATGCGCACGGAGTCGCTCGACCGTCCCGTCGCGGGATCCGGTGTCGACCACCACGACTCGATCGGCAAACCCTACGAAATCTAACCACTGCTCTACTTGGTCGAGTTCGTTACATGTCGCCGCGATCACTGTGAGCGGTTCGCGCGAATTCGCCAAAGGCGATTCCTCCCCTATCCGAGGGCGGGATTCTTTCGCGTTCCCGTCGTATCTACAAGAGATTCGGCAACCTGCGAAGAGCGCGGTAGCCCGTGATTTGTCGAACGGTAGAATAGGTTCCAAGTGGCGCTTGGGCATGCCACTCCGGAAATTCGAACGAATCGCTGGCTCGCGGCAGCACAACCGCGGCGGCTGTGGCACGGCGAAGAACCTTGCACGCGGACCCTCCGTCGGATTCGTGGTTGAGGCGTCGTCGAGATTCGCGCGGTCGTGTTCGGCGACGGCTAAGGAATCGACTCCGAGCGTCTCTCGGTTTCGTCAAGGAAGTGTCGTTGCGAGAGCCCACCCGCTGGACCGCCCAGCCGGTATCAGTCTCGATCAACGTCGATGCGCTTCGACCTCCCGGGTCCGGGAAAACGGTCGCAGCGTAGTCCGCCGGAGTTCTCCAGGCAGGGAGGCTCCGGCTCGCAGTAGGCTCGAAGCGCGTCCGAGCGGGGGCTCACGTCCCGGCACGGCGCGCTTCTTCTTTTTACGCTTTTCTATTCTTGCGAAACGACCGCTACCGCGGCTCCGTACGGATGGGTTTTCCTACGCACACCGGTTTCGGCTACGACCGTGAAACTCGTCCACAAAACACAACTCTTTCAACACTTAAGGCCAAGCGCGCGTCTCCGAATCGCGAGCCAACGGAAGTAACCCATTGATGAGAGTGGCGGAATTCCGGAAGGTGGGCGCAGAGAAACAGAAATAGAGTCAGCGCCCTACTTTTCGCTTTGTTCGTGTGGGCGGGCGCTGCCTCGGGCTCAAAACCGCTGAAAAAATCGAGGGGGATTACAGTGCAGAACGCACCCGTTGCCACCGGTCTGCGATGGCTTTCCATCGCTGCCGTGGCACTATCGATGGCGTTTGGGACACGGACCGCTAGCGCACAAGGCGTGACCGCGGTCATCGACTTCGAGAGCCATAGCACCGGTGAAGTGGTTTCGTCCGTGGACGGCGACGCGGCCGGCACTGCGGTCGGTCCGATCGGGCTCGACGGCTCGATCCCAAGTGATCCCGGCACCAACCGAGCTTTGATCTTCGACAGCTCCAACCCCACCGGCGGAGACTTCGACCTCGGCTCACCGAACAACACGTTCGGCGGACCGGGCATGGGTCCCGCGGGTGAGATGGGCCAGCCGTTCGAGAACAGTTTCCCCCTCGGTAAGATCCTGATCTTCGCGGAAGACTTGGTCGACACGTCGCCCGCCGACGGCTTCGTCGACGACCCGGACGACGCCGCCCAATCGGACATGATCTTCGACTTCGACTTTTCGACGATCACCGCGCCGTTCGTCCCGACAGACATCACCATCTTCGAAATCACGACGATCGATGGTGAAGCATCCGAAGCGCCCGGCACGGCGCGTCTCTACGATTCCTCCGGTAGCCTGATCGCAGCGTTCTCACTCGGAGCGACGGGTTGCAATGGCGTCCGAATTCATACCATCGGCGCAGCTGGCGTGGGCGTCTCCGGCGTTCACCGCATGGAAGTCGAACTCGACGGCTCCGGTGGTATCGACGGAATCGTCTTCGAGGCAACACCTCCCGTCACCCCGCCCATCTGTGAACTCACCCCCGCCGGCGTGCCGGTCGCGGGCGGCGAGGAATACACCGTCGAGGTCGGTCAGACCCTGACCTTCACCGTCTACGGAGAGTCGACCACTTACGACGCGTCCGTGGTCATCACCGAGATCGGTCTCCCGGCCGGCGCGGTTCACACTCCGGCGCTGCCGCTCGACTCCAGCCCCGGCACTAGCACCTCGAGCGTCTTCACGTGGACGCCGACCGCGGCCGATATCGGAACGCACCCGTTCTGGTACCACGTTACTGACGAGTTCGGTGGCGACACCGTCTGCGACCCGATCATTCACGTCGTCTGCTCGGGCCAGATCGATACCCAGCCGAACGACCAGACGGTCTGCGAAGGCGATTCCGTGTCGTTCTCCGTCGATGCCAGCGGCACCGCCACGATCACGTATCAGTGGCGCAAAGATGGCGTGGCGATCCCGGGCGCGACGAGCTCCACCTTCACTATCGGTGCCGCGACGAGTTCCAACGGAGGAACCTACGACGTCGTGGTCACCAACCCGTGCGTCACGCTCACCAGCGCGCCGGCCGCGTTGACCGTGCAAACCACGCCAACGGTCAGTGACCCTGACGATCAGACCGTGTGTGTTGGCAGTGACGTCAGTTTCACCGTCTCGGTGACGGGTGACCCGGCACCGACCATTCAGTGGCGCAAGAACGGCAGTCCGATCTCCGGCGAAACCGGCACCACGCTGAGCTTGACTGGAGTGACCGAAGCGAACGCCGGCAGCTACGACGCCGTCGTGACGAACGGCTGCGGTAGCGACACCAGCGAAGCGGCCGTACTCACGGTCGAAGTCGCGCCGACCATCGTGCAAGTGTCCGTCGACTCGATGACGCCTTGCCAAGGCAGCTCGGTCACGTTCATGGCTACGGTCGACGGATCGGCACCGATCACCCTGCAGTGGCGACGCAACGGCTCCGCAATTCCCGGCGCGACCGGCAGCTCGTTCACCATCGCGTCGGTCGGCGTCGGCGATTCCGGCACCTACGACATCGTGGCAACCAACAGCTGCGGCAGCGCGACGTCGTCCGGCGTGGCGATCACCGTTCGGACTCCGGCGGCTATCACCGCCCAACCGCAATCTCAAACGGTGTGCGAAGACGATTCGGTCACGGTCACCGTCACCGCGACCGGCAGCACACCGCTGACCTACCAATGGAACTTCAACGGTAGCGCGATTCCCGGAGCGACGAACACGTCGTTCAGCATCGCGACGGCCTCCGTCGCGGATGCCGGCTCCTACACCGTCACTGTCGCCAACGAGTGCGGCTCGGTGACGAGTAGCGCCGCCGACCTCACCGTTCGCACGCCTCCCGTGATCGACGTCGATCCGTCGGACATGACGGTGTGCGAAGGCGACGCCGCCACCTTCTCGATCACGGCGAGCGGCAGCGGCCCGCTGTCATACCAGTGGTCGAAAGACGGCACGGCTATCCCTGGCGCAACCTCGAGCAGCTTGACGGTCATGAGCAGCTCGCCGTCAGACGCAGGCGTCTACTCGGCGACGGTCACGAACGACTGTGGCTCCGCGACCAGCGCGGGCGCGTTGCTCACCGTGCGCACCGCCGCGGAGATCACCGCGAACCCAGCCGGCGGCACCGTCTGCGCCGGCGACTCGGTGACGTTCAGTGTGACGGCGTCCGGCAGCGATCCGATCTCGTACCAGTGGTCGAAGGACGGCAGCACCATTCCGGGCGCCACCATGAATTCGTTCACGATCGCATCGGCGGCGACCGGTGACGCGGGTAGCTACTCGGTCACTGCGACCAACGACTGCGGGTCGGCCACGTCGACCGCCGCGGTGCTCGTTGTCGAAACTGCGCCGGCCATCACGAGCGACCCACTGTCGAGCACGGTGTGCGAAGGCGACTCGGCTTCCTTCTCGATCACCGCGACCGGCAGCGCACCGCTCATGTACCAATGGTTCAAGGACGGCACTGCGATTCCTGGTGCGACCGGCAGCGCGTTCACGCTGGCCGGCGCCGCCGTTTCCGACGCGGGTACCTACTCGGTAGAAGTGTCGAACAACTGCGGCACAGCGACCAGCTCGGGCGCCGTGCTGACGGTCGAAATCGCACCGGCGATCACCGCTCAGCCCAGCTCTACCTCGGTCTGCGAAGGCGACATGGCAAGCTTCGCCGTGACCGCCACGGGCGACGCTCCACTACTCTTTCAGTGGTTCAAGGACGGAATCGCCGTTCCGGGTGCGACGGGTAGCACGTACTCGATCGCATCCGCCGCGCTCGGTGACGCCGGAAGTTACTCCGTGTCGGTCGAGAACGATTGCGGAACCGCAATCAGCGACGCCGCCACGTTGACGGTCGACACCGCCCCGGAAATCACCTCCCAACCCTTAGGCTCGACCTCGTGCGAGGGTGACAGCGTCACCTTCTCGGTCACCGCGACCGGGACCGCACCGCTGTCGTACCAATGGTCGAAGGACGGAACCGCGATCCCCGGTGCCACGTCGGCGACCTACATGATCGCGGCTGCGGCTGTCGGTGACGCCGGCAACTACTCCGTCGAAGTCACCAACGCGTGCGGTAGCGCCACTAGCGTCGGCGCAACTCTGACGGTCGGGGTGGCGGCGGCGATCGTCACGGGACCGGCGAGCGTCACGGGTTGCGAAGGCGACTCGGCGACGTTCATGGTCACGGCCAGTGGCGACGCGCCGCTGACGTACCAGTGGTTCCTCGACGGAGCCGCGATTCCTGGTGCCACGAGCGACTCCTACCTCATCGCTGCCATGGCGGCAGGCGACGCGGGAAGCTACACGGTCACGGTCACCAACGACTGCGGTACCGCGACCAGCGGCGCCGCGACGTTGACGGTCGACACGGCGGCGGCAATCACGTCGCAGCCGAGTTCGGCAACCGCATGTTCCGGTGATAGCGCGAGCTTTTCGGTCACCGCGACCGGCACCGCTCCCCTGACGTATCAGTGGTTCATGAACGGCGCCATGATCCCCGGTGCGACCGGCGACTCGTACATGATCCCCGCCACGACAGTTGGCGACGCTGGTACCTACACCGTCGAAGTCACGAATGTCTGTGGAACGGCGACGAGCATGGGCGCCACTCTCGTGGTGCAAGCTCGGGCCGAAATCGTGGCGAGCCCGGACGACGTCACCGCCTGCGAAGGCGACTCGGCAACGTTCACCGCGACCGCTTCGGGAGACGCGCCTCTCACCTTCCAATGGTTGATGAACGGCACCGCGATCCCGGGCGCCACGAGTAGCTCCTATACCATCGCCTCGGTCTCGACCGCGGACGCTGGGGACTTCTCGGTGACGGTGAGCAACGATTGTGGTTCGGCGACCAGTGACCCCGCGTCGCTCGTCGTGCAAACCGCACCGACGATCACCGCCGATCCGCAGGACGAGACGACGTGCGAAGGCATGTCGGCGTCGTTCTCGGTCGCGGCCGCCGGCAGTGCTCCGCTGTCGTACCAGTGGTTCGTCGACGGCTCACCGATCGCGGGCGCCACGAGCGCGTCGTTCGACGTGGCCGCGGCCGCCACGGCCGACGCCGGCAACTACACGGTCGAAGTGTCGAATGCATGTGGAACCGTCACCAGCGGCGGCGGGAACCTCTCGGTTCTCACTCCTCCGAGCGTGACCGACCCGGCCGACGCGGATGTCTGCGAAGGCGATCCGATCAGCATGTCGGTGACCGCGTCGGGCTCGAGTCCGTTCACGTACCAGTGGCGCCGCGACGGCGTGGATATTCCGGGCGCGACGATGTCGTCGTTCGATATCCCGAGTCCAGTCGCGAGCGACGCCGGCAGCTACGACGTCGTCGTCTCTAACGACTGCGGCAGCGTGACGAGCGGATCGGCAAACGTCACCGTCGGCGAAGCGCCGACGATCACGGCGCAGCCGGTCGGTGGCATGTTCGCTGTCGGCGCAACGGTAACGCTCACTGTTGCGGTCGACGGCACTGGGCCGTTCTCGTACCAGTGGCTCTTGGACGGCTTAGAGATCCTGGGTGAAACCGGATCCACGCTGACCATCACCGACGCGCAGCCGACGGACTCCGGAGTCTACGAAGTCGTGATCACGAACGCGTGCGGTTCGGTGACGAGCCAGATCGCTACGGTCATGGTCGACCCCGATCCGGATCCGGCGTTCATTCGCGGTGACTGCAACTCGGATGGCATCGTCAACATGGCCGACGCCATCAAGATCATGCGGTTCACGTTCCAGGGTTTCCCGGTGAGCAGCTGCCTCTCCGCGTGCGACCACAACGATGACGGCATGGTCGACCTCGGGGACGTGATCTACATGCTGCAGTACATTTTCCTCGACGGAGCGGCTCCACCGTCGCCGTTCGGGGAGTGTCTGCCAGATCCCACTCCGAGTGGCGAGACGTGTCTCGAGTACACCTGTCCCTAAGACTCGTCGATGACTGAAACAAAAGCGGGCGCGCGGACCTCGGTTCGCGCGCCCGCTTTTGTTTCCCGCCAACCTTGGGCGGCGTTCCCACGACTCGGATCGGCGTCAGTCGCTCGGGCGTTTGAGATTCTTCAGGTAGTCACTGCAGCCTCGACGGGCACCGTTCATGATCGTCATCATGAATCGAAAGATCGGTACGTGCCAGGTGCCGCGCTTGATGGTTATCGTGTTCTCAACCGTGACCTTGGTCGCCCCACCGTCGGCTTCGATCGTGATGATCGACTCGGCCGTCATAGGGACGACGGAGTCCTTGAAGTGTCGCACCACCCGTTTGGGACGATCGCTCTCGATGGTCGTCACGGTGATCTTGGTGGAGCCCATGTCTTCGATCCAGTTCGGTAGGCTCGACTCATCGCGATCGTTTGGCCCGGACGGAAGTTCGACGCTGTCACCCGCGGATTCCACACCTCGACACTGGCGTCCACTCACCGGGTTCTTCGCCGCGTCATGGATTGCCGCCCACACTTCTTCGGGCGTCCACTCAAATCGGCGGTCTGCTTGGCCGACGTAGACTTCGGGAAGAAAAAGGCCGATCACGACCGGCACGATGATCAACGCCGCCAGGGCGCCAATGACGATCCAAACCCAAATCATGATCGCTCCTTCGAGGGCCAGACTCCGAGACACGCCTGACGTATAGCCGACCCACGCGATGTAAGCCAGAGCGAGAGCAGCCCGACCTCCGTGATGATCCCTGTCGCGGATGCGCGAACTCGGTCAAACTGTGCCTACTCTTGACACCCATTCACGAGATGAATCAGGACTTCGCATGAGATCGACTTGGATCATGCTCGCCGTCCTCGCGGCCACCCCCGCCGTGGCCGACGACTATCAAAGCGAGCTCCCCGAGACGCAACGTCCTTGGATCGGCCCCGAGTTCTGGGCGAACCCCCTCCAAGACTGGCAGTTGAACGGCGGACGAATCGAATGCCACGTGGCGGGAGGAGACCGCAACGTCTACCTGCTCACGCATTCGATCGAGAACAGTGCGGCCGGGTTCGAATTGTCGGTGGACTGCGGTCCGCTCGACGCGAAGGAGAAGCCGCTCGGCTGGGTCGGCTTTCGCATCGGCGTCCGTGGATACTTCGACGACTATCGCGACAGCGCAGTGCGAGGGTTCGGGCTCAACTGCGGCGTCACTCCGACTGGCGTAGCCTTCCTCGGAAAGCCTCCGAGTGACGCCCCTTCGGAAAACCCTCTGCGCATCGACACGAGCTCTCCGTTTAGCTTGAAGCTCACCGCCATGCCGATCGAAGGCGACCGCTGCCTACTGACGTTGATCGCGCAGAACGAAGATGGCGCACCGGTCACGGTCGACCGTCGCGACCTCGATGGCGGCGCGCTCGACGGCGGCATAGCCCTGGTCTGCTCATCGGCGAAACTGGTAGAGACGCCGATCGCCCTGGGCAACGTCGTCGATCCGCAATGGGGCGGCAAGCCGCGTACGAAACGCGGCGGGGCTATGCGATTCTGGTTTCGCGACTTCCGTGTCAGCGGGCTCGGCATCTTGGAGCACGCCGAGCGAACGTTCGGGCCGATCTTCTTCACCCAACACACCCTGAGTCGAGGCTCGCTCAAGCTCACGGCACAACTGCCGCCGGTCGGCGCCGACGGTGTGGTGGCGCACCTCGACCTCTTCGACGGAGAGTCGTGGTCGCCGGTCGCAACCGCCCAGCGAGACCCGCTTGCGTGCACGGCAACGTTCCGCGTCGAAGGCTACGCGCGAACGAAGCCAACCCGCTATCGCGTTCGCTTCGAACTGAGTGCCGGTCGCAAGAGTCCGAAAACGTTCACATACGAAGGCACGATACGACCCGACCCCAAGGACCAAGCGAAGATCGTCGTCGCCGCGTTCACCGGGAACAACGATCTCGGCTTCCCGCACGCCGACATTGTTCGTAACGTTCAGCACTTTCGGCCCGACATGCTCGTGTTCACCGGGGACCAACTGTACGAACGTGTCGGAGAGTACGGAATCCAGCGCAAGCCACTCGCGACGGCCACGCTCGACTACTTGCGAAAGTGGATGATCTACGGCTGGGAATACGGCGAGCTCCTTCGCAACACGCCAAGCCTGGCTATGACCGATGACCACGACGTCTACCACGGAAACATTTGGGGCGCCGGTGGTATCAGTATCGAGAAGCGTATCGCCGAAGGGTACGCGACCGACAACGGTGGATACCGCATGCCGGCCACCTGGGTCAACGTCGTTCAACGGACTCAGACCAGCCACATGCCCGACTCCCCTGACCCGACCCCGGTCGCTCAAGGCATCGGCGTCTACTACTGTGACGTGCTGTACGGCGGAATCAGCTTCGCGGTGCTCGAAGATCGCAAGTGGAAGTCGGCGCCCTCAGTCGTGCTTCCCGAGGCGAGGATCGTGAACGGTTGGATCAAGAACCCTGAGTTCGACATGACCCAAGCGGAAATCCGCGCCAAGGCGGACGCCAAGGAAGCGGTCCTCCTCGGGCAACGGCAGCTCGACTTCTTGGAGTCGTGGGCCAATGACTGGTCGGGCGGCGCTGAGATGAAGTGCGTCTGCTCACAGACGATCTTTGCCAACGTCGCGACGCTCCCCCCGCCGGCGGACAACGACGCTGTCACCCCGCGACTCAAGGTGTGGCCGCTCGGCGGCTATCCAGACCATGAAGTCCCGGTGACCGACTTCGATTCGAATAGCTGGCCGCAGAGTAAACGCAACGCCGCCGTCGATCGCATGCGTCGCGGGTTCGCCGTGCACATCGCTGGCGATCAGCACCTCGGTAGCACCATTCAATACGGCGTCGACAGCTTTCGCGACGCAGGCTTCGCCCTCTGCGTCCCGTCGGTCGCCAACGTGTGGCCGCGTCGCTGGTTTCCGTCGCAACCGGGCGGCAATCGCGCGGAAGGCTCCCCGCGTTACAGCGGTGACTACCTCGACGGATTCGGCAATCGCATGACTGTTCACGCGGTATCGAACCCGCACATTGCCCCGAAGCCTCCGCACGCCATCAACGACCGAGCCCCAGGTTTCGGAATTGCAGAGTTCGACAAGAGCAAACGCGCGGTCACGTTCACCAATTGGCCCCGCTGGGTCGACGTCACCGGCGACGACGCCAAGCCGTACGACGGTTGGCCCATCACCATCCAGCAGCGCGACAACGGTCCCAAACCGACGCACTGGTTGACGCGCTTCGTGGTCCGCGGAATGGAGAACCCTGTCGTTCAGATCAAGAACGCCGAAGGGAAGATCATCTACACGATCCGAGAACAGTACCCCGAGTTCGACGTCGGCGTGTACGACGCGGGAGTCTATTCCGTCGGAGTTGGCGAACCTGGAACTGAACGGTGGAAAGTCATCGAAGACCTGCGCGCGAGAACCGGGGGCGCGCCGAACCTTTCGCGGGTGATCGAACTATGAGTCGTCGAGCGACGAAGACTAGGAGCCTCCAAATGAACCAGCGCACCATGGGCAAGGCGACGACCGCTGTTCTTGCAATCGTGCTCATACTGGTCGCCGTCGGCGGCGGGCTCCTTTGGTGGAGCAACGCAAAGTTCAAGAGTCGGCTCCAGACCGGAATCGACGAGATCAACGAGCGAACGCCGATTCGGAACTTTGCGGGGCCGACGCTGATGAGAGCACGGTTGGACGGGACCCGAACCATCGTGTACGAATTCCTCGAGTCCAATCCCCTCGCGTCCGAAATCGACCGCGACGTATACGAAGCGCGCGAGAGGGAGAGGATGGTGAGATACTTCAGCACGATGTCTGAACTCGAACGACAACAGAAACTGCGTATCACGTACGTCGGTGAGTTTCGCGACAAGGAGGGAGACGTGATCGGCATCGTCCGCCTCCCGCTGGAGGAGGTCGAACCACCTTCGAAGTGATCGCCGACGACGCCAATCGACTTTATTGCACGAGTGGCTCGCAGTGACGAGTCCATACAACCGACAGACGCATCAAGGAGATCACCATGAACGGCTATGTCGTTCGTACAAAATCTGGCAACCGCGGCCCCTACTCTCCGCAACAGCTCGAAGAACTTGTAGAGAACGGCAAGTTGCCCGAGACGTTGCGTGTTTACGACGCGGAGACCGGAGATCCGATCGACATCCTGCACGCCATCTCGGGGGCGCCGCCGGCGGAAGCCGCTCCGCTACCGGAACCAGCGACAGAGTCGGGGGCTGGGACTCGGCCGCGGCGAGAGCTGCCCCGCCGCGGCACTGCACCTCGCGGCACTGCACCTCGCGGCACAGTACCGCGCGGAAGTCAGCAGGGACACGGGCGACGCGCTCCGGCGCGGGGACAGCTCCAGAGGAAAGGCAAAGGCGGCAAGATCGTCGTGTGGTCCATCGTCAGCTTGCTCGTCCTCGGCCTCCTTGCGTTCGGAGCGATGAACGTTCTCGTCGTGCGGGGACTCGAAAGTACGGCAGAGAAGATCACCGAGAACGCCCCCACGAAGATAGACGAGAACGTAACCCTGACCGGAGCGACCGCGGGACCTGGCAGCGTGCTCACCGTCCGCTACGAGCTCGCCAACATCGTCGCCTCCGAAACCGATCGCACCCGCATCGAGGCAACCATTCGCGAGAACATGGTGCGACGCCTCAAAACTCAACCAAACGTAGGATGGGCGAAGCTCTTCGGCATCGAGTTCATCGGCGAGTTCCGCGACTTCCGCGGCGATCTAATCGGCCGCGTTCGAATCAGTGCGAGTGACGCAAATTAGGGTTGCCGCTCCGGGGCTAGTGGACGGTCGGTCGCGTAGCAGAGGTCAAGACGAAGAAGACGGGCATATGTGGCCCGTCTCGTTCTTCGTCATCACGGCTACATGTTGAACGTGGCGACGACTCCAATCGCGGTGATCGCGAGGACTACCGCGGACGCGGCGATGAGTTGCCAACGCGGATGACCCTTGGTAGCAATGGGTCGGTGACGAAGCGTGAACGCTGCGATCGCAAGGCCGAGGTAGATCGCGAACTGGACCACGCCGAGAGTTAGGACCGTCGTCGTGGCGGAAAAGTCGATGGTGCTCGCGGTCAAAGCAGCGAGCGCCAGGAACACGGCGGCCGCGACGGGCGAAGCAGTAGCAGAAACGATCTTGGTATCGGACATGGTCAGCCTCCAATGGCGGGGTGCGGCCAGCCGCCGAAGCGGGAGTCGCCGCATGATTGTCTTGGCCGCACGGGCGTCGCAGCCGCATGGGCGTCGTCACCGGTCTCCGCGACCTTCACGCCGTAGTGGCACCAGCGACCCCACACCCCACACAAATTCCCAAGATTCTGAATCGATAGCCCGCGAGGGGCGCGCACCCGACCCTCGAATCTGTCTCCGAACGGCGTACGCGGTTACCATCTGTCGTCTGTAACACGCGACTCTGCCCCGGGATGAACCAGGGCGGACGCCCTGACGAATCCACCGAGAGAAGACTGGTGCGATACGAAGAGTTCAAGGCGACGATCCAAAGCGAGCTTCGACGCAGCGGAAACGGGCTAACCTGGTCCGAACTCCGTGAGCGCGCGGACCTTCCGTACGAGCGACCTTGCCCGACGTGGACCAAGCGACTCGAGAACGACATCGGGCTGGCGCGAGTCAAAGGGCCCGGCCGAGCGCTGGTTTGGACGCTGACGTGACCCGGCCCTTCGCGGGCGCCCTCGATAAGTGATCCCGCACTATGCCGTCTACGCTTGCAAGAACGGCGACGACCGGATCGCCGACCTCAACCGAGGACAGTAATGTTCACTCGCGAAAACCTAGAACGCAGCCTGCTCACGATTGGTGCGCCGCCGACGTCGAAGATCTTCGACGACCTGAAGACCGCGTACACATCACCCGAACGGCACTACCACACCGACATGCACGTGTCTGAATGCTTGTCCCGGCTCGATACCCTTCGAGCGTCAGCCGTGCGGCCAGCCGAGATAGAAGTCGCGTTCTGGTTTCACGACGCCGTGTACGACACCCGACGGTCCGACAGCGAGGAGTGTAGTGCGGATTGGGCCCGTCGATTCCTCGAGTCGGTAGGCGCCCCCGCAGAGGTCGTGGACCGAGTCGCGACGTTGATTCTCGCGACGAAGGCGCACCGAGCCCTTGATATCGATGCGCAGATCATGCTCGATATCGATCTCGCAATTCTGGGCACGCCGGCCGACGTGTTCGAGACGTACGACGCGGCCATCCGGCGCGAGTACCATTGGGTTCCCGAGTCGGAGTACCGGGCCGGGCGCGCACGAATACTGACGAGCTTCTTGGAACGAACGCGAATCTACAACACGGAGCTGCTCGGCGAACGATGCGAAGAGCGAGCGCGCACCAACCTGAAGCGGAAGATCGCTGAGTTACTCGCACGTGACGAGGGATAGATCCGAGGAACCATGCAGTCGATTGATCTCATACGTGACAACTTGAAGAAGAGCACCGAGCGAGTGCTCGCCAAAGTCGAGGACATGCGTGACCACGGCGTGGTGTTTCCGACTCCGAACGGCGGCGGCCATACGATCTGGGTGCTCGGACATTTGGCGTACATCGAAGCGCTCGTCATTCGGGAGTTCATGCTGGGCGAGTCGAATCCGCTAGCGGAGTGGAAGAGCGTCTTCGACGGATCCGACACGACTGGGGAAGCGACCGACTACCCGCCGTTCGACGAAGTCCTTTCGGCGTGTCGCGAGATGCGCGAGTGGACCACGGCACGCCTCGACTCATTGTCCGAGGATGACCTCGACGAAGCTAGCGCCAATACACCCGAAGGCTTCGAGGATACGTTCGGCACGTATCGCCTCTGCCTACAGTTTGTTGCCGACCACTGGTATATGCATCGTGGTCAAATGGCCGACGCGCGCCGTGCGGCTGGCTTACACCGAATGTGGTTATAGGTCCCGTCTGCGTGCGAAGCCTCGGTAACGGGGAGACTCGGTTCGTTGCGCGGGTGTGGCTACGCCAGCCCCGCCCCCGGGTCTTCTCAGGTCACGTGGCCGGTACGCGCGATGTCCCACCGACCTGACCCGTCCGCAATTGGACGATCGAACCGTATCGAGTCGCCTAAACCGAAGTCCAGACTCGAATCATGCGCTCTTCCCACCTGCGTTCATTCCAATCGCCGCGCGTTGCGCTAGATCTCAACGCCTCCGAGGGTCCTGGCGCGCCGCATGCAATGGCGCCTTCACAAGGAGGCGTCTCTCGTGGTTACCCCACCCGTCATCAGTCCGCCCGGCTCGATCCACAAACTCACGTTCCGTACGACCACGGGGCAGTACTGGTTTCGTCCCGACGAGGACATCAACGAGAACTTTCTCTACCTACTCGGCTATGCCGAAGGCACCACGGGCGTCGTTCACCATCTCGCGTCTCTTCTGTCGAACCATGGTCACAGTTTGCTGACCGATGTCGAAGGTGATCGACTTCAGGAGTACAACACTCGCTTCTTCAGCCTCTTGAGTCGATCGACGAACTGTATTCGAGGTCGACGAGGCAACCTCCTCGACCCTGAAGGAGTCAACTGTGTCCTCGTCGCCCCGTTCGCCGAGGACGTCATTGACCACGGCTGCTATATCTCACTTCAAGCGGTGCAGGCCGAACTCGTCTCTCATGCGAAGAAGTGGCCGGGCGTCTGTATCCTCCCGAGCCAGATGGGACGCTTGACGCTGCGGATCAAACGCCCTCAGCTCTTCTACAGCTTCGAAGGCCTTCCTGAGTACGTCATCGTCACCTTCGCCATTCCGAAGGTAATGGATTGCTCGCAAGAAGAGCTTCGACAGCGCATGTCGGAGGAGCACAACCGTCGCGAACAGGACAAATGCGAAGAGATGGCTACGGCCGGAAAAAGTTTCGCTGGTCGAAAGAAGATCCTCCGTCAATCCCTGACGGCGAGCCCGACGCAGGACCCTCCGCTCTTCGAGCGAGTACCTCACGTAGCCTGCAAGAATACGCAACTGCGCATCTCGATGCTCGAGTGGCGTCGACGTCGCAACCAACGGTACCGTTCCGTCCTCAACCAGGTGCGTGCTGGCACGAAGGACGTCACCTTTCCGGTCGGTACTTGGGTCATGCACTTCCGGATCGGCTTCGATCGAACTCCCTGGGGCGAGTGCATCTGGAGTGAGCTACTGACCGACGACCCGTAATCTGCGAATGTCGACGACAATCTTCGCCTCAGCCAGCCTAGAGGCTCCCAAGTGGTGCTCGACAGAGCACCGCCTGGGAGCCTCGTGGCCATCTGCGCCTCGTGGACACAAGATGGGGCCCAGAGCGGACTCGAGTTCGAGTTTTGGACTCGTTCATCCGCCTCACGGGTGGCATCCTCAACTCACACACTGCCGGTACTCGAAGAATAGGAACGTCCGAGTCGATCATCTCAAAACGACCCCGGGGCAGGACCTCTGCGCTTGGTCGAGGGAGACCGCACCGCCGATTCCGGCGATGTTCGAGTCGAAAATTGTGTTGGAGAGTTCAAGAATCACAGGGCCGGGGCTCCCACAGCAAAGGTTGATACCAGCTCCCGACTCAGAGCCGTTGTTGCGAAACACGCATTCCGCGACCACCGCGTTTCCAGACGAGAACAAGCCCCCGCCAAAGCTCCAGCCCGTGTTGCTGTCGAATTCACACTGGGTTAAATTCAACGAACCGCCGAGACTGTAGATCCCACCACCTCGAAGAGACGAGTTGTTTGCGAAGACCGTTTGAGAGACATAGAGTTCGGAGTCGTCCGCGAAGATGGCGCCGCCCTCCCAGGCAACATTGTCTCGGAAGATGCAGTCCACGATAACGCCGGTACCGCTGACGATATGAATCCCACCCCCTGGACCGGGGGGGGGACTGCCTCCGTATGCAATTGTGAGCCCGCGCAGTTCGAAGTTCTCTCCGAGAGTTGCAGCGACGACCGTTGAAGTTAGGTCGCCAACAATCCACGTATCTTGGGGCCCGGACAAGCCGACGAGCGTGAGATCCTTGCCTTCGAGTTCGATTGTCTCGTTATAGGTCCCCGACGCGACTTCGATCGTATCGCCTGACACTGCGACAGATATCGCGGATTGTATCGTCGGGAAGTCCGTCGGAACCGACAGTGTCGCGCCCGTGACATGACCGACTCGACCAAGGATCACGATTGCAAGAACAGCGAATTTCATTACTCCTCCTTTGGCGGCCGAGCTTGACTATCGGGTGAGCCTACGGAGCCGCACAGGTTTGGTACGGGCAATCCTGTGAAATGACGCTAGGCGTGGATCTCCCGCGACGTGTTCTTCCCTGCGTAGGGGGCCCGTAGGCTTGCATTTCAAGCTCTTCAAGGACTCTGCGGCAACTCCATCGCCCGCTGAATGTTGTTCGAATCGATCCCCCCGGAGGCAGGAGACCCAACTCCCGCCGGGGCCGGACCCGCCTCACGGGAAAGAGTTAGGCTACGCGTGCACTCGTCGGAAGCGTTTCGGCCTTTTGATTCATGACGACAACAATCCCTGACACCGGGGGATAGTAGATCGACTCACTGCCGGGTGGGCTGGCCAGTGGTTCGACCACCAGTCGCGCGACGCCCGCCGTTCACACTAGCTGCGCACGAACGCGAAGATGTCTTCGACCAGGCTCTCTGCATCGAGTCGGTGATGCTTCAACACTTCGTCGTTGGTTCCGCAGGCCGGGATCTCGGTCAGGCCGATGCGGTGCACTTGCTTCTTCTCACCGAAGCTAGCGATCGCCGCGGCTAGCATGTTGCCTTGGCCGCCTTCGATGTAGTGGTTATCGACGGTGACGATCTTCGAGTACCCGCCGACTTCTTTGGCCAGCCACTCGTTGTCGACGCGGTCGAGCCACGGCTGGTTGACGATGCGCAGCGCGACCCCCATTGCGTCGAGCTTCTCCGCGGCACGCCACGCTTCGCTCAATGCCACCGGTCCGTATGAAAAGAGGATCGCGTCGGCGCCGTCACGAATGGCGCTGCCTTGCCCTTCCACCAGAGGAACGTCCTGCACTGAGAACGGGACGTCGCACGGGATGCTGACGAGGCGAATGTAAGAGCTCTCCTCGGTGCGGTTCAGACAGAAGTCGACCACCTTGGTGACCTCCGCTTCCGTGGCCGGCTCTACCAGGAAGAAGCCGGGCGTTCCCGACAGTGCTGCGATGTCCCGCACGCACTGGTGCGAGTGGCCCGGTCCGCCGGGCACGACGCCGGCGAGCGATCCGGCGTAGACGATCTTGGTCCGTTCGGTCGCGTTGTTGTAGATCTGTTCGTTGGGACGGGTGCTCAGGAAACACGCGAATGAGTGCACCACCGGCAGCTTGCCGCGAAGTGCGAGTCCGCCCGCTTGCGAGACCATGTCCATTTCCGCGATACCGCACTCGATGAAGCGGTCCGGGAAACGCTCGACGAATTCGGTGAGTCCGGTGTCGAGCACCAAGTCAGCGTCGAGGGCGACAATGTCTTTGTTCTTGGTCGCCTGTTCGACGAGTGCGCGTCCGTACGCACCGACGAGCTTCTGCGCAGTGGGCGGCGGCGCGACCTTGCTCGGCATCGGCACGCGCTTGACCGACAACTCATCGAGCCCGATCGCGGACAACGCGTCGTTGGCGGTCGCCAGTAGCTCTTCGAGACCGGCGGCGTAGTCTTCATCGGACGGCGCCCCCGAGTGATAACCGTAGAACTTGCCGTCGTCCGGGAACTCGGTCGACTGCATGAACGAAACGCCATGCCCCTTGATGGTGTCGGCGATCACAATGTGGGGCCGATCGTCTCGCACCGAGAGCGCCGCGTCGATGGCCGTCACGTCGTGCCCGTCGATGCGGCTGACCCGCCAACCGTAGCTCTCGAGTTTGCGCTCGAGATCGCCGAGATCGCTCACCCGCTCGACCCAGGTGTCCGACTGAATCTTGTTGTGGTCGATGACCACGGTGATGTCCGACACCCCGAGGTTGACCGTCGGCTGCAGTGACTCCCAGAACTGTCCCTCTTGAAGTTCGCCGTCACCGGTGACCACGAACGCGTGGTCGTCGCGACCGTCGAGACGCGCCGCGTGCAACATGCCGCGCGCTTTCGAAATGCCCATGCCCAGCGATCCGGTGTTGGTCAAGACGTGCGGCGTCGACACGTCCGGGTGACCCGGCAGTCCGTCGATCCGACGCAGCTTGTGCACGAGATCGAAGTCGAGCAACCCAAGACCGGTCAAGACGGCGTAGAGCGCGGGAGCGTCGTGCCCCTTCGACGAGAACGCGATGTCGCGGAAGCCGTCGGCGGGGTTGTCGCAGCGACGCATTCCTTCGAGGTGAATCCAGGAGACCAGCTCGAGACAGCTGAAGCTCGTGCCGATGTGACCCGAGCCGGCTTGCTTGATCATGCTCATGGTATTGAGTCGAGCGAGCGCGGAGAACGCGCGCACGCGACCGAGCTTGTCAGTAGAGGCAAGGACGCGATCGAACTCGGACTTCGGGGCAAACAGTAACTCAGCCATCGGAACGCTCCTGGGTTTTCAGTTCGCGAGATCGTACGCGTTGACGTTGATCTCGGGGATCTCGACGGTACCGGCCGCGACGATGCGCTCCGCCCGCTCGAAGTCTTCGGGGTCGTTGATATCGAATCCCTCCCACTCGTCAGTCACGAAGGGAAGGATGGTTTCTCCGGCGATGGATCGCTGCTCGAGCGCGAGGCGAGTCCACGAAATCTCGAGACTGGCGTTCTGCACGTACACCTGCGGCAGCGATTGCGTCGGACTCGAGTGCCACGGTTGCTCAGGGGGGCCGAAGGGGAGCAGCGGCAACAGTCGCTGACCGCGCACCACCCACATCTTGCCGGGGTGCTGCTTGACCGGTTCGACCGCGCGCAACGAGTCGACACCGTCGGCCGCGCGAAACGCATTCCACGCTCGGTGTATGGTGGACGGCAGGCGAAACGGGCTGGTCGGCCGCAGAATGGAGTACGCCTCGGGACACTCTCCCTGCTTGACCAACACGGCCAGGAACTGCTCGATCCAGTCGATGTCGGTCGAGGAGTCCGCGGCCAACTCAGCCGGGCGAAGGAACGGGACCTCGGCCCCGTAGTGCCGTGCGATCTCGGCGGTCGCTTCGTCTTCGGTCGAGACGACCACACGGTCGAAAACCTCCGACGCTTGCGCCGCCGCGATCGTGTAGGCGAGCAACGGGTGCTCGCCCAGTCGGCGGACGTTCTTGTTGGGGACACGTTTCGATCCGCTCCGAGCCGGAATCAATCCGATCACGCGCATGCGGTTCGCGTCCGCGTCCCCGGCGATCATCCCGTCAAGTCCTCACGACGAATCGGCGTGTCTTGCGCGAGCGCCCGACGAGCCTTCATACCGAGGACCTTGTCGTACTCGAATGGCATCAAACCTTCGCCGCCCGGACTACGGACGGTGATGTTCTCTGCGCTCAAGACGTCGCCTTCACGAAGGTCAGTCGACGCGACGATCTGCTTGCCCATCTTCACCAACGCGGGCTCTTCCGACGGGTAGATCTTCTTCACGCCGTCGCCGATCGCCGCGCGCGCTCGCGTGAGGTCGCGCACCATCTTCTGCAAACCGAGCGGTTCGAGACTGAACGCGTGGTCGGTCCCCTTCATCGCTCGGTTGAGCGTGAAGTGCTTCTCGACAATGCGAGCACCCAAGACGTACGCGATCAGCGACATGGCGATGCCGTTGTCGTGCGCGGACAAGCCGCAAACGGTGTTCGGGAACTGTTCGCGGTACGTGCGAATCACGTCGAGATCGAGCTCTTCGAACGCGGCCGGGTAACCTGCCGTGCACTGCAGCAGCGCAATCTGGGTATTGTGCTCGGCCGCCGTTTCGAACGCGCGTCGCGCGTCGTCGAGGGTCGCGGCGCCGGTCGAGATGATCATCGGCTTACCGATCTTCGCCACGTGACGAATGAGCGGTGTGTTGCGAATGTCCCCCGACGCCATCTTGTACGCCGGCATGTCGAGCTCGGCCAAGAAGTCGGCGCTCCGGATGTCGAAGGCGGTCGAGAAGAAGTCGATTCCCAGTTCTTTGCAGAACGGGATCAGCTCTTCGTACTCGGCGCGTTCGAACTCCAAGAACTCGCGGTGCTCGCCGTACGAGCCACCGTAACTGTTCGGGTTGTCATACGGCCTGTTGTACGCCTCGCGACTGAACAGCGTCTTGTTGTGACGCTTCTGCAGCTTCACCGCGCTGGCCCCGGACTCCTTCGCTTTACGGAAGAGGTCCTTGCACGTCTCGAGCTTGCCGCCGTGGTTGTGACCCACTTCGGCGATGACGTAACACGGGGAGTCGTCGTCGATCGTCTTGCCGTTGATCGTAAGGGATCGTGCCATGCCTGTGGTTCTCCTTGGCTGTCTCGCCTTGGCGGCCGAAATTGATCACACGTTAGTTGGACCCGCCACTCGCGGCGCGAGCGGGGTCGGTGTTCACGTACACTGTCTTGAGTTCTGAGTAAACATCGAGTGCTTCGGCCCCCGCTTCGCGGGTGCCGTTGCCGGAGTTTCGCAATCCGCCGAACGGCATGTGCGGTTCACTGCCGTGCGTCGGGTGGTTGACCGCGGCTACGCCAGCACTGCTGCGCTGCACGAAGACCATAGCGCGGTCCAAGTCTTGGGTGTAGATCGCCGACGTCAACCCGAATGGACTGTCGTTGGCCATGGCCACCGCTTCGTCGAAGCCCTTCACCCGATACACACACGTGATCGGGCCAAAGATCTCGCTTCGGGAAATCTCATCTTCGGGATCGACGTCGGCCAAGATCGTCGGCTGCATGAAGTAGCCGCCGGCGAGTTCGGGATCGGTAACGCGTCCCCCGCCCACGACGAGCGTGGCGCCTTCGGCCACCGATTTCTGTACCGCAGCGATCATGTTCATGAGCTGACGCTCGTTGATCACCCCGCCGAGGTAGCTGTCGTTCGACGTCCCGACCTTGAGCTTGGCCGTCGCCGCCGTGAACTTCTCCATGAAGGCGTCATAGATGGCGTCGAACACGATGACCCGGCTACCCGACGCGCACCGTTGGCCAGCGTTCGAGAACGCCGCCGAGCACGCGCCGTCGACCGCCTTGTCGAGGTCGGCGTCGTCCGCGACCACGAGCGGGTTCTTGCCGCCCAATTCGAGGCACACCTTGGCCAGTCGCTTTCCGGCCGTCTCGGCGATCCACTTGCCGACCCCGCACGAGCCGGTGAAGCTCACCAGGTCGACGTGTGGCGACTCGACCAGCGGAGCGCCCGCTTCCACGCCGAGTCCTTGGATCACGTTGAAGACTCCGTCGGGCACGCCGGCTTCTTTGCAAATTTGAGCAAAGATGAACGCGGTCTCGGGAGTGTCCTCGGACGCTTTCATGATCACGCCGTTCCCGCACAACATGGCGGGGAACGCTTTCCACGCGACGTTGGCGATGGGCGTGTTCGCAGCGATGATCAAACCAGCGATGCCGACCGGCTGCCGCCACACCATGGCCATCTTGCCGGGCACCGCGCTAGTCGTGGTCTTACCGTAGAACCGGCGACCCTCGCCCGCGACGAAGTAGCCTTGCTCGATAGCCGCGCCGGTTTCGCCGAAGCCTTCGTTGAACGACTTGCCAGTTTCCTTGGCGACGATGCTGGCGATCTCTTCGCGACGCTCTTCCATGATCTGCGCCACTCGGCGGAGGATCTCACCGCGCTCGACGGGCGTGCGTGTGCTCCAGTCGGGAAACGCATCTCGCGCCGCCTGGATGGCGTCCTTGGTATCGTCGGCGGAACTACGTGCCACGAGGCTCAACACCTCGCCGGTGGCGGGGTCGTGCTTCTCGATGGTGCGGCCGTCGCGGGCCGGCACTTCACGGTTCCGGATCCAATTGGGGATCGTTTTCATCGCCTCGCTACTTTCACGACGGCGCTCGAACAGCGCACGCGTACCTCAGGATAACTAAAGTCAGCCGGTCACTCAAAGCTAGCTACTGTCACCAGACGGACAATCCTCCGTCGACCAGGAGCGATTGCCCAGTCACGTAGGAAGAGGCGTCCGACGCCAGAAACAGCAGCGGGCCGACCAGATCGTCAGCGGTCGCCATTCGCTGCAGTGGGACGCGATCGCAGAACTTACGTTTGAACTCGTCGTCTTGCCCACCGAGAACACCACCGGGAACCAACGAATTGACCCGGATTCCGTCCGCGGCGAGATGCGTCGACAGATAGCGCGTCAAGCTGTCGACGCCCGCCTTCGAGGCGCCGTACATCGGCGGCTTCAAGAACGGGGGGTCGACGTCGATGTGAGAATAGAGCCGCACGTCGGGAGAGACATGACCGTAGATCGACCCGATGTTGATGATCGATCCGCCGCCAGCCCGTTTGATCGACGGAAGAAAAACCTGAGTAGTGAGAAACAGCCCGATCAGGTTCACTTCGAGCACTTGCCGGCAAACGTCCTCGGGAATGTCTTCCACGGTAAACGACTGCGACGGCGCTCCGGGCGGTTGATCGATACCCGCGTTGTTAACCACGACCGAGACCGGCCCGAACCGTTCTTCCACTGCGTCCCGAGCCTCGGTCAACGAATCGCGTGACGTTACGTCGACGTCGAAACGTTGCAACTGATCAGGATAGTGAGCGGCGAGTTCGGAGTACGGCCCGGAAGCTTCGGCCGACGCGAGATCGAGCGCCGCGACGCGGGCACCGGTCTCGAGAAGCGCGCGCACCCAAATCGGACCCAGCTTGCCGCACGCCCCGGTGACCATCGCGACGCGTTCGTCGAGGGCCCAACGACCGGTGGCTTTGTCCGCGGACACACTGCGAGTGCGAGCCTCGCCCGTGGTGGGAGAGTCTCCCTGATTGCTCGTCATGCGCTTGATCGACCCCAAGTTATGGCAATGGATTTGGTGAGTGCAGGCTCGCGGAACACGACTGAAGTCTCAACAAGATCAGTACTTGCTAGAACGCATGCCACGCGCAGTTTCACTCTACATCGAGGGAACGGATGTGCAAGGGATAGTGGACGGTTGCGCCAGAAAACAGAGCTCTCTCACGAACCGTTGTTTGCCTTGCAACCCTCCGCATCGATTCCGAGAATGCGGTCCCCAACTCGAGCACGTGAACCGCACGCAACTCCGCTCGAGAAACCTCGTTGCCCCCCGAACGGAGCGTGAACGTGCGCGAGACGTTACGACGGTTTCGCACACTGCGCCGGCTGGTTCGCTGGTACCGCGGCCGGACCTCGGCCTACCCCCGGTGGTCGGCGCTGCTCGGCCCCGATTGGGATAAGTGGCAATCGTGCGCGCAGCGCGCTCCCGGACCATCCAACCCGCCCAGTCCTCGCATACTCCTCGCCACCAGCCTCGGTGGATACTGGGCGGGGACGACGCTCGAAAGCGTGCTCGGGATGGCGCTCACGCTGCGCGGCGCGGACGTCGACGTGCTCCTTTGCGACGGAATCCTCGACGCGTGCCAACGGTGCGAAGTAAGAGCCCATGCCGACCCGGCGTCGTTCGCCCAGCACGGGCCGCAAGCCGACCTTTGCGGCGGCTGCTTCAAACCCGGCCAACGCTACTTCGAAGAACTCGGATTCCGCGTCCACCGTTACAGCGATTGGATCACGCCGGAAGAACTCGGCCAGCACACCGCGCTCGCTCGAGACCTCACAGTGGAACAAATCCGCGCCCACCAACTCGACGGCGTTCCCACCGGAGAGCACGCACTCGCTGGCGCGTTACGGTTCTTCGCCCGCGGAGATCTGGAATCGGAGCCGACCGGCGACGCGGTCCTGCGACGCTACTTTCGCGCGGCGCTCACCACCGCCACCGTGAGCCGCCGACTCTTCGCCGAACACGACTACACGGCGACCGCGTTCCACCACGGGATCTACGTGCCGCAGGGAATCATCGGAGCGGTCGCCCGAGCCGTCGGGTTGCGCGTCGTGAATTGGACGCCGGCCTATCGCAAGCAGTGCTTCATCTTCAGCCACGACGATACGTATCACCACACGCTCCTCGACGAGCCGACGTCGGAGTGGGAGTCGATCCCGTTCGGCGACGAAGAACGTGACGCGCTGCTCACCTACCTCGACAGCCGACGCCGGGGCACCGAGGATTGGATCTGGTTTCACAATCGCCCGCGCGAAGCGCTCGAGTCGATCACCCGCGAAGCGAAGATCCCGCTCGACAAACCGGTGATCGGTCTGCTCACAAACGTCATCTGGGATGCGCAGCTGCACTACGCGGCCAACGCGTTCGAGTCCATGATGCACTGGGTCCTCGAAACGATTGATCACTTCGCGTCACGCCCCGACTTGCACCTGGTCATTCGCGTCCACCCCGCCGAGATCCGTGGCACGCTGCCGTCACGACAACGAGTGGTCGACGAAGTCGAACGCGCATTCCCAGTCCTGCCCGCGAACGTGAGCATTGTTCCGCCGGAGAGCGAAGTCAGCACCTACGCGCTACTCGATCAATGCAACGCCGCGCTCATCTACGGAACCAAGACCGGTGTCGAGTTGGCGGCCACCGGCAAACCGGTCATCGTCGCCGGCGAAGCGTGGGTTCGAGGCAAAGGGTTTACGTACGACGCCGCCAGCCGTGAAGAGTACGCCGAACTTCTGACGCAGCTTCCGCTCGACCCGCTCGACGAGGAGCGGCTCGAACGGGCACGGCGCTACGCGTACCACATCTTCTTCCGCCGGATGATTCCGATCGAGTTCATGGAAGCGACCGCGGGCGACCCGCCTTACCGACCGGCGGTGGGATCACTCGCCGAACTCGAGCCGGGATCGAGCCGGGGACTCGACGTCGTCTGCGACGGAATACTGACCGGTACCTCGTTCTGCTACCCCGCCGAGGAACTCGGATGGGTTCGTTCGTGACACAGCCAAAGGCTCGCCGAGCGCGCCGCCTCGGGATCAACGGTAGCTTCCTCGCGCAGCGACAAACCGGAGTGCAGCGCTACGCCCGCGAACTGACTCGCGCCTTGACCGACCTCGATGATCGCTCCTTCGAAACGGTGATCCTCGCCCCGGGCGTGGCGCCGTCGGAGTCGATCGCCGACCACGTCGTGCGCGACAACTCCTCGCTGCCGCTGCCGGCTTGGGTACAGATGAAACTGCCGGTCCTCTGTCGCCGGCACTCGATCGATCTACTCTGGTCGCCGTGCAACATGGGACCGCTGGTCCTCGCCAACCAACTGTTAACCCTGCACGACGCTTCACCGTTCGCGAGCAACGACTGGTTCTCGTGGCCGTTTCGGACTTACACCCGCCTGACGTGGCCGCGCCTCGCGCGGCGCGTCCGTCGAGTCATCACGGACAGCGAGTTCAGCCGAGAAGAACTCGACCGATTCGGCATCGCCGACCGAGAGACCGTCTCGGTCGTGCCGTGCGGAGTCGATCCGTTCTGGAGTCCGCGTGCCCCCACCCCGGCCGTCACCGAACTCGGCGAGTACGTGCTGACAATGGGGGGCGGCAATCCTCGGAAGAACGTGGCCGGTAGCGTGCAAGCGTGGCGACTGCTCGGTCACGACCTCCGGTCGCGACACAAGCTCGTCGTCGTCGGAGGCGGCGGAGCGATCTTCGCTCATGACGGCGTTCGCGGCTCAGAAGACATCGTCGAACTGCAAGACGTCGATGACGAGACACTAGCCGCGCTGTACACGTCGGCGCGCGCGTTCCTCTACCCTTCGCTCTACGAAGGGTTCGGGCTCCCGCCGTTGGAAGCGTTGGCGTGCGGAACGGTCTGCCTGGTTTCAGACGGGTCGAGCCTGCCCGAGGTGTTGGGCGATAGCGTTCTGTACTGCGATCCACTACAACCCGCGTCGATCGCGCGCGGGCTGGAGACGCTGTTGACCGACGAAGATCAACGCGCAGCGTTGGATCTGCGGCGCCAGGATCGAATCGACCGTTACCGCTGGCCGCGAAGCGCGGCGCTGTTGGCCAAACTCATCGAAAGTGAACTATGACGCACGACACTCCGACCATTTCGATGAGTGAGATCCTCGATCGCTACGAAGCGATCTTCTTCGACGCATACGGCGTACTAGTCCACGACGACGGCCCCATCCCGGGAGCCGACGCTCTCATCGAGCATTTGGAGTCGTACGATCGGCCGTACTACATCCTGACCAACGACGCGTCACGTTCTCCGCAAGAGTGCTCAGAACGATACGCCGGGTACGGCATTCCCATCCCTGTCGAACGCGTCATCAGCTCGGGATCGTTGATCGGCGAGCACTTTAGCGACCACGGCTTGACGAATCCCCGTGCACTGGTGCTCGGCGGCCCGAGCGCGGTTTCGTTCGTCGAGTCACTCGGCGCCACGATCGTCGCCCCGTCACCGCAAGCCGAGTTCGACGTGGTGATCCCGTGCGGCGCGAAGGGCTACTCGTTCATCGACAGCCTCGATGACACGTTGAGCGCGCTATACCGAAGGCTCGATCGCGGCGACACGGTGCACCTGCTGCTCCCGAACCCAGACGTCATCTATCCGCGAGCCGAAGGCTCGTTCGGGTTCACGGCGGGTGGAATCGCGCTGCTCTTGGAAGCGGCGCTCGAGACACGCTATCCCAAAGCCGAGTGGCGTTTCACGCACCTCGGCAAACCGGGAGCGCCAATCTTCGAGTCCGCTCTGTCGCGTGTCGGTACGCGCAACGTCATCATGATCGGTGATCAGCTCGGTACCGACATCGCGGGCGCCAACGCGGCCGGGATCGACTCTGCCCTTGTCAGCACCGGAGTCGCGGGAGTGACTCATCACGAACACTCGCCCACCTGGATGCTTCCGAGCCTGAGTCGCTGAGCGCTCGAAGTCGCGGTCATTGCGCGGCTGGACACTCCAACGCTTCGCCGGATCGTCACTTTCGGAAATCCATGACGCAGACCGAGCACGAACCGCGCGGTGGAAGTCGTCGTCGCCACCCGTATCATTGAGCGATCGGGCGACCATTCAACGGCGGTGAATCCGGGCTGGGGGGAACGAACTGTGTCACGAAAACCGACCTTACCCAGCGATCGCGAACTCGAGTCGCTCTTCGATCGTGCCGTGGAGTTGGTCGGTGAAGCTCGGGAGCAGTTCCTCGAAGCGCTGGAAGACTCGACCGTTCGCGCCGAGCTGCACGCGCTCCTGGAATGTGACGCGTCCGAAACACCTCTGCTCGATCCCGACCCGATCGCCATCCACGCACTGCTCCAAGAGAACGAACTCGAACCGGGACAGCGGGTCGGTCACTACCGCTTGATCGAACCGATCGGCGAAGGCGGAATGGGCGTGGTCTATCGCGCCGAGCAGGACAGCCCCAAGCGCACGGTCGCGCTGAAAGTGATGCGCAGCGCGTTTCCGTCGCAGAGCGCCGAGCGTCGCTTCGAGCACGAATCCCAAGTGCTCGGACTGCTCGAGCACCCGAACATTGCCCGTGTTTTCGAGGCGGGGACCGCTACCGGGAACGGCCAGCGCATCCCGTTCTTCGCCATGGAGTTCGTGCAAGGCGTCTCCATTACGAAGTTCGTTACGATCCACAGTCTCGATACCGACGCTAAACTCGAACTCTTCCAGCAAATCTGCGAAGCGGTTCAACACGCCCACCAAAAGGGAGTCATCCACCGAGACCTGAAGCCGGCCAACATCTTGGTCGACGAGTCCGGCCGGGTAAAGGTGCTCGACTTCGGCGTCGCGCGCGTCTTCTCGTCCGACAGTGACGACGAAGCCGCCCCGCATACCTACGCCGGTCAAATCCTCGGTACGGTTCAGTACATGAGCCCAGAGCAGGCAAGCGGGGATCCGGATCTTCTCGACACACGATCGGACGTCTATTCCCTCGGCGTCGTGCTGTTCGAGCTGCTCGCGGGGAGCCTGCCCAACGACGTGAAGGGCAAGACGCTTCACGAAGCGATCAGCATCATCAAGGAAGTAGACGCCCTGTCGCTGCATTCTGTCGATCGAGCGTACCGCGGCGACTTGGCGACCATTGTCGCCAAGGCTCTGGCCAAGGAACGGGATCGCCGGTACCAGACGGTCTCGGAGTTCTCGGCCGATCTTCGCCGCTACCGCCACAACGAACCGATCTCGGCACGACCCGCAAGCACGATCTATCTACTGACCAAGTACACCAAACGCCACCGCGCCATCCTCGGCGCAATGGCGGTCGCGATCATCGCGCTGTCGATCGGAACCGTGCTCGCCCTTCGAGAAAAAGGCAAAGCAGAGCTTGCGGCGATTCAAGCCCAGAACGAGGCGACGCGAGCCAACGAGATAAACCAGTTCTTGATGAGGGTGTTCACCGCGCCCTCTCCTGACCTCGAAGGTCCCGACGTCAAACTCGTCGACCTGCTGGTATCGATGGGCGAGCAGGTACGCGTCGAATTCGCGCACCGCAAGCAACTCCGTCTCGACCTCCTCTCTGCCATCGCCCGCGCCCTCAATCACAACGGCATGCCCGGCAAGGCGATCCCATTCGCCGAGGAGTGCTTGGCCGACACCATCGACCTGAACGGAGAAGAGCACACCGATACGGTCGACATGCTGAACGCGCTCGCCGACATATACAGCGGAGAACACGACTACGACCGCGCCAAGGAGATCCTGCGCCGAAGCCGTGCTATTGGTGAACGCATTCTTCCTGAACTACACCCGCGCCGATTGTCCACAGAGCGGTCCCTCGCCAGACTGCTCGCCTATTCGATCGATCCGAAGAAGAGTCTGGATGGGATCCAACAACTCCGCGAGGTCACCTACAAGATCATTCGAAGCGGCGATCCCTCCGAACGGCGCGTCATCATTGCAATGCTCGACTTCGCACCGTTCACGAACGACAGTGACGAGTCGGAGCAGCTCTACGTTTCAGCGATCGAATCATTGAAGAAAGAGTATCGCGATAGCCACCCGTTGCGCATGCGAGCCGAGAGCGGTTACGCGCACGCGCTCATGCGAAGTGGCGAGATCGCTCGCGCGGAGGCGCTGTTTCGCGACCAACGCGCGCGCCTCGACTTCGATCGCCCGACGGTGAACATGATCATGCCGATTCGCGGCCTCGCCGACTGCTTGGTCTATCGCGGCGAGCACGCCGAAGCGGCGACGTACTACCAAGAATCGACCGAGCTCATCGAAACACTACACGGCAAGGACTCAGTCTCTGCGGCAGCATCCTATTCGCTGCAGGGCGCATGTCTCATAGGTGCGGGCGATCTGGACGGAGCCAAACAAGCGCTGCTCCACGCGTGGAGCATTCAGCTCCGTGAAATCGGGCCCCACCACCCCCGATCTCAAAGCACGCTCGAGCATCTCATCACGCTGTTCAAGCGGCTCGAGAAGCCATTCGAAGTGGCCACGTACGAGGCGATCTTGTACGGCGAACCCCCGCCCGAGCGGCCGACTCCCAAACTCGGGACCGGATCCTAGCGCGAGCAACTACGAAGAAGACGAGCGCATCGTGGCGTGGCTCGAACACCAGTGGGTTGGCGATAGTCGAGTCGATGGCTCGCCACCGACTATGAGGCACGCGAGTGAGGTCGGACGCCGGGGAGCGGATTGGCGAACAAGCTCGGGGAAGAACGAGTGACGGTGCATCGGGGCGTAAACGAGTCTGTTCCGGGCGAAGGGCAGCGCGTGGGCCCGACTCCGTTGCGGGTTGGTTGGGATATGTGGATGTTGCTGGGGGCTATGTGATCCCTGTCGGAGATGCGGATGGGCCACCTCGTCCGGATCCGGACGAGGTTTGGCGGTCGCGATACTCCTCTGCTCGGGCTCGGTATCCCTTCCGGGCCGTGAGTATCGACCGTACCAAAACACTGCGAGATGGGCCCCCGCCCCGTCCGAGAACGCAACTCCGGACCCTATCTCGCCAGGATTCTCCGGTAGGGTCCCAAGCAGCGTGTCGTAGTCACAATCCGCGCTCAATCCGAACGTGAGCGCGCGGACGTTGTGATCGACGGTCCCCGTTCCTGCCGGGTACGCGTCGTTGTCCATTACGACTCGAAGGTCGAACTCTGACCCGATCTCAGCGGTGGCGGGTGCGACAAGCCCTAAGGACCGCCCCGCTGAGCCGAAGGCAATCGAAGCGGGATCAGCGGTCCGCCCTGGCCCGCGATCTCGGATCGTTGCGTTACCCGACCCACGTTCTCCGCGCCCCCCACGGGTTCACCCGATAGTCCGGGTCACGCCATTGCACGCTGGCTGGAATTGGCACGTGGTCCGCGAACGTTCTACGCGGGCAACGACCCGGAGCTGACCGGCGTGGAAGCCCGCCAGAGTTGGTAGCGTGAAACCGAGATTCAGCATCGCCGGGATCGCGCTATTGAGCAGCGCCGCCGAGGAAGCGCAGCAACCACGCGCGCGCGAAGCGCCACTGCTTGTGCACGGTGATCTCCGCAACACCGATGACGTCTGCTGTTTCCGCGGCGGTCAGCCCTGCGAAGTAGCGCAGTTTGACGATCTTCGCCTTGTCGGGGAAGCGTGACTCGAACTCGATCAGCGCTTCATCTAGATCGAGAAGGCTGTGGCTCTGCGGTTCGGCCGTGACCTCGATCTCATCGATGTCCACGCGGCGTCGGTCAACTCCGCGCTTCACCCGCGAAACGCGGCGCGCGCGCTCGATCAGGATGCGGCGCATCGCCTCTGCGGCCGCGGCGAAGAAGTGGCGACGATTCTGCCAGCGGGCTCCTTCGTCTTTGACGAGACGAAGAAACGCTTCGTGGACCAGTGCGGTCCCTTGCAGGGTGTGCCCGGCCGGCTCTTCCACCATGCGACGGCGTGCGATAGCGCGAAGCTCTTCGTACACGATGGGCAGCAACGCCTCCGACGGTTCCCCGGGGATGTCGTCCAAGGCGCCGAGAAGGCGAGTTACGGTTCGCACTCGTTCGTCACTATCGTCGTGCTCAGTCATGGGACACTCAGGATACTGCCAAGACGCCCGCCCGGACGAGTCCGCTCACGGGGGACTTGACGGAGTTCAACGAGCTTCGAGTTCGGTGAGACGGCGCTCGATGGACTCGAGCTTGTGGATGATGATCACGTGGGTGGTCTTGGCGTCGATGCCGACCGGACTCGCGTCGCTGTGGATCATCGCGGCGATACGGTCGAACTCTTTTTGCGGGATGGCCGTTTCAGTCGGGGACATGGGGGCTCCTCAGTGAAAGTTGAAAGGTCTGCCAGGCGTGGATCCTACCGAGGCGAGAATCACTGGCCGGGGAAAGTTTTCCCAGTTTATTGTCACGCCTCTCTCAGTCACGGGATGTCGCTCAATAGGCCTGGCCGACTCGGGTTCCTCTCGCCGCGTGGTACGTTGACGGGCGATGGGAGTCGCAAGTCGGGTGAGCCCAACGGATCGCGCCCCGAGGGCTTCGGCGGCGAGGTCCCGCCAAGTCGATTGCGCAGCGTCGTTTTGGGGCTACATTCGGACTGTCGTAACCTGCGTCTTCACAACGTCGTACCGACGCGTTGTGCAGGCGAGTTCTCTGCCGGTCTCGCGTGGGACTGGCCATGGGTGAGGGGCTTCTTCAATGCCACCGGACATGCTCGAACAAGAGCTGATCTCTCACTCCGACTGGCTGCAGAAACTGGCCCGCAGCTTGGTTCGCGACGAGAGTGCCGCCGACGACATTGTGCAGATGACCTACGTCGCCGCCCTCGGCAAGCCCCCCGAACAGCGCGAAAAACTGACATCGTGGCTGTCCACGGTACTGCGCAACTTTGCGCGACGATCGTTTCGGGAGAGCGGGCGTCGCCGAAACCGCGAACAAGCGACCGCGCGCCCGGAAGCCATCGACCCTGGCGACGATCCGTGTGAAGCGCGCGAACTGCGCAAGACGCTGACGCAAGATGTACTAAGCCTGCGCGAGCCGTATCGAAGCGTCGTGACGCTCCACTTCTACGGGGGGCACACCGCCGCGGAGATCGGCGAGATTCGCGGCGTTGCGACGAACACGGTTCGGGTGCAGATCAAGCGTGGCCTCGCGCTATTGCGCGAGAAGTTCACGAGCGAAGATGGAGATCGTCGACTCGCGTTCTTGATTCTGCTCGGCGGCGTCGGGCCGGGGATAGAACCGGTACTACTCGACCAGCTTCGCGAGTCGGCTCCGTGGGACTCTGGAAGTTCATCGACGGCGCGCGCGACGGATCACCGAGCCATGCGCAGCCGAGGCAAAGTGATCGCGCTCACGCTGTTGACGTTGGCCGTTCTGGTGTGGCTTTTCTGGGACGGCACGCCCGGCGGTTCACCGACCGTGATGGACCCGACGGCTGCGAATCAGCCGACGTCTACCGGCAACGGTTTGGGTGCGACCGCGACTCGCGGCAGTGATCACGCCTCGAGGTCTACCCGCGACCTGACCGAACAAGGTGTCGCGACAAACTCCCTGGTGCCGTCCGCAAGCACACAGCAAGTCCGCGTGCTCAACGCGATCGGGGGCACGCCGATTCGCGGAGCCACGGTCTCGACGGGACAACTGCGAATGGTCTCCGCGCTCACCTCCGGAGGTCGCGACGCTCCTTCCATTCTGTCTCAGCCGTTCGCTTCGGCAGTCGTCGGCGTCACCGACGAGGACGGATACATCGCCGTCGACGTGACCGAGTTTGCATCGGCGCGACTTGCGGTGAGAGCGACGGGATTCCAAGAGTATCGCGAGCCGTGCCGATCGCGGACGACCGACGCGTCTCCGTATGTGATCGTTCTCGACCCAGCGATGACGTGCTCGATCGAAGTGCTCGACGAGCAAGACCGGCCACTCGCTCGCGTCCCCGTCACGGTTGGACCGTCGGCGTCGGGAACGTACGAGACTCTCGTTTCAGATCGTGACGGCCGGGTGCAATTCTCGTGGGAGTCGAACGCCGTCTTCTACTCCATTCAGACGGATGGGTGCGCGGCCGCAAGCGATGTCGCAAGAGCACCGTCGTCCACGGTTCGACTACGACGCGGAGAGTCCTGGGACTGCACGGTGGTCGACGAACGCGGCGTCCCGGTGGTCGGCGCCGTCGTCGAAATGCGAACGAAGCAGTGGCGTGGAACACCCCTCACGACGCACAGCGACGAAGAAGGGATCGTTACCCTGTTGGCCGTCACCGAAAACGAGCCGGTAGCAGTCACGGTACGCCACCCCCACCACCCGACGACACAGAGCGCGCTGAAGGCAACGGACCAAACGCTCATCGTGCTCGACGACGGCGCGGTGGTCGAAGGGCGCGCGACTTCGCCGGACGGCGCCGCGCTCGCGGGACTTCGCATGCGCCTGATTCCACAGACGGGGACGTTCTTCGCGCGAGACCTCCCCGAAGCGACCAGCGATAACGACGGTCTCTACCGCTTCACGGGCGTGGCGGAAGGCGACTACCTCCTCACCGGTTGGCACGCCGAGTACCGCTGCGATGAGTTCGCGATCTCGGATCTCGTCGCCCACGAAACGCGTCGCGCGGATGTTGAAATGCGAGCCGGCGAGTTCATCCGAGGCACGGTCCGCGATCGATCGGGCGCCCCGGTCGCCGACGTGGCGCTGCAAATCGGGTCCATTCTCGGTGATGAACTTTGGGGGCCGTCCATCACGACCGACGCCGAGGGGCGGTTCGAACTCGGTGGGTTCGGTCAACTCCCCCCGGTCCGTGCGACTCGCAACGATCTACGCTGGGGCGCCCTGGCCGAGACTTCCAGTCGCGGTGACGAAAGCACGCGCGCCACGCATGGACTGCTGCTCGCGGTCGAGCGACCGTTCGATCTCATCCGCTCAAACAACGCCGACGTTCCCCGGTTCGGGTTCCTCGGCTCCAGAAACACGTGCCGAGCCAAAGTCGGCGACACCCTCGACCTCGTGGTCGATCGCACGTCGACTCACCGCATCGGACGGTTGGATTTCCGATCCACGACCGGACAACCGATTCGCACGCTCAGCAACTTGGTGCTGCTGCCCCGCGACTACCCGACGACCGAAGAGGTCATTGTCTTCGGTGGCCTCGACGGATGGCCGCGCAAGATTCACGACGGATCCGCGATCCTCGGCGCGCGCGGAATGGTCTACACACGAGAGTATGCCGCCGCGTTCTACGTGTGGACGGCCTCGGACACGATTCCAATCGTGCTCGAACCCCGCGTCGCTCGCACCCTCCGGATCAGCAACACGACGGGAGTGCCGTTGGGTCATCGCGACCTCTGGATCACCCCCGAAGTGTGGGATATCGCAGACGCGGTGTATCTGGGTCGAACGGATGACCAAGGAGAGGTCACATTCGACTTCCTCGGAACGGGCAACTACTCCGTATCGCTGCGAGACGGGCCGCGTGGCGAACGGGCACAAGTCAGTGTCGCTCCGGCCAACCAACTCAGTGTTATCGCAACCCTGCAGGTCAACTATGACGACCGTTCTTTGAATCTGACAACAACGGGGAACGAGGAGGAGAAACGATGAGAACGAAAGCCATACGCGACAGCTGTCGCCGTGTGCTGGTCGTGGCGCTGTTACTCGCAAGCTTGACGGGCGTGAGCCACGGAGACGTCGAGTTCGCGGAATCGGCAGCACTAAGTGTGGAGACTCCGCAAAGCGTCGTCTCGGGAGACTTCGACGGAGACGGCCACGTGGACCTTGCCATCGCGAGCACCCTCGGCTCCTCCGTAGTGATCACGCTGGGAGACGGGACCGGTGGATTCGGGCCGATGGTCGAGTATGCCACGGGCTCGCCGTTCTTCTTGGTCGTCGACGATGTCAACAACGACGCCGTACTCGACCTGATCGCAGCCAACATCTTCGACGCGTCCTTCACGGTGCTGCTCGGGGTTGGCGACGGGACGTTCATCCCACAGACACCGATACCATGCGGGAACGCGCCAACGTCTTTGGCAACCGCTGACCTGAACGAAGACGGCTCGGTCGACCTCGCGGTGACGGCGCACGGCGACGACTTGCTCCGAGTGTTCTACGGAAACGGGGACGGCACGTTTTCGGCGAGCCTCGGCTTGGCGTTCCTGACGACGCCGGTGTTCGTGGTGTCCGGAGAGTTCACTGGCGATAGCCACCTCGACCTCGTGGTCAGCAACTCGACGGACAGCACCTTCGGCTTGCTTCACGGCGACGGCACCGGCGGCTTCCCGACCATCGTTCCGTTCAACCTCGGCATCGACGATTCAATCTGGTTCATCTCGACGCACGACCTGAATCAAGACGGCCTCTTGGACCTGGTCATTCCCTGCCCGAACCAAGACATCATTACGTTCATGCTCGCCACGCCCGGTGGAGGGTTCGCTCCATCGGTATCGCTGACCGCGGGTCAACAACCCCGAGCGACCCTGCTCGCGGATTTCACTTTGAACGGCGCTATCGATGTCGCGGCAGTCAACGCGGGCAGTGACGAGTTGTCGTTCAACGAAGGGGACCTTTCTGGTGGGTTCGATGCCGCCGTCGTCTTTTCGACCGAATCGAACTGCGTCTCTCTCACATCGATCGACGTCAACAGCGACGGAGCCCTGGATGTCGTGGTCGCGAACTCGGTCGCCAATAGTCTGCAAGTGTTCGTCAACGCCTCGACTCCGTCGATCACCAACTTCCGGCGCGGAGATGCCACGGGCGACGGCGTGATTGACCTCGCCGATCCGATTCTGCTACTCGGGGCACTCTTCGGCGACGACGCTACTCCCACCTGTCAAGACGCCGCCGACTTCGACGACGACGGCACGATGGGGATCGGAGACGTCATTCAAATCTTGGACGGACTCTTCTCGACGGGCAGCCCCTTCGGCCCGTGCACGGCTGACTCGACCGACGACACTCTCCCCTATTGCTACTACCCGGCAACGTCGTGCGCGCCATGATGCGAAACGTAAATCTATCTCCACTTCTTCGTCACCGGGAGGCGGAGCACGGGATCATCTGTGTGAACGCTCTGCAGGGACGCAGAACGAAAATTTTGCTCGTGAGAGGAAACTCGATGTCGAAATTCTCCAAGAGCCTAGGGGGCGCGCTTGCGACTCTTGCTCTGGCGGTCGTCGTCTCGATCGCTCCGAATCAAGCGCTAGCGGACGACTTCGTCCGGGGTGACATCGGAGGCGATGGCGCGATCAACATCGCAGACGTCATAGAGTGCTTGGTCTTCCTATCGGGTCAGTCAGACCTCCCCTGCCTCGACGCCGCCGATATCAATGACGATGGCGAAGTCAACATCGCCGACCCCATCGTGCTCCTGGCCGACCTGTTCACCGCCGGATCTCCGCCGATTCCGCCGCCGAGTAGCTGCGGTGACGATCCGACCGCCGACCTCACCTCCTGCGATTCCTATGTAGCTTGCCCGTAGAAAGGAGCACCGAATGCTGAGAACAACCCGTGCGATAGCGGTGCTTCTGTGCACGCTCTTTGTCGCAGATACTGTCTTTTGCCAGAGCAGTGACTACACGTTCAACGCACCGAACGTCGACGGCGACGAACGAGTCGTCGCGACCATACAGTTCGATAATCTGGGTGGCAACGTAGGGGGATTCTCCATGGGCGTGTGCAGCACGCCATCCCTGGTGCTTCCCGTAACCGCGGAACCGGGAAGCGACGTCGTCGCGGTGAACCCGGACTTTGTCGTGATCGATCTCGAAGGCGGCGGAGTCACGTACGGCATGATCGTCGACTTCATGAGCGTCGAGGTCTTCCCGGTCGGTTTCGGCTTGGAGGTTCTCGACATCGAGTACTCGATGCTCGGAGCTCCCGGTGAAGTCAGCCCGTTGACCATTTGCACGCTCGGCACCCCGGTCGTACTGCCGTGGGTGGTCGTCGAGATGGTGTCCATCACACCCACGACGACCGCAGGCTCGATCACGATCGTCGCGACTGACCCCAACCCGCACCCACCGATTGACCCACCGCCGACGGGGAGCGGTGACTACAGCTTCGAACTTCCGACGTTCGCCGCCGACGAACGCGCCGACGTCACCGTCCTGTTCGATAATGGCGGGTCGTTGGTTCGAGGCTGGTCGATGTCGATTTGTAGCGACGAAAACGACCTGTATCCGATCTCGGCCAACATGGGTGCCGACACCGTGGCGCTCAATCCAGACTTCTGGATCGCCGAGGCGTACTCCGACGGCGTGCTCAACCTTTGTTTGGTCAGCTTCCTCGCCGGCGTGGTGCTTCCCGTCGGAGACGACCTCGAAATTCTCGATGTCGAGTATTCCCTGGTCGGTCCGGTCGGATCCGCCGTCGAGATTGCGTTCTGCGACACGGTCGGCATACCGGAAACCGACACGTTGTTGGTGGAAGATCTCGAGCCGATCGTGCCGGAGTTGGTCAACGGACTCATCACCATCAACAGCCAAGACTCGAATCCGCCCGGCGTGCCGCCGCATAGCGGCTCCGGGGGTGGTGGTGGCCCGATTGACCCACCCACGAGTAGCGACCTCGTGATGGACGCCGGAAACCACTCGATCGACGTCGACCCGGCCACCGGTGCCGCGAACTTCTCGGTCGACCTCCTGTTCTCCGACGCCTCCGGCGCGACGATCACCCAAGGATTCTCCTTCGGACTCGCGCACCCGGAGACCGCGCTTCAGGCGACCAACGTCGTTGCGGTCAACGCGCTCGCCGCACTTGCCGGCGGGGTCGGTCCAGACTACTTCGAAGCGACGCTGTTCGCCGACGGCGTCACGCTCGGCACCGTCTACAGCTTCCTCGGCGCGGAGACCATCACGATCGACGCCCCCGCGAGTTTGGTATCCGTCGCTTACCAGACCAACGCCGCCGAACTGATCGGGTTCTCCGACAGCGTCGACGCTGCGCTTACCTGGACCGAGACGCTCGGAACACCTCTCGTCACCAACATCTTCATTTCCGCGGGAGTGGCACTCGACCCGGCCGAGATCGACGGCAACGTTGAGCTGAACCCGGTGGCACCCGTCGCTGCGAGCCAAGTCCCCTTCCGGCGCGGCGACGCGAACAACGACGGCCTCTACGACATCGCAGACACGATCTACCTACTCTCTCACCTTTTCGAATCCGGGGCGGAACCACCATGCGCGGCCGCCGCGGACATCAACGCTGACGGCGGACTCGATATCGGAGATCCGATTTTCGCGCTCACCGGCCTGTTCGATGGCGGCGCTGATCCCTCCGCGCCATTCGCCGCCTGCGGCGTCGAGCCCAACCCCGATCGATTACCATGCGACGAGTTCGACAACTGCCCGTGATCGGGTGATTCAGACCCAGCCGATCATGTGACACTTAGGAAGGCCCTTCACGGGGCCTTCCTCTCATCCTGCCGTGCTTATCCGCCCGCGCCTGACCGTAACTCTGTGACGAGGAGTGGAATCTGGAGGAGCCGAGCGCGAAGATCTCGCTCGTCCTATGCTGCTACGAAATCGAGCGGCCAGATTCCTCAGGAACGGAACCACCATGAGCGTCACAGTCAACGAGACGGGCAAGGGATTTCAGCAGGAGGTCCTCACCGGAAACCACACCTTCTTCGCCGATGAACCCGCCGACGTCGGCGGGCTCGACACCGGCCCCACCCCGTACGATCTTCTGCTGGCGGCGCTCGGCACGTGTACCTCGATGACGCTTCGCATGTACGCCGATCGGAAGAAGTGGCCGGTCGAGAAGATCTCGGTCCGGCTGGAACACTCGAAGATCCACGCCAAAGACTGCGAGTCATGTGAGAGTGAACAAGGGCGCGTGGACCGCATTGAGCGGATCATCACCGTCGAGGGAGACCTCGACGACGACCAACGCGCACGGCTCCTCGAAATCGCGAACAAGTGCCCGGTACACCGAACCATCGAAGGCGAAAAGGAGATCACTGCGCGCTGGGCGGACTGAGAATCAGAGAGATGCTCGCGGGTGGCGAATCTCGCGGGCTCGAGAGTTGAAGAGCGAAGCGAAACAGACGGGCGCATCGCGGCGTGGCTCGAACACCAGTGGGTTGGGGATGGTCGAGTCGATGGCTCGCCACCGACTATGAGGCACGCGAGTGTGGTTGGTCGCCGGGGAGCGGGTTGGCAAACAAGCACGGGTGAGAACGACCGACGGGCGCATCGGGGCGTGTCCGATTCTGTTCGGGGCTAGGGGCAGCGGGGATGCCCGATGCTTGCGAGTGTGTGTTGGGCGATGAGAAATGTGCGCTCGGCGGCGTGATCCGTACCGGGCTGTGTGCGATCTTCATGGGCGAGCGCGAGGCTTCGACTGGTTGCTTTGATGGGTGCGCCATCGTGCAAACGATGTGACGCGGACTGTAGCCACTCGACCAACCCCGTCGTCGCAGACGGAGTGCCCTTGCTGGCTCGTTGGGCTAGATCGCTAGTCGCTGACATCGACCTCGTCCGGACCCGGAAGAAGCGGGTTCTGATGGCGCGTGGGAGTCTTGTCCTCGCGTGTGCCTAGGCAGACCGGTGGCGCGGCTCGCCGGGGCGAAGCGTTAGAAGCTGGGTTGCGGCTAGATCATCGAGGTCCTTGTTG